>NC_011901.1:3152500-3464554 GCF_000021985.1 Thioalkalivibrio sulfidiphilus HL-EbGr7
CCCGCTGGTGGGTCGGCAGCACCAGCCGGTTATCCACTTCACGCAGGTAGTGGATGCCCGCCTCCTCCTTGGGCACGTAGCGGCTCTCGATCTTCACGTCGTGATCCAGGTAGACGAACTCCCAGTACCACTGGTGACCGATCACCTTCACATCCAGGAGCGGCTGATCCTGGGGCACCACCCAGACCCGCTCGAGGGTCTTCTGGGCCGCGCCGGCAATGGTCAGGTCCACCCCGAGCACCATCACGGGCACGAACACCCAGGACCAGCGACCGAACCAGGTTTCATGGAAACGCTGGTCGGCGGGATAGCCCCGGGACTTGCGGTGAACGATCAGGGAGTAGATCACCACGGCGAAGATGATCACCAGCAAGATCGTGGCGATGCCCATGGTGAGCATGTGAATGTCATAGATCTCCTGCGCCGTGGTGGAAGCCGGCGGGGGGAAGTTGATTCCCCAACGCTGCACCTCGTCCGCGGCCGCAGTGGCACCGAAACCGGTGACCGCCAGGGCAGCGGCAAGAAGGGATCTGGATCGTGATCGCTTGGTGGCCAACATGAGGCTCCTCGTCCTGCTTAGTTATTATTCAAGGCTGGTCTTCGTGCTCGCAGCGGCTCCGGATGACCCCGGCGTCCACCCCACGAAGGACTCCCCCATTTCCATCAACACCCGACCGACCGCACTAGGCGCGGCCGCTCGATACTTCATCTGACGACCACAGGCCCGTAGATGGCGGAGCGCAGGGCGCTTGCCAGTCCGCGCCGCTCGTCTTCACGCAGGCAACTGCCCACCTCGACCCAGACATCGCGGGCCGCCAGGAACAGCCGACTGGGATGACCTCGCCAGGGCGGGGGCCTGAGCACCACCCTGGAATCCTCCCGCGGCAGGCGCGTGGAACGCTCAAAGCGCCTGCCGACCACCGACACGGTGACCGCCCGGGCGGTGATATCGATGATTTCCGTGATCAGTCCGCGCCGGTACAGACTCAGTACCGCCAGGATGATCACCAGGAGTTCCAGACCCGCAAACGGCGCGACCACCCAGTAGCCGGCGCTGACGAACACCGCCGCAATGATCCCGAGTGCCAGCGCCACCACGGCGATGAACAGGAGATTGCCACCCAGACTCAGGGAGCGATTGGGGCGAATCACGAAACGACGTTCGCTGGCTTCGCTTTCAGGAGTGACGACTCGCATCAGATCATGAGCCTCGCGTACAGCAGCCCTTTTATAATTCTTATGTTTCGGGAATCTAGAGGTTATCCGGGCGGCATTAAAATCAATATTTTTAATGCTGCTTATAATGAAAAACCTCGAGACCAGCCCTTTTTCTTATTTTCCAAGGCTTCCAGCCCTTAGAAACCAATTTAATTCTTATAGCACCTATTTGTTTTTTTTCAGGGATGACATCCCAATAACGGATAGAAATTGAAGAAATCAGCGCTGGCGCAGGCCGTGAATGCCTGACCACAGAGGGACAGAGCGGGGTTTGCTCACAGGAAAAACGGGGCGGCAGTCCGCCCCGCCGCCCGATCAGGATTCGGGCTTGATGGGAATGAAGCGCTCGGGGCGGCCGGCAGGCCCCACCACAGGGACATTCGGCGCCCAGGCGTGGCCGTAGATGACCTCGTAGCTGGCCGGCAGACTGCCGTCTTCCCGACGGAAGACCTCGTAGGCGGCTTCCAGCGCCTGCAGCCGGGAACGGGGCGTGAGTCCCCGAGGCCGGCCGGCATTGGCGTTGCTGGCGCCGATGGCGCGCAGGTCATGCATCAGCTGGCCCAGTTCGGCGTAGGTGACCGTCATCATTTCCATGTCCATCACCGGGTCCGCGAACCCGGCACGCACCAGGGCGTCGCCGATGTCATGCATGTCCAGGAAACGATTGACGTGGGTACCCTCGGGGTCCACCCGGCGCCAGGCCTCGCGCAGCTCTCGCAGGGTGTCGGGCCCGAAGGTACTGAACTGGAACAACCCGCCGGGGGCAAGCGCACGCCGCACGCCGGCGAAGGTGCGGTCCAGGTCATCGCACCATTGCAGCGCGAGACTGGACACGACCAGGTCGAAGACCCCGTCGGCGAAGGGCAGGCGCTCCGCGTCGCCGGCCACCCACACCGGGCGGCGCCACCAGCCGGCAGCGCGGCGCGCCTGGTGGAGCATGGCCTCGGACAGATCCAGCCCGCACACCAGAGACCGCTTGTAGTGGCTGCGCAGGCCCCGGGCAGCGCGCCCTGTGCCCGTGCCGATGTCCAGAACCCGGGCGGGGGACAGCCTCACCAGGTCCAGGCGTTCCAGCAGGCGGTCACAGACCTCGTGCTGCAGCACGGCCGTGCGATCATACCCGCTGGCTGCCCGCTCGAAGGTGGCCCGCACCCGGCGCTTGTCGAGGCGGTAGGGTTCGTCAAGCGCCATCGCACCACTCCAGCAGGCGATCCGCCACCTCCTGCACATGGGTCAGCAGGGGTGCATGCCCCGCCCCGCGCAGCACATGCACCGACATGTCCGGCCGCAGCCGCTGCAGGTCCGGGACCACGGCCACCGGTACCAGGGTATCCAGATCGCCGAACAGGCCATGTACCGGCGCCGTAAGGCCGGCGAGTTCGGCACGCAGATCCGTGCCCCGCAGGATCTCGAGCCCTTCCGCCAGGCCCCCCGGCGCGGGCGGCATGGCCAGGCAACGGGCCTTCAGGGTGCGCAGGGCCTCGCCGCGACCGGGCGCGCCGAGAAACTGCAGGGCGAGAAACCGGGCCAGGGTGGACGAAAAGTCGCCCGCCAGATCCCGGGCGAAGTCCGCCAGCACCCCGGGATCCATGGCGTGGGGCCAGTCGGGGGCGCGCACGAAACGGGGGGTGGCGGCCAGCAGCACCAGGGAAGACACCTTGTCGGGATGACGCCGCGCCAGGCTCAGGGCCAGCAGCCCGCCCAGTGACCAACCCACCACACAGACACGCGCGTCCAGCCCGGCGGCCAGCTCGTCCGCCACGGCCTCGAGGCCGCCGAAACGGCCTTCACCGGCCCGGGCGCCATGCCCAGGCAGGTCCGGGGCCAGCACCCGGGCACGCCCGGCCAGGGCGCCGGCCAGATCCTGCCAGACCGAACCATTGAGCCCCCAGCCATGGATGCACAACAGGGTCGGCGGCATGCCCGCGGCAGATTCCCGGCTCACGGATTGCCGCCCCGCCCAACTCGGGTATCATGCCCAGTCCTGTTGTCCACAGCTTCAACCCACATCATTCAAATTCTCTAAGGGATCTGTCTCATGTTGCTGGCCTCAGCCCTGGTCCTCGGCGCCTACCTGCTGGGCTCGGTGTCCACCGCCATCCTGGTCTGCCGCCTGGCCGGCCTGCCTGACCCCCGCAGCCAGGGCTCCGGCAATCCCGGCGCCACCAATGTGCTGCGCACCGGGCGCAAGGGGGCGGCCATCATCACCCTGCTGGGGGATCTGCTCAAGGGGCTGGTGCCGGTGCTCGTCGCCCACGCACTGGGGCTCGAACCGGTCTGGATCGCCGCCGTGGCCCTGGCCGCCTTCCTGGGGCATCTCTTTCCCGTCTACCACGGCTTCCGGGGTGGCAAGGGTGTGGCCACGGCGCTGGGCGTGATCCTGGGCATCCAGGCCTGGGTCGGGCTCGCCGCCCTGGCCACCTGGCTGATCGTGGCCGCCATCAGCCGGATCTCATCCCTGTCCGCCCTGACCGCCGCCACCCTGACGCCGGTGTACATGTATCTGCTCACCGGCGAGCGCTGGTACGTGGCCGCCGGCGTGCTGCTCGCCGCGCTGATTTACTGGCGCCACCGGGCAAACATCCGCCGCCTGCTGCGCGGCGAGGAACCGAAGATCGGCAACAAGACTAAGAACAAGTCGGAAGTGTGAATTGGGAACTGAAACCCTTTACTTCACACTTCCCAATTCACACTTCCGACTTCGACTCCAGGTTCCACCGGGCGCGCGCCCGGATGGTCAGGTCCTCGCCCGCACCCGCCTGGAAACGCATCAACCCCGCCAGGGCAATCATGGCGCCGTTGTCGGTGCAGAACTCGAATGGCGGGTAGTGCACGCTGGCGCCCTCGGCGCCCACCGCTTCCTTGAGCCGCTGCCGCAGGCGGCGGTTGGCGCCCACGCCACCGGCCACCACCAGGCGCTCAGCCCCGGTCTCCTGCACCGCCCGCAGACACTTGATCACCAGGGTATCCACCACCGCCTCCTCGAAGGCCCGCGCCACGTCGGCCCGGTCCTGCTCGGTGCGCGTCTCGCGCAGGGTGGTCAGGGCCCGGGTCTTGAGCCCGGAGAAACTGAAGTCCAGGCCCGGGCGGTCGGTCATGGGGCGGGGAAAGCTGAAACGCGCCGGATCACCCCGTTCCGCCAGGGCCGCCAGGGCCGGGCCGCCGGGGTAGCTCAGCCCGAGCAGCTTGGCGGTCTTGTCGAAGGCCTCGCCGGCGGCGTCGTCCAGGCTCTCGCCCAGGATCCGGTAACGCCCCACCCCCTGCACGTCCACCAGCATGGTATGCCCGCCGGAGACCAGCAGGGCCAGGAAGGGAAACTCGGGCGGTTCATCGCCCAGCAGGGGCGCGAGCAGGTGCCCCTCCATGTGGTGCACGCCCACGGCGGGCAGGCCCCAGGCCCAGGCGAGACTGCGCGCCACCCCGGCACCCACCAGCAGCGCACCCAGCAGGCCGGGGCCCGAGGTATAGGCGATGCCGGTGAGATCCGAGGCGGCGGTGTCCGCCCCGTCCAGGGCCTGGCGCACCAGGGGCAGCAGCTTGCGGATATGGTCCCGGGAGGCCAGCTCCGGCACGACGCCGCCGTATTCCGCGTGCAGGGCCACCTGGCTGTAGAGGGCATGGGACAGCAGCCCGCGCTCGGCATCGATCACCGCCACGCCGGTCTCATCACAGGAGGTCTCGATACCCAGGATGCGCATTCAGGGGTCCGGATTCAGAAGCAAATCAAGAAGATGACAAGCAAATCGGGGCAAGGTGGCCCGATCAAACCCGGGCGACACCCATCAAGCCAGTCGCCGCAGGCGATCGGCCGATCATTATAGCCATGTGAACCCCGAAAAATCCTGTTCATCCCGGGCACGACGGCCCCTCACCCGGCGCACACGGAAACTTTGGCATTTCCCGGATGAATCCTTATAATGCGCGATTCTCTGTCCCCGGAAGCCGGGGCGTTGAACGTCTAACCCTGACAGGATGATCTGATGCCTCACGTACGCGTCAAAGAAAACGAACCCTTCGAGGTGGCCCTGCGCCGCTTCAAGCGCACCTGTGAAAAGGCCGGTGTGCTGACCGAAGTCCGTCGTCGCGAGTTCTACGAAAAGCCCACCGAGATCCGCAAGCGCAAGGCCGCTGCCGCCGTCAAGCGCCAGGCCAAGCGCGTGTCCAAGGAAGTGGCTCGCCGCGAGCGCCTGTACTAAGTCTCGACCGACTGACTCGGGGTTCGCCTTGACGCGAACCCGCCCCGGAGAGCCCGGACCATGTCCACCGACAGCCCGCTGAAGGCCCGCATCACCGAGGACATGAAGTCGGCCATGCGCGCCGGCGACAAGCCTCGGCTGGGCACCATTCGCCTGATGCTCGCCGCCGTGAAGCAGGTGGAAGTGGATACCCGCGTATCCCTGGACGACACCCAGGTGCTGGCCGTGCTCGACAAGATGGTCAAGCAGCGCCGGGAATCCATCGAGCAGTACCGGGGCGCGGGCCGGGACGACCTGGCTGACGTAGAGGTGCGGGAACTGGAGGTCATCCAGTCCTATCTGCCCGAACCCCTATCCGAGGGCGAGATCACGGCGATGATCGACGCGGCCATCAGCGAGACCGGCGCCAGCTCCGTGCGTGACATGGGCCAGGTCATGGGCTTGATCAAGCCCCGGATCCAGGGCCGCGCCGACATGGCGGCGGTCAGTGCCCAGGTGAAGGCCCGCCTCGCCTGACCCGCCCGGCAACCCCAGCGCCCCTGGGGTTGCACACCGCCAACCGGCGCATTCATGCTTGATGTGATTGACAGGCACCCGCGGTGCGCGACGGTGCCTAAACGTGCGACACGGCTTACAGGTATCCGTCATGGCCAACCCGATGCAGTTCCTCGAAATCCCCCGCCAGGACCCGAAGAAGACCCCGGCGCAGGTGCGCATCCACGAGTTCAAGGAGATCTACGGGCAGTTTGACCCGGAGACCGCCAAGCACCAGTCCGGCCGCTGCCTGGCCTGCGGCAACCCCTACTGCGAGTGGAAGTGCCCGGTCCACAACTACATCCCCAACTGGCTCAAGCTGGTGGCCGAAGGCAACCTGTTCGAGGCCGCGGAGATGTCCCACAAGACCAACTCCCTGCCGGAGATCTGCGGCCGCGTCTGCCCCCAGGACCGCCTGTGCGAGGGCGCCTGCACCCTCAATGACGGCTTCGGCGCCGTCACCATCGGCTCCATCGAAAAATACATCACCGACGAGGCCCTGAAGGCCGGCTGGCGCCCGGACCTGTCCGGCGTGGTGGCCACCGGCAAGCGCGTGGCCATCGTGGGCGCGGGCCCGGCGGGCCTGGGTTGCGCCGACGTGCTCACCCGCAACGGCGTGGAGGCGGTGGTGTTCGACCGCTACCCGGAGATCGGCGGCCTGCTCACCTTCGGCATCCCTCCCTTCAAACTGGAAAAGGACGTGGTCAAGACCCGCCGCCAGCTGATGGAGGAGATGGGCGTGAAGTTCCGGCTCAACACCGAGATCGGCCGCGACGTCCCCTTCCAGCAGCTGCTGGACGAGTACGATGCCGTGTTCCTGGGCATGGGCACCTACACCTACATGAAGGGCGGTTTCCCCGGCGAGGACCTGCCCGGCGTGCACGAGGCCCTGCCCTTCCTGATCTCCAACATCAACCGGGAGATGGGCTTCGAGCGCTCCGCCGACGAGTTCATCGACATGAAGGACCAGCGGGTGGTGGTGCTGGGCGGTGGCGACACCGCCATGGACTGCAACCGCACCTCCGTGCGCCAGGGCGCCGCGAAGGTCACCTGCGCCTACCGCCGCGACGAGGAGAACATGCCCGGTTCCCGCCGCGAGGTGGTCAATGCCAAGGAAGAGGGCGTGCAGTTCCTGTGGAACCGCCAGCCGGTGGAGATCGTCGGCAACGGCCGCGTGGAAGGCGTCAAGGTGGTCACCACCCAGCTGGGCGCGCCTGACGAGCGTGGCCGCCGCCGTCCCGAGCCTGTGCCCGGCTCCGAGGAAGTGATCCCCGCCGACCGGGTGATCATCGCCTTCGGCTTCCGCCCAAGCCCTTCCCCCTGGTTCGCCGAGTTCGGCATCACTTTGGACGAGGGCGGCCGGGTCACGGCGCCCGCCGACGGCAAGCATGCCTTCCAGACCGCCAATCCCAAGGTGTTCGCCGGCGGCGACATGGTGCGCGGCTCCGACCTGGTGGTCACCGCCGTGTTCGAGGGTCGCCAGGCCGCGGAAGGCATCCTGGATTACCTTGGAGTGTAAAGCAGTGGCAAGTGGCAAGTGGCTAGTTGCATGGCAAAACCACTTCCTTGCCCTCCCGAATATCCGGGGTCACAAGGCTGTTCCTTGCCACTTGAGACCAGCCACTGGCTACTGACGTTATGAATGAACTGAAAAACGATCGCCTGCTGCGTGCCCTGTTGCGCGAACCCGTGGACACCACGCCCGTGTGGATCATGCGTCAGGCGGGCCGTTATCTGCCCGAGTACCGGGCCACCCGGGCCCGGGCGGGCAGCTTCATGGATCTGTGCCAGAGCCCGGAGATGGCCTGCGAGGTCACGCTTCAGCCCCTGGAGCGCTTCCCCCTGGATGCGGCCATCCTGTTCTCCGACATCCTCACCATCCCCGACGCCATGGGCCTGGGCCTGTATTTCTCCGAAGGGGAAGGCCCGCGCTTCGAGCGCCCGGTACAGGACGCCGCCGCCATTCGCGCCCTGGGCGTGCCCGATCCCGAGACTGAACTGCGCTACGTCACCGACGCGGTGCGCTTGATCCGCCGCGAACTGGACGGACGGGTGCCCCTGATCGGCTTCTCCGGCAGCCCCTGGACCCTGGCCACCTACATGGTGGAAGGCGGTTCTTCCAAGGAATTCGCCCGCATCAAGGGCATGCTCTACGACGATCCGTCCACCCTGCACCACCTGCTGGGGGTGCTGGCCGAGGCGGTCACCGTGTACCTGAACGCACAGATCGCCGCCGGCGCCCAGGCGGTGATGGTGTTCGACACCTGGGGCGGCAGCCTGACCCCCGAGGGCTACCGGGAGTTCTCACTCGCCTACATGCAGCGCATCGTGGCGGGACTGACCCGGGAGCACGAGGGTCGGCGCGTGCCCGTGACCCTGTTCACCAAGGGCGGCGGCGCCTGGCTGGAGGTCATGGCGGAAACCGGCTGCGACGCCCTGGGACTGGACTGGACGGTGAACATCGGCGAGGCGCGCCGGCGCGTCGGCGACCGGGTGGCGCTGCAGGGCAACCTGGATCCGGCGGTACTCTACGCCTCCGCCGAGCGCGTGCGCGCAGCCGCCCGCAAGGTGGTCGAGGACTTCGGCCCCGGCAGCGGCCATGTCTTCAATCTGGGCCACGGCATCCACCCGGGCATCGACCCGGAGAAGGTCGCGGCCCTGGTGGATGAGGTGCACAAGGCCGGTATGAAGTAGGAAGTTAAAAGTAAGAAGTGTGAATTGGGAGGTGCGAAGTGAAGGCTTTCAATTCCCACTTCCCAATTCACACTTCTCACTTCCCAGCAGCCCCCTGACCTCCTTGATCCCCGCCCGGCGCATGGGCTTGCCATCCACCGGACTGGGCGGCGCCTGGCGGATGCCCTTGACGGGGAACACCACGGCCTCCACGTCGGCACCCGGGCCGGAGAAGGCAATCACCGGGTAGAACACGTAACCCTGTCCCGAACGCATGCGACGTTCGTCACCGCGCCAGCGGATACCCCGATCCTCCAGGTGGAAGATCACCTCCTCCACGCTGTCGGCGAACAGGTGCAGGGTGATCTCTTCGCGCCCGTTGACCAGACCCTCCAGCACCGGCCCCACCAGGCGCGGCTCGAACGGGGCCAGCAGTTCCATGGCCTGCACAGCCGCCTCGCGCAGCCGTGTCAGCGCCTCGCGGCTGGCATCGTCCTCGAACAGCCGCTGGCGGGCATGCACCGCCTCCTCGATCTCCACGTTGCGCGGCAGGTTGCGAGTCTGCCCGGCGCCCAGTCGCTCGGCGGCCTTGCGCTTGGCAAGCCCGTAATCGGCCACACCTTCGTCCAGGATGATGCGCGCCGCCTCCTCCATGATGAGCTGGCGTACTCTGAGATCATTGGTGGACATGGAACGACTCCGGATACCGGGGAAATCCCGGTTCAGTCTACCCCGCGAACGGCGGGGATCACCATGCGACGTATGCGTCGATGCGGCAGAATGCGAGTTGACGCGGGGCTCAGAACAGGAACTCGGGGCGTACTTCGTCCTGCCCGGCCCCAGGCATCTCGCCAGCGGGCGCGGGCACGCCGTCCTGCGCCTCCGGTACCTGTTCGGGCGTGAAGGTCTCAAACAGGGCGCGCCGGGTTCGGGCGGTGGCCAGGCCACCGGTCTCGGCATCGATGCGTACCGTCACCATACCCTCGGGCTCATCCATGACGCGCAAAGGACGGCCTGACAGGGCCTCGCGCATGTATTCGATCCACATGGGCAGGGCGGTCGCGCCCCCGGACTCCCGGGGACCCAGCGGCGAGTTGTCGTCAAAGCCGACCCAGGCGGTGGTCACCACCTCCCCATTGAAGCCGCTGAACCAGGCGTCGCGCAGATCGTTGGTGGTGCCGGTCTTGCCGGCGATGTCCTCACGGGCCAGGGCCCGGGCACGGCGCGCGGTCCCGTCCTGGATCACGTCGCGCATCATGCTCACCATCTGGTAGGCATTGGCGGGTGAAAGCACCCTCTCCGCCACCCGCAACTCATCGGCCACCAGCGGCTCGGCGACCTCGCCCGCCCCCATGGCCGCCACCTGCAATTCGGCCCGCTGTTGTGGTTCGCAGGGGGCCTCGCAGACCCGGATCGGGTTGGCCTGTTCCAGGATCTCGCCATCGGGTCCCTCGATACGCTCGATGAACCAGGGTTCGATACGATAGCCGCCGTTGGCAAACACCGCATACGCGGCGGTCATCTCCAGAGGCGTGACGGCACCGCTGCCCAGGGCCAGGGACAGGTCCCGCGGATGGCGGGAAGGATCCAGGCCAAAACGGCTGGAGACGTAATCGTGGGCATAACGCACCCCGATGGCATGCAGCAGCCGGATGGAGACCAGGTTGCGCGATTCGGTCAGGGCCTCTCGCAGGCGGGTGGGGCCATAGAAGCGGCCGCTGTAATTGGTGGGCCTCCAGGTATCCTCCAGGGCGGGATCCTCGAACACCACCGGGGCGTCGTTGATCAGGCTCGCCGGCGAATAGCCGCGCTCCAGGGCTGCGGAATAGATGAAGGGCTTGAAGGCGGAACCCGGCTGACGCGAGGCCTGCACGGCACGGTTGAAACTGGCCTGGAAGAAGTCGTAGCCCCCCACCAGGGCGATGATGGAGCCGTCCCGGGGGTCCAGGGACACCAGGGCGCCACCCACAACGGGCATCTGGGCCAGGCGCCATGACACATCCCCCTGACGCTCCACCCGCACCAGGTCACCGGCGCTGAGCACGTCGCTCACCCGTTCCGGCACGGGTCCCGTACGGGATACATCAATATAGGGACGCGCCCAGGACACCGCCTCCAGGTTCAGGGGCACCCGACTGCCCGAGCCCAGGTAGACCTCCGCAGTCTCGGCAGTCACCCGGGTCACGACCCCCGGCCAGAGCCGGCCACCGACCCGCGCCACCTGGCCCAGCACCCTGTCCAGGGCGGCGTCATCGGCATGCTCGGACAGGTCAATACGCGCCTCCGGGCCGCGATAGCCATGGCGGCGGTCGTACTCCATCAGGCCGTTGCGCAGGGCGTTGTTGGCAGTGCGCTGCAGGCGGCTGTCCAGGGTCGTGTGGACGCGGAAACCCTCGGTGTAGGCAGCCTCGCCAAAGCGAGCCAGCATCTCCTGACGCACCATCTCGCCCACATAGGCGGCCTCCAGTTGCACCACCGGGTTGTGCAGGCGGGCCACCACCGGCCTGGCGCGCGCCTCGGCGAAGGTCTCCTCGTCGATCATGCCCAGATCGCGCATGCGCCCGAGGACATAGTTGCGCCGTATCTCGGCGCGCCGCGGGCTGGTCACCGGGTTGGTGGTGGATGGCGCCTTGGGCAGGCCGGCGATGGTGGCCATCTGGTCCAGGCTGAGCTCAGCGACCGGGACGCCGTAATAGACCTGAGCTGCGGCGCCGACCCCGTAGGCCCGCTGACCGAGGTAAATCTTGTTCAGGTACAGCTCGAGGATCTCGTCCTTGCTGAGCTCGCGCTCGATACGGAAGGAGAGGAAGATCTCGGTGATCTTGCGGGTATAGGTGCGGTCGCGGGTCAGGAAGAAGTTGCGCGCCAGCTGCATGGTGATGGTGCTGCCGCCCTGGGTCTTCTCGCCGGTGGTGATCAGATTCACCGCCGCCCGCAGCAGGCCGTGATAATCCACCCCGGGGTGGCGGTAGAAACGGTCATCCTCGGCGGCCAGAAAGGCCTGGACCAGGGGCTCGGGCATGTCCTCCAGGCGCAGGGGCTCACGGCGCTGCTCGCCATACTCGGCGATCATGAGGCCGTCCTGACTGAAGACCCGCAGGGGAACCTGCAGCCGAACCTCACGCAGACTGTCCACCTCGGGCATGTCCGGGGCTACATATAGATAGGCACCGGCTACCACCAGCACGCCGACGAAGAACAGGGCGAACAGGGTAGTCACACCCCAGCGGAGAACATTCAGAACAAAGCGCATGATGAGGACAGGGCCGCAGGGCCGCGAAGGGGCATGATGTCGGTCAAATGATACCGTTGCTCAGGACAAGTGGGAAGTCGGCCAGATTTTGCACAAATATAAGCTAGTATTTTTATGGGGTTGGGACTAGTATCTAGAAAAAATATAAGTTATACCTAGCCGCAAAGAATAACGACATAACGACAGGGAATCTCTCGACACCATCACGCGCACGGCGATTCGTAGCAAACGACGCCCTGCCCGGAGTGTCTCAAGCGCCGGGGTCCAGCCCCGCGACCGAACGAGATATCCCCCGGATCTGGCCGGGCCAGAAGAGAAAGGGAGCGCCGTGATAGGGTTCAGCCGCAAGAAGCCGCCCTTGCTGGGCATCGACATCAGCTCGACCTCGGTCAAGCTGGTGGAACTCAGCCAGTCCGGCGGCAAATACCGGGTTGAAAGCTACGCCGTTGAGCCGCTGCCGGCCAACGCCGTGGTGGAAAAGAACATCCAGGAACCCGAGGCCGTGGGCGATGCCATCAAGAAGGCCCACAAGCGTTCCGGGAGCAAGACCCGCACCTGCGCCATGGCCGTACCCTCCTCCGCCGTGATCACCAAGGTGATCACCATGCCCGCCTCCATCAAGGAGGATGAGATGGAAGGCCAGATCCAGATCGAGGCGGATCAGTACATCCCCTACGCCCTGGAAGAGGTCAACCTGGATTTCGAGGTGCTGGGCCCCAGTGCCAAGAACCCCGAGACCGTGGACGTCCTGCTCTCCGCCTCCCGCAGTGAAAACGTGGAGCTGCGGGTAAGCGCCGCCGAACTGGCCGGCCTGGAACCCGTGGTCATGGATGTCGAGGCCTATGCCATCGAGCACACCTACCCCCTGCTGCTCGCGCAGATGGAGGATGTGGACGCGACGGGCACCGTGGCGGTGATCGACATCGGCGCCACCATGACCAGCATCAACATCCTCAGCGACAGCAAGCTCATCTACACCCGCGAACAGACCTTCGGTGGCAAGCAGCTCACCGAGGAGATCATGCGCCGCTACGGCCTGTCCTATGACGAGGCCGGCCTGGCCAAGAAGGAGGGCGGCCTGCCGGACAACTACGCCCCCGAGGTGCTGGAACCCTTCAAGGACACCATGGTGCAGCAGGTGGGTCGTTTCCTGCAGTTCTTCTACGCCGCCAGCCAGCACAACCACGTGGATCAGATCGTACTCGCCGGAGGCTGCGCCGCGATCCCCGGCGTGGACGAACTGATCGAATCGCGGCTCGGCACCCGCACCCTGATCGCCAACCCCTTCGGGCGCATGTCCCTGAGTACCCGCGTCAACCCGCAGCGACTCGGCAATGATGCCCCCTCGCTCATGATCGCCTGCGGCCTGGCCATGAGGAGCTTCGACTGATGTCCCATATCAACCTGCTCCCGTGGCGCGCACAGCGGCGCAAGGAACAGCAGAAGGAATTCGGCATCCTCGCGGGCGTCGCCGCCGCGGTCGCCGCGCTGGCCGTATTTCTGGGTCATATCCATGTCAATGGTCTGATCGAGCATCAGCAGGCACGCAATGCCTTCCTGCAGAACGAGATCCGCATTCTCGACCGCCAGATCGCCGAGATCCGCGACCTTGAAGCCACCAAGAAGGCGCTGATCGACCGCATGACCATCATCCAGGAGCTGCAGAGCAGCCGCCCGGTGGTGGTCAGGTTGTTCGACGAGCTGGTGGTGCAGTTGCCCGACGGCACCTTCTACACCGCCATAGAGCAGCGCGGCAACAACCTGACGCTGCGCGGCCGGGCTGAGTCCAACGCACGCATCTCCGCCATGATGCGCAACCTGGAGGCATCCCCCTGGTTCGGGGAGCCCAGCCTTCAGGTGATCGAAACCCGGGAACAGCAAGGGAAACTCTGAAAAAGACTTTCTGATTTGGCAAAATACCGCGACCCCACCCACCGAGTTTCCCGATGAAGCAGATGACCTTCGCCGACGCCGAGTACGCTGGCAAGCGCAAGCAAACCCGCAAGGAGTTGTTCCTGATCGAGATGGATCGGGTGGTGCCGTGGAAGGGCTTGATTGCTTTGATCGAGCCACATTATCCGAAGGGTGAAGGTGGCCGTCCGGCCTACCCGTTGATGGCGATGCTGCGTGTGCATCTGCTGCAGAACTGGTTCGGCTACAGCGATCCAGCGATGGAGGAAGCGCTGTACGAAACCACGATCCTGCGCCAGTTTGCCGGGCTGAACCTGGAGCGCATCCCCGACGAAACCACCATTCTCAACTTCCGCCGCTTGCTGGAGAAACACGAGCTGGCGGCCGGCATCCTCGCTGTCATCAATGGCTATCTGGGCGACCGCGGCCTGTCGCTGCGCCAGGGCACCATCGTCGATGCAACGCTGATCAATGCGCCCAGTTCGACCAAGAACAAGGACGGCAAGCGCGACCCGGAAATGCACCAGACCAAGAAGGGAAACCAGTATTATTTTGGCATGAAGGCCCACATCGGCGCCGATGACGAATCGGGTCTGGTGCACAGCGTAGTGGGCACGGCGGCCAATGTGGCGGATGTCACCCAGGTGGACAAATTGCTGCATGGCGACGAAAACGTGGTCTGCGCCGATGCAGGCTACACCGGTGTCGAAAAGCGGCCCGAGCATGAAGGACGTGAAGTTATCTGGCAGGTGGCGGCACGCCGCAGCACCTACAAAAAACTCGATAAGCGCAGCGTGCTGTACAAAGCCAAGCGCAAGATTGAAAAGGCCAAGGCTCAGGTGCGCGCCAAGGTCGAGCATCCGTTCCGGGTAATCAAGCGCCAGTTCGGTTACACCAAGGTGCGCTTTCGCGGCTTGGCCAAAAACACGGCGCAACTGGTGACACTGTTCGCTCTGTCGAACCTGTGGATGGCGCGCCGACATTTACTGGCGAATGCAGGAGAGGTGCGCCTGTAATGTGGAAAATGGCTGCCGCGAGGTGCTCGCGGCGGCTAAAAACACAGAAATAAGCGGGTGATCTGAGCGTTTTTGATCGATTTGCCGCTTTTAAAATCGGCAGGGGCTGAAGTCAGCCAGAAATACACAACTACTTCAGACCATCCCAAGGCACCCGCATCAGGGACTTCGTCCTCAACGTACGCCAGGCTACACCCAAGAAGGACAACGAAGAGGGGGCGTCGTGAACCTCCAGGATCTGAACAACATTGACCTCAAGACCATTGGCACGGCCCCAGCCGCGGTCAAAGGGATTGCCATTGCCATCGTGGTCATCGCCATCCTGGGCGTCGGGTACTGGTTCGTCATCAAGGACCAGCTGGAACAACTGGACCGGGTACAGGCCCAGGAAACCCAGCTGCGCCAGACCTTCGAGACCCGCCAGCGCCGCGCCGCCAACCTGCAGGCCTACAAGGATCAGCTGGAGGAAATGCAGCGCACCTTCGGCACCATGCTGCGCCAGTTGCCGAGCCGCACCGAGATCCCCAGCCTGCTGGTCGACATCTCCCAGACAGCATTGGCCAGCGGCCTGGAGATCGACCTGTTCCGCCCCCAGGCCGAACAGCGCCGCGGCTTCTATGCCGAAGCCCCCATACAGCTGCGCATGCATGGTAGCTACGAACAGATGGCCGAATTCACCAGCGGCGTAGCCAGCCTGCCGCGCATCGTGACCCTGCACGACGTGGTGATCCGCCCTACACAGGACGGCACCCGGCTGACCATGGAAGCCACCGCCAAGACCTACCGCTACCTGGATGAGACCGATGGCTGATCTTCATACCGCGTCAACCGCCTACGCGACGCGACTGGGCGTTGCCATCTCCGCAACCGTGCTGCTGGTGGCCTCCCTGACCGGCTGCGGCAGCGGCATGAACGATCTGCAACAGTACGTGGAACAGACCAAGGCCCGCCCCGGTGGACGTATCGAGCCGATTCCCGAGGTCCAGCCCCAGGAGGTCTTCGTCTATCCGGGGCATGAACGGGATCCCTTCGACGCCTCTGTGATCATCACCCGCGCGGCACCGCAGAGGCCGGTTTCCACCAGCACGATCAGCATCGACCCGAACAGACCCCAGGAATACCTGGAAAACTTCCCCCTGGACACCCTGCGCATGGTGGGCACTCTGCAGCAGGATGGCACCACCTGGGCGCTGATCCGCACGCCGGATCGCACCATCCAGCGGGTCACCCAGGGCAATTACATGGGACAGAACCATGGACGCATCACCCGAATCAGTGAAAGCGGTGTCGATCTGACCGAGATCGTCCCGGACGGCTTCGGCGGATACATGGAGCGAGCCGGCTCCGTTGCGCTCAGCGAATAAGAAACGAGGAACCGACGTTATGAGACTGGCGACACTCACCTGCCTCCCCCACCGCAACCGGACGCCTGTGAAGGCATCTGGCACGGGCCTGATGCGCAACACCATCACCTTCTTCGCGCTGTGTCTGCTGCTGGCAGCCATCAGCAGCCCGGCACTGGCCCAGGGCAACGTGCTCGAGCGCATCACCTACACCACCCTGCCGGGTGACCGGCTCCAGGTGACCATGGGCTTTGCCAGCCAGCCGGGAGAGCCGACCAGCTTCACCATCGACAACCCGGCGCGCATCGCCCTGGACTTTCCTGACACCCGTATCGGACTGGCCCAGCGCAACCAGGACATCGGTGTCGGGCTGGCACGCTCCATCTCCACCGCGGAAGCCCGCGACCGCACCCGCGTGGTGGTCAATCTGGTGCGCATGATGGCGTTCGAGACCCAGGTGCGCGGCAACGAACTGGTACTGACCCTGTCGCCTGATGCCGGCGCCCCTGCCGCCACAGCGACCCAGACCGCTGCTGCGGCCACTGCCCGAGCGGCTACCGGCGAGATCCGAATCAGCAACGTGGACTTCCGCCGCGGCGCCGAGGGTGAGGGTCGGGTCGTGGTGCACCTCACCGATCCCAGGACCCGCGTGGATGTCCGTGAGCAGGCGGGCCGCATCGAGCTCAACTTCCTGCGTACCGGCCTGCCCGAGGACCTGGAGCGCCGTCTGGACGTGATCGACTTCGCGACCCCGGTGCAGACCATCGATACAATTCGAGAGTCCGACCGGGTTCGCATGGTCGTGGCTGCCACGGGCAGATACGACACCCTCTCCTACCAGGTGGAAAACCGTTATGTCCTGGAAGTCAAGCCGATCACCGAGGCCGAGGCCGAGGAGATTCAGCGCGACCGATTCACCTACACAGGCGAACGCCTGTCCCTGAACTTCCAGGACATCGAGGTTCGCTCGGTGCTGCAGTTGATCGCCGATTTCACCGACCTGAACGTGGTGGTGAGCGACTCGGTCACCGGCAACATCACCCTGCGCCTGCGCAACGTACCCTGGGACCAGGCCCTGGACATCATCCTGCGCTCCAAGGGCCTGGGCATGCGTGAGGCCGGCAATGTGATCTTTGTCGCCCCCACGGAAGAGATTGCCGCCCGGGAGAAGCTGGAAATGGAAAGCCGCAAGCAGGTGGAAGAACTGGCCCCGCTGCGTGCTGAGTTCATCCAGGTGAACTACGCCCGTGCAGATGACGTCGCTTCCATCATCAGAAGTGACCGCACCACCTTCCTGTCCGATCGCGGCAGCCTGACTGTGGACAACCGCACCAACACTCTGCTGGTGCAGGACACCGAGGCCAAGTTGGCAGATATCCGTCGTCTGATCGACCGGCTCGACATTCCAGTCCAGCAGGTGCTGATCGAGACCCGCATCGTGATCGCCAGCGATGATTTCGCCCGTGACCTGGGCGCCCGCTTTGGCGTGACCGGCGTGGGGCAGACCGGGCGGACCCAGACCTTCACCACCGGCAACCTGTCGGGTACCACGGAGATGATCCGGGGTGACGAATTGAGTCTATTGAACCGCCTGAACACCAACCTTCCCGTCATCTCACCCAGCGCCGGCAGCATCGCCCTGTCCATCCTGCGTCCCGACGTGCTGCTGGACCTGGAGATCTCCGCACTGCAAGTGGAAGGCCGCGGCGAGATCATCTCCAGCCCGCGGGTGATCACCGCCAACGGCCAGACCGCCCGCATTCAGCAGGGTGAGCGCATCCCCTACCAGGAGGCCACCTCAAGCGGCGCCACAGCGGTACAGTTCATCGAGGCTGTGCTGGCCACGGAGGTCACCCCTCAGATCACCCCCAACGGCAACATCATCCTCAATATCAGGGTGAACAAAGACAACCCGGGCACGCTGGTGGTGCAGGGCACCCCCTCCATCGAAACCCGCGAGGTGGAGACCCAGGTGTTCGTGCGCAATGGCGAGACCGTGGTGCTGGGCGGTGTCTACGAGATCGACAGTCTGGAGACCCTGGAGAAGGTGCCCTTCTTTGGCGATCTGCCTGGCATCCGCCACCTGTTCCGACGCACCGGCAAATCCACCCGCAAGGCGGAACTGCTGATCTTCGTGACCCCGAAGGTAATCGAGGAGACGGCCCTCAACCGTTGAGAATCGGCAACGCCTGATGAACCACGACGCCCGCCACTCGGCGGGCGTCGTGTTTTGAAACCATGACCCAGACCAGCAACATCATCCTCATCGGCCCCATGGGCGCTGGCAAGTCCACCATCGGACGCCAGCTGGCCGCTGCCCTGCACCTGCCCTTCCGGGACAGCGACAAGGAGATCGAGAAGCGCACCGGGGTGGATATCCCCACCATCTTCGAATTCGAGGGTGAAGAGGGTTTCCGCAACCGGGAGTCCGCCATGCTCGAGGAGTTGTGCACCGAGCAGGGCATCGTGCTGGCCACCGGCGGCGGCGCGGTGATGCGGCCGCAGAATCGCGCCCTGCTCAGGGACTGCGGCCTGGTGGTTTACCTGAAGACTTCTGTCAAGACCCAGTTGCGCCGCACTGCCCGGGACCGCAACAGGCCTCTGCTGCAGACGGAAAACCCCCGCGCCCGGCTGGAGGAGCTCATGCGCATCCGCGACCCCCTGTACCGGGAGATCGCAGAGCTGACCGTGGATACCGACCGGGATTCCATCCGCAAAGTGGTGCAGGAGATCTCGCGGTACTACCGCATGAATAACAAGGACAGTATTCCACAGGACGACAGCAACACAGAACCACAGGGCGACGGCTGAAGGGGTGAAACAACCCCTGTTTCGCCAGCCAACCCGGTCAAATCCTGTTAATCTTGGACAATCCTGTCCATCCTGTCTGATCCAGCCTGCCCATGCAGACCCTCACCGTAGAACTCGGCGACCGCAGCTACCCCATCCACATCGGCCGTGGCCTGCTGGACGATCCGACCCGCTTCGCGCCGCGCATCCGTGGCAAGCGGGTGATGATCGTCACTAATGAGACCGTCGCCCCCCTCTACCTGGACCGCCTCAAGCGCACTTTGGGTGACTTCCGAGTGGAGGCGGTCATCCTGCCCGACGGGGAGGAATACAAGACCATGGAGACCCTCAATCAGGTCTATACCGCCCTGCTCGAGGCTCGCTTCGACCGCAAGGCGACCCTGGTGGCCCTGGGCGGCGGCGTGATCGGCGACATCACCGGCTTTGCCGCGGCCAGCTATCAGCGGGGTGTGGACTTCATCCAGGTGCCCACCACCCTGCTTTCCCAGGTGGACTCCTCCGTGGGTGGCAAGACCGGCGTCAACCATCCGCTGGGCAAGAACATGATCGGCGCCTTCCACCAGCCCCGCTGCGTGGTGATCGACACCGACACCCTGGACACCCTGCCGGACCGGGAACTGCGTGCCGGCATTGCCGAGGTCATCAAGTACGGGCTGATCTGCGACCGGCCGTTCTTCGACTGGCTGGAAGCAAACATGGACCGCCTGCTGGCCCGCGACCCCGAGGCCCTGGCCTATGCCATTCACCGCTCCTGCCATGACAAGGCCCAGGTGGTGGCCGAGGACGAGCGGGAAGGCGGACGCCGCGCCATCCTCAACCTGGGCCATACCTTCGGCCACGCCATCGAGACCGGCATGGGCTATGGTGTGTGGCTGCATGGCGAGGGCGTGGCCACGGGCATGGTCATGGCCGCGCGCATGTCCCGGCGCCTGGGCTGGCTGGATGCGGAGGATCTGCATCGCACCGAGGCGCTGATCGCCAGGGCAGGCTTGCCGGTCGAGCCGCCTCCCGAGATCACCGCGGAGCGTTTCGCGGAACTCATGTCCGTGGACAAGAAGGTCCTGGACGGCCAGCTACGCCTGGTACTGTTGCGCGGCATCGGCGAGGCGGTGGTTACCGCCGATTTCGATCCAGCGGCCCTGGACGCCACGCTGAATCAGGTAGGAAGTGGGAATTGAGAAGTGCGAAATTCTTCCCACCTCCCACTTCCTACTTCTCACTTCCCACATGGATGACAGGACCCTCGCCCCCTACGCCGCCAGCGACGCCACCAGCCGAGGGCGTCGCCATCCGGAACCCCCGCCCCAGTACCGCAGCGAATACCAGCGCGACCGGGACCGCATCATTCACTCCACCGCCTTCCGCCGTCTGGAATACAAGACCCAGGTATTCGTCAATCATGAGGGCGACCTGTTCCGCACCCGCCTGACCCACTCCCTGGAAGTGGCGCAGATCGCCCGCTCCATCGCCCGGGTACTGCATCTGAACGAGGACCTTACCGAGGCCATCGCCCTGGCCCACGACATGGGGCACACACCCTTCGGCCACGCGGGTCAGGACGCGCTCAACACGTGCATGGCCGACTACGGCGGCTTCGAGCACAACCTCCAGTCCCTGCGCGTGGTGGACGAACTGGAACGGCGCTATGCCAGTTTCGATGGACTGAATCTCACCTTCGAGACCCGCGAGGGTATTCTCAAGCACTGCAACCTGCGCATCGCGTACACCCTGGGCGACGTGGGCGAACGCTTCATCCACAAACGCGAGCCAGGTCTCGAGGCCCAGCTCACCAACCTGGCCGACGAGATCGCCTACAACAACCATGACGTGGATGATGGCCTGCGCGCCGGACTCATCACGCTCGAGCAGCTGCTCGACACCCGACTGTTCCGGCGCCAGTACGATGCGGTGAATCGCGAACACCCCGCCCTGGACGCCAAGCGCCTGCGCCACGAGATCATCCGGCGCATGATCAATGAACTGGTCGGCGACCTGGTCAACACCAGCCGCGCGCGCATCGAGGCCGCCTCACCGAAGAGCCCCGATGAAGTGCGCCTGCAGGCCGAGGCATTGATCGGCTTCAGTCCACAAATGCGCGCCGACAGCCTTGAACTCAAGCGCTTCCTGCGCGAGCATCTGTACCGCCACGAACGGGTCCGGCACATGACCGGCAAGGCCGCCGAACTGATCCGGCGCCTGTTCACCGCCTACCTGGAGGACATCGCTCTGCTGCCCCCCGAACACCAGCAAGAGGTCAGCCGCAGGGCCGAGTCCCACGGACAGGCAGGCCGCGCCCGGGCCGTGGCCGACTACATCGCCGGCATGACCGACCGCTTTGCCATCGCCGAACACGCCCGCCTGTTCCATCCCGAGACCCTGACATGACGCAGTCCGCCGAGTCGATTCACACCGCGCCCCTTCCCATGGACTGCCTGCTGCGGCACGGGCTGGAACAACAGCCCTTCGACGCCGTCGCCGGCGACACCTTCCTCTACACCGACCCGGCCCTGGACATGCCCCTGGGTGTGCTGCTCGACCACCTGCACAAGGACGACAACCTGCTGGTGTTCAAGGGTGACCTGGGCGCCGGCAAGAGCACCCAGCTGCTGCGTCTGCTCTCCCGGAGCGCCGAGACCCTGGACTTCTGCGCCTTCAAGGCCCGCCCGGGCACCAGCTTCGCTGCCATCGACTACACCATCCGCCAGTTCTGGGGCGAACGCACCGACTCCGACGAGGAGACACCCCTGGCCGAAATGCTGTGTGCCATCGCGCAGGGTAGCAAGCGGCCGGTGCTGGTCATCGACGACGCCCACCACATCGAATCCGGCGCGCTGGCCGAACTGCTCAAGCTGCGCCGCCAGACCCACACCCTGTGCGATCACGCGCCGGGCATCCTGCTGGTGGGTGAGCCGCGCCTGGAACTGCTGCTGGAACAGGCCAACGCCGGCGACCAGCCCAGCGAGGCTCACATCAGCGTGCAACTACGCCCCCTGACCCGCGAGCAGACCGAGGCCTACCTGCGCCACCGGCTCCAGGTGGCCGGCGCCGACAACCCGGACATGCTGTCCGGCGAGCAGGCCCAGGCGATCCACCTGGAAAGCGGCGGACTGCCCCTGAGCATCAATGCCGCCGCCAACCGCGCCCTCCTGCAGCTGGGCGCGACGGGCACCGCAGGCGCCGGCCCGATGGCGCAGACAGCCGCGACGCCGCCGTGGAAGCAGCGCTGGTTCGTGCCGGCGGTGGCCGCCGTGGTGCTGGTGGGCATGGTCATCACCGTCATCAACATCCTCGGCTCCGACGGCGACGACGCCCTGGAGACCCGGGAACTGCTGGTACTGCCCGAACCCCGCCCCCTGGTAACGCCCCCGCCGCCGCCCGCACTGCCCGAACCGCCCATTGAGGAACCCGCCCCGATGGCCGAACCGGAGCCGGAATCCGTCCCGCCCCCGGTCGCGGAAGCAACGCCCGAAGCCCCTGCCAGCGCACCGCTGCAGCCCGCACCGCAGACGCCACCTTCCAGCCCCCCCGCAGCCCCGGCACCGCCCCCCGCCGCGCCTGCCCCTGCCGCGCCTGCTCCGGCACCGGCCCCCAGGCCCACCGGCCTGCTGGATGCCACCTGGCTACGCGAACAGCCCGCCGGCCGCTACACCATCCAGGTCCTCGGCCTGAGCGAGCTGCAGGCCCTGCGCAACTATGCCCGGGATCAGGCCCTGCAAGGCGATGTGGCCTGGTTCCGCACCCAGCGCAACGGCGCCGACTGGTATGTGCTGGTGGTGGGCAGCTACCCCGACGCCGACGCCGCGCGGGCCGCCATCGCCACCCTCCCCGCGGAGGTGCGCCGCAACCAGCCCTGGGTACGCACGTTCGGCTCCATCCAGCAGGCGATGTCCCAGGCCCGCTGACGCAGGCCTGGGACAGTGGCAAGTCTCAAGTGGCGAGTGGCAAGGAAACGCAGAAAGCCTGATAGATTTGTGGTTTTTCCTTGCCACTAACCACTCGCCACTTGCTACTTATTTGAACCACCCCCTTCGCCCCTCTATACTGTCGATCCTTTTGGCCGTGGCTTTTTGAGCCGGCCTCTCGAAACAGTCGAAATCCGTCATCCCGGGGCTTTTGCATCCCGGGATACGCGCGTGGGAGATCCATCGGTGACCAACATGAGCGCAACCCCTGGCGGTCTGTACCGCCCCGAGTTCGAACGCGACAACTGCGGCTTCGGCCTGATCGCGCACATGGACGACAAGCCCAGCCACTGGGTGGTGGATACCGCCATCAAGGCCCTGGCCCGCCTGACCCACCGTGGTGCCATCGCCGCCGACGGCAAGACCGGTGACGGCTGCGGCCTGCTGATGAAGAAACCCGATACCTTCCTGCGCGAGATCGCCCGGGAGGCGGGCTTTGAACTGGGCGGCCAGTACGCCACCGGCATCGTGTTCCTGAACACCGACCCCGCCCTGGCCCAAACCGCCCGGGACACCCTGAACCGGAATCTCGAGGCCGAGGGCCTGGGCGTGGCCGGCTGGCGCGTGGTGCCCACCGACCAGTCCGCCTGCGGCGTCGAGGCACTCAAGACCCTGCCCGTGATCGAGCAGGTGTTCGTCAATGCCGGCGCGGACATGGATGCCGCCGCCTTCGAGCGCGCCCTGTTCATCGCCCGCCGCCGCACCGAGGTCGCGCTCAAGAACGACCCGGTGTTCTACGTGCCGACCCTGTCCGCCCAGGTGGTCTCCTACAAGGGCCTGGTGATGCCGGAAAACCTGCCGGTGTTCTACCAGGACCTGAACGACCCGCGCCTGGAGACCGCCATCTGCGTGTTCCACCAGCGCTTCTCCACCAACACCTGGCCCCAGTGGCGCCTGGCCCAGCCGTTCCGTTTCCTGGCCCACAACGGCGAGATCAACACCGTGCGGGGCAACCGCAACTGGGCCCTGGCCCGGGCCCACAAGTTCGCCTCTCCGAACCTGCCCAAGCTCTCCGAGCTGCAGCCCCTGGTGAACATGGAGGGCTCCGACTCCCAGAGCCTGGACAACATGCTGGAAGTGCTGCTGGCCGGCGGCGTGGACCTGTTCCGCGCCATGCGTCTGCTGATCCCGCCGGCCTGGCAGAACGTCACCCACATGGATCCGGACCTGCGCGCCTTCTACGAATACAACTCCATGCACATGGAGCCCTGGGACGGCCCCGCCGGCATCGTGCTCACCGACGGCCGCTATGCCGCCTGCACCCTGGACCGCAACGGCCTGCGCCCGGCCCGCTACGTGATCACCGATGACCGCCACATCACCCTGGCCTCGGAGATCGGCGTGTACGACTACGACCCGGCCTCCGTGGTGGCCAAGGGCCGGCTCAAGCCGGGCCAGATGCTTGCCGTGGACACCTCCACCGGCAAGCTGCTGCTGCCCGACGAGATCGACCGCATCAACAGCCAGCGCCAGCCCTACCGGCAGTGGCTGCGCGCCCAGGCCAGGCACCTCAAGGCGCAGCTTTCCGACCAGACCCTGATGCGTGCCCCCATGGGCAGCGTGCAGCTGGACGTGTACGAAAAGCTGTTCGGCGTGTCCTTCGAGGAGCGCGACCAGGTGCTGCGCGTGCTGGCCGAGGCCGGCCAGGAGGCCGTGGGCTCCATGGGCGACGACACCCCCATGCCGGTGCTCTCGCGCACCGAGCGCTCGCTCTATGACTACTTCCGCCAGCAGTTCGCCCAGGTCACCAACCCGCCCATCGACCCGCTGCGCGAGCAGATCGTCATGTCCCTGGAGACCTGCCTGGGCCGGGAACGCAACCTGTTCGAGGAGACCCCGGAACACGCCGCGCGCCTGCTGGTGGATTCCCCGGTGCTGTCCGAAGAGAAATTCCAGGAGCTGCGCGCCCTGAACGGTGATGAATACCGTTCCACGCTCATCGACCTGAACTACGACCCCGCCCAGGGTCTCGAGGCTGCGATCCGCACCGTCTGCGACCAGGCCGTGACCGCGGTGCGCGACGGCACCGTGATCCTGGTCCTCTCTGACCGGGAGATCCGCCAGGATCGTCTGCCCATGCACGCCCTGCTGGCCACCGGCGCGGTGCACCACCGCCTGATCAGTGAAGGCCTGCGCTGCGACACCAACATCGTGGTGGAGACCGACACGGTGCGCGACCCGCACCACTTCGCCGTGCTCATCGGCTACGGCGCCACCGCCGTGTTCCCCTACCTCGCCTACGAGTCCCTGCAGGGCATGGTGGACAGCAAGGAGATCAGCGAGGTCCCCGCCGACAAGCTGGCGCAGAACTACCGCAAGGGCATCAACAAGGGCCTGTTCAAGATCATTTCCAAGATGGGTATCTCCACCATCGCCTCCTACCGTGGCGCGCAGCTGTTCGAGATCGTGGGTCTCGACGACGCGGTGGTGGACCTGTGCTTCAAGGACAGCGTGAGCCGCATCCAGGGCGCCGGCTTCGGCGACCTGGAAGACGACCAGAAGCGCCTGGCCGCCGAGGCCTGGAACCGCCGCAAGCCCCTGCGCCAGGGCGGCCTGCTCAAGTACGTGCACGGCGGCGAGTATCACGCCTACAACCCGGACGTGATCCAGACCCTGCACAAGGCGGTGCAGACCGGCGACTACAACGCCTACAAGGAATACGCCCGTCTGGTGAACGAGCGCCCGGTGACCGTGCTGCGCGACCTGTTCAAGGTGCGCGACGACATGGCCGCCATCCCGCTCGACCAGGTGGAGCCCATCGAGCAGATCCTCACCCGCTTCGATTCCGCGGGCATGAGCCTGGGCGCGCTTTCCCCCGAGGCTCACGAGGCCCTGGCCATCGCCATGAACCGTCTGGGCGGGCGCTCCAACTCCGGCGAGGGCGGCGAGGCCGTGGAGCGCTACGGCACCGAGCGCATGTCCAAGATCAAGCAGGTGGCCTCCGGCCGCTTCGGCGTCACGCCCCACTACCTGGTCAACGCCGAGGTGCTGCAGATCAAGATCGCCCAGGGCGCCAAGCCCGGCGAGGGCGGCCAGCTGCCCGGCCACAAGGTGAACAACATGATCGCCGAGCTGCGCTACTCCAGCCCGGGTGTTGCGCTCATCTCGCCGCCGCCGCACCACGACATCTACTCCATCGAGGACCTGGCGCAGCTGATCTTCGACCTGAAGCAGGTCAACCCCAAGGCCCTGGTGTCCGTGAAGCTGGTCTCAGAGGCCGGTGTCGGCACCGTGGCCGCGGGCGTGGCCAAGGCCTATGCGGACCTGATCACCATCTCCGGTTACGACGGCGGCACCGGCGCGAGCCCGCTCACCTCGGTGAAGTACGCCGGCACCCCCTGGGAGCTGGGCCTGTCCGAGGCCCAGGTAACCCTGCGCGCCAATGACCTGCGCGACAAGGTGCGCCTGCAGACCGACGGCGGTCTCAAGACCGGCCTGGACGTGATCAAGGCGGCCATCCTCGGCGCCGAGAGCTTCGGCTTCGGCACCGGCCCCATGGTGGCCCTGGGCTGCAAGTACCTGCGCATCTGCCACCTGAACAACTGCGCCACCGGCGTGGCCACTCAGGACAACGTGCTGCGCATGAACCACTTCATCGGCCTGCCCGAGATGGTCATGCACTACTTCCAGTTCGTGGCCCGGGAGACCCGGGAGTGGATGGCCTCGCTGGGGGTGAAGTCGCTGACCGACCTGATCGGGCGCACCGATCTGCTGGAGCGCCTGCCCGGCGAGACCGGCAAGCAGCAGGGCCTGAACCTGGACGCCATCCTCTCCGACGGCGGCGTGCCGGCGGACAAGCCGCGCTTCTGCGTGGAGCCCCACAACGCGCCCTTCGACAAGGGCGAGCTGGCCGAGCAGATGGTGGCCGACATGCTGTCCGCCATCGAAGGCAAGGCCGGCGGCGAGTTCAGCTACGAGATCCGCAACACCCAGCGCTCCATCGGTGCCCGGGTATCCGGCGAGATCGCCCTGCGACACGGCAACTACGGCATGTCCGACGCCCCCATCACCGTGCGCTTCAAGGGCACGGCGGGCCAGAGCTTCGGCGTGTGGAACGCCGGTGGCCTGCACATGGTTCTGGAAGGCGATGCCAACGACTACGTGGGCAAGGGCATGGCGGCTGGCAAGCTGGTGATCCGTCCGCCCCGGGACAGCCGCTTCAAGAGCCAGGAGACCACCATCATCGGCAACACCTGCCTGTACGGCGCCACCGGCGGCAAGCTGTTTGCCGCGGGTCTGGCCGGCGAGCGCTTCGGCGTGCGCAATTCCGGTGCCATCGCCGTAGTGGAAGGCGTGGGCGACCACGGCTGCGAATACATGACCGGCGGCGTCATGGTGGTGCTCGGCCCCACCGGCGTGAACTTCGGCGCCGGCATGACCGGCGGCTTCGCCTTCGTGCTGGACCAGGACAACGGCTTCGTGGACCGCATGAACAACGAGTTGATCGACATGCACCGGCTCGACACCGAGTACATGGAGGCCCACCGCAACTACCTGGAAGACCTGCTGCGCGAGTACGTCGCCGAGACCGAGAGCGACTGGGGCCGGGAGATCCTGGAGCACTTCGACACCTGGCTGCACCACTTCTGGCTGGTCAAGCCCAAGGCCTCGGAACTGCGCAGCCTGATCGCTAATCTCAGGCAGGCCGCCTGAGAAGTGGCTAGTCTCAAGTGGCAAGTGGCAAGGAAAGGCCTTTCCTTGCCACTTGCTACTAACCACTTGAGACTTCAATGATCCCCCAGCACTTCATCGATGAACTCCTCGCCCGCACGGACATCGTGGAGGTCATCAATGGCCGCGTCACCCTGAAGAAGCAGGGGCGCGAGTACGCCGCCTGCTGCCCCTTCCACGGGGAAAAGACCCCCTCCTTCTTCGTCAGCCCGACCAAGCAGTTCTACCACTGCTTCGGCTGCGGCGCCCACGGCACCGCCATCACCTTCCTGATGGAGCACGACAACCTCTCCTTTCCCGAGGCCATCGAGGAACTGGCGCGCCTGGCGGGCATGGAAGTGCCCCGGGAACAGGGGACGGGAGAACGGGCCGAGGATCACCGCCCCCTCTACGATGCCCTGGAAGCGGCCGCGGAACACTACGTCCGCGCCCTGCGCCACAGCCACGAGGCCGTGGACTACCTCAAGAAACGCGGCCTGACCGGCGAGATCGCCCGGGATTTTCGCCTGGGCTTTGCCGAGGACCGCTGGGACGGACTCATCTCGACCCTCTCCCCCCGCTTCGACGACAAGACCCTGATCGAGGCGGGGCTCGCCATCCGCAAGGAAGGCGGCCAGGTCTACGACCGTTTCCGGGGCCGCATCATGTTCCCCATCCGGGACACCCGCGGCCGGGTCATCGGCTTCGGTGGCCGCATCCTGGGCCAGGGCGAACCCAAGTACCTCAACTCCCCGGAAACCCCCGTATTCCACAAGGGCCAGCAACTCTACGGCCTGTTCGAGGCCCGCAAGGCCGCCACCCGGCTGGAACAACTGCTGGTGGTGGAGGGCTACATGGACGTGATCGCGCTGGCCCAGCACGGCATCACCCACGCCGTGGCGACCCTGGGCACGTCAACCACCCGGGATCACCTGGAGCGGCTGTTCCGGGTCGTGCCCCGGCTGGTGTTCTGTTTCGACGGCGACGCCGCCGGACGCAAGGCCGCCTGGCGGGCCCTGGAACAGGCCCTGCCGGTGATGCGCGACGGCCGCGAGGCCGCCTTCCTATTCCTGCCCGAGGGGGAGGACCCGGACACCCTGGTGCGCACACTGGGCGCCGAGGGCTTCCGGGAACGGGAGGCGACGGCCCAGGCCCTCTCCGACACCTTCCTGGACGGACTCAAGGCCCGCTACGACGCCCACACCCGGGAGGGCCGTGCCCCGGCTGGGGCTCGGAAGGCGCGAAACTCCTCAGGGCCATGCCCCGAGGGCCTGCTCAAGACCCAGCTGGTCAACGATCTCGCCCGACTCTGCGCCGTCTCCCCGGAGCAGTTCGCCCGCCAGACCGAGGCCCCACGCCGGCCACGACCAGCCGCCGCCGAGCGCGGTCGATCAGCCCGTAGCGCGGCCCGGGCGAAGGCCCCGCAGCCGCCGGGACGCAACGCCTGGCCATGACCCCGGCCCGCTTGGCCCTGGCCCTGCTGGTCCGCGAACCGGGCCTGGCGGCCGGGCTCGAGGACTGGGACTACCTGGCCGCGAGCCCCGTGCCCGGGGCCAGATTGCTGGCCCAGGTCATTGAAACTCTGCGGGCGAGCCCCCATCTAACCACGGCAGGCCTCCTGGAACGCTGGCGGGACAGCGACGAGGGGCGGTTTCTACTAAAATTGGCACAGTGGCAACCGCCCGACGCCGAGGACGCCCCGCCCGCCCGCATGCTGAGCGACGCCCTGACCCGCCTCCGACACCTGCACGACGAACAGCGCGCCTCCGAGTTGCTGGAAAAGGCCTCGGCGGCAGACCTGAGTGCGGCTGAGAAGGAGGAACTCAAGCGCCTGCTCTCGGCCCGTCACGGTGTCGGCCCCTAACGGGGCCCAGAATATGGAAGCGAACCCCTATCCCTGCTAAACTAGGGGGTTCGCTTCGCCCTGACCATTTTTCAGTCTCGAGTATGTCCATGGATCACGCAGAACAGCAGTCACGCCTCAAAGAGCTCATCGCCAAGGGCAAGGAGCAGGGCTTCCTGACCTACGCCGAGGTCAACGATCACCTGCCCGACACCATCGTCGATCCGGAGCAGATCGAAGACATCATCGCCATGATCAACGACATGGGGATCGCGGTGCATGAGCAGGCGCCGGACAGCGACAGCCTGATCCTCTCCGACAGCACCGTCTCCACCGACGAGGACGCCGCCGAGGAGGCCGCCGCCGCGCTGGCCTCCGTGGACAGCGAGTTCGGCCGCACCACCGACCCGGTGCGCATGTACATGCGCGAGATGGGTACCGTGGAGCTGCTGACCCGTGAAGGCGAAATCAAGATCGCCAAGCGCATCGAGGACGGCCTCGGCCAGGTGCTGTTCGCGCTCGCCCACTACCCCCAGTCCATCAGCACCCTGCTGGCCGAGTTCGACAAGGTCGAGGCCGGCGAGATGAAGCTCACCGACCTGGTGGTCAGCTTCATCGACCCCAACGCCGATGACGTGCCCGCCGTTGCCGCCAATGAGGCCGACAGCGCGGACACCGACGCCAGTGCCAGCGACGACGACAGCGATTCCGACAGCGACGACGAAGACGACGACGACACCGCCAGCGAGCCCGAGGACACCGGCCCCGATCCGGAAGAGGCCCGGGAGCGCTTTACCAAACTGCGCGCCATGTACGAAGAGGCCATGGGCTTCGCCGCCAAGAAGCACACCGCCAAGTACCGCAAGGTGCGCGAGGAGATGGCCAGCTACTTCATGGAGTTCAAGCTGCTGCCCCGCTTTGTGGACCAGTTGACCGCCGACCTGCACGAGATGGTGGAGCGCATCCGCATGCAGGAGCGCACCGTGATGGACATCTGCGTCAACCGCTGCAACATGCCGCGCAAGGAATTCATCACCGCGTTCCCCGAGAACGAGACCAACCTCAAGTGGCTGGACACCCAGACCAAGGGCAAGTCCAAGCACGCCAAGCTGCTGGCCGAGCACAAGGACGAGATCCTGCGCATCCAGAAGAAGCTGGTGGCTATCGAGGACGAGTCCAACCTCACCATCAGTGAGATCAAGGACATCAACCGCCGCATGTCCATCGGCGAGGCCAAGGCACGCCGCGCCAAGAAGGAGATGGTGGAGGCCAATCTGCGCCTGGTGATCTCCATCGCCAAGAAGTACACCAACCGCGGCCTGCAGTTCCTGGACCTGATCCAGGAGGGCAACATCGGCCTGATGAAGGCGGTGGACAAGTTCGAATACCGTCGCGGCTACAAGTTCTCCACCTACGCCACCTGGTGGATCCGGCAGGCCATCACCCGCTCCATCGCGGACCAGGCCCGCACCATCCGCATCCCGGTGCACATGATCGAGACCATCAACAAGCTCAACCGCATCAGCCGGCAGATGCTCCAGGAGATGGGTCGCGAGGCCACCCCCGAGGAACTCTCGGAACGCATGGAAATGCCCGAGGACAAGGTGCGCAAGGTGCTCAAGATCGCCAAGGAGCCCATCTCCATGGAGACCCCCATTGGCGATGACGAGGACTCCCATCTGGGCGACTTCATCGAGGACGTGAACGTCATGTCCCCCATCGAGGCCGCCACCCGCGAGGGCCTGTCCGAGGCCACCCGCGACGTGCTCGCCAGCCTCACCCCCCGGGAGGCCAAGGTGCTGCGCATGCGCTTCGGCATCGACATGAACACCGACCACACCCTGGAAGAAGTGGGCAAGCAGTTCGACGTCACCCGCGAACGCATCCGCCAGATCGAAGCCAAGGCCCTGCGCAAACTGCGCCACCCGAGCCGCTCCGAGATGCTCAGAAGCTTCCTGGATCTGGAGTAAACCCAGTTTCAAGTGGCAAGTGGCTAGTAGCAAGGAGATCTTCCTTGAGACTTGCCACTTGAGACTTGCCACTGCCTTTCCGGGCCTGTAGCTCAGTTGGTTAGAGCAGGGGACTCATAATCCCTTGGTCCTCGGTTCGAGTCCGAGCGGGCCCACCATTCATACCCCCATTCGTCACTCTGCCACGATGCGGTGACACCGTGGCATCATGGGACTCCCACCCAGCCTGGTCAGACCCCCCATGCATCCCGATCCAGAGTCACGGTCCACAGCCCCGCAAGCCCTCTTGCTGACCGGCCCCGGCTGCCCCCATTGCGCAAGCGTCCGTCAGGCACTACAAACAATGCAGTCGGAAGGCCTGCTTGGCGGGATCGAGGAGATCGATCTGAGTCAGGCGCCGCAACAGGCAGAGACCCTGGGCGCGCGCTCCGTGCCCTGGACACGCATCGGCGCCATCGAACTCTCGGGCCTGCACAGCTTGGCAGAACTGCGCCACTGGGCAGGGCTCGCCGCGCGCCCCGAGGGGCTCGACCTGCACCTGGCGGACCTGCTGGGAAACGGCCAGCGGGCGCAGGTGCTGGCCCGCACGCGGCGCGAACCGGCGCTGATCGCCCGCCTGGCCGCACTGTTGGGTGATGCCGACAGCGAACTCAGCGTGCGCATCGGCGTAATGGCCACCCTGGAGGAACTGAAAGAAGAGGGTCTTCTACAGGGCCAGGCGACGCATTTTCTCCCCCACGTCACCCACCCCGAACCGCGCGTGCGCTCAGACACCTGTTATGCCCTGACATTGATCGGTGGTGAGGACGCCCTCGCTGCGCTGCAGGCCTGCAGTGAAGATCCGGACGCGGAGGTGCGGGAGACGGCACTGGACGGGATCGAGGCGCTGACTCTGCCGAGCTGAGACGGCAATGCGCTGACAGCCCGGGTGAGTGTCACATGAGGCTGAGTCTTCAAGTCCGCATCTCGATTGGCCAAGGGGACAAATTAATATTAGCATTCTCTAATGGTTATTTGTGCGTCACACCCACCATGACCGATCACACCTCAAGGCCCGCCTGGAACGACCGACTGGTCGACATCCTGCGTTCACGGGCGACCCTCATGTTCCTGGTCGGCCTGCTGCTTGGCTGGCTGATCTTCGCGAACCATGGTGAATCCGAGACGCTGATGGTCACCGTGCACAATGACAGTCCGGTACTGATCGAGGCCATCTGGTTCGATTTCAGCCACGGGCATCGACAGTCCAGCCTCTACGAGGGACAGATCCGGTCCGGCGAGTCGCGCCTGGTCGCCCTCAATCACCCGCCGGGGGCGGGGTTCAACATGAAGGTGCGTTATGTGGACGGCATAACGCAGGAATTCTGTGCCAATCGCGGGGTCAGGGAATGGGCGCAGGAGGTACGCCTCTACCGCTGACCGACATCGGCGAGTTCGGCCACCTGCCCCGCCAAATTGCCCGCTGATCGGGCGCCCTCTGCAAAAACACCCGGCATCACCCAAATGGGTGATGCCGCGCCCCAGCCTGCCCACTAAGGTTCTCCCAAACCATTTCAATGGCCACCGGGCCCCTGATCCCGGGCAATGGAAGGAGACCGACCCATGACCTCAGGTAGAACACTGTCCGGCAACTACCCCGGACATCCCAAGGCAACGGGCATGAGCTGGCTGACGCCGGCAACGCTGCTGGTTGCAAGCCTTGCATTGGCCGGCTGCGGGGGCGGCGGCGGTAGCAGCAACCCCGCCGACCCCGTCATTTCCACCACCGCCATCGATGGCGCTGTGAGCAAGGGCCCGGTGGTCGGCGCCCAGGTGCTGCTCTACCTTGCGGGCGCGGACGGTGGGCATACGGGTGAGCCCGTGGCCGGGCCGTTTACCACGATCGCGGACGGCACCTGGGATGATGAGATCCCCGAAGAGCTGCCCCGTCCCCTCGTGGTCATCGCCACCGGCGGCAGCTATACCGACGAAGCCACCGGAGACACCGTGGAACTCGGCAGCCGCAGCCTGCGCAGCTATCTGCCGGCTGACGCCGATACGGTGGCCGTCACCCCGCTCACCGAACTGCTGGTGCGCGTGACCCAGGAGCAGATCGCCGATAGCCCTGACACGACCATCGAGAATGCGCTGGATGCGGCGAAAAACACACTGAACCAGGCCCTGGCCATCAACTTCGATCCGCTGACCACCAAGCCGCTGGACATCAACAACGCCGGTGACGGTGATCGTGACCAGCGCGCCTACACCGCCATCCTGGCGGGCCTCTCCGTACTCGCCAACAACCTGGCACCCACTGCAGACCCGTTCGAGGTGGTGCAGGCCCTGATTGATGACATGAGCGACGGCACCCTGGACGGACAGAAAGCCGGCGAGCCGGTGCCGGTGGGAGACAGCGAAGACACTCTGCCAACCACCACGACAACCGATCTGCTCATCGCCATCAACACTGCCATTGACGAAGCCGACGATTCCTCTGCCTTCGATGACGTGGCCGTGAGTGAGGACGGCGAGGGCAATCTGGTCATCTCCCCCCGTTACACCCTGGGTGGAACCGTCAGCGGTCTCCTTGGCAGCGGCCTGGTGCTGCAAGAAGGCGCTCTCGAGCTGCCCATCGAAAGTTCCGGCAGCTTCACCTTCAGCGGCTTCTTCGATGCAGAAACCAGTTACTCGGTGACCGTCCTGACCCAGCCCACCAGCCCCATGCAAACCTGCTCCGTGACGAATGGCTCTGGCGAGGTATCAGAGGATGTGACCAACATCGTTGTCAGCTGCGAGACCGACACCTTTACGGTGGGCGGCACCGTGAGCGGACTTGATGCCGAAGAAAGTCTGATCCTGCAGAACAACGGCACGGACAGCCTGCCAGTGACAAGCAACGGCGGATTCGTCTTCGACACCCCCGTACAAGACCAGGCCCCCTACAACGTCACCATCCTCACGCTGCCCGAGAGCGGTCAGATCTGCGGCGTGATCAACGGCATCGGCAATATCAACGCCGCGGCTGTCGACGACGTCGTAGTCAGTTGCGACCTGATCACCGTATCGATGGACGTCATCAATGGCTCATTCAGCTCACAGGGCAGTCAGGTGGTCGACGGCACCCTGGTACTGCTTATCCAGCCCGAACCCGGCTACGCCCTTGTCGAAGGCAGTGTCGAGGTGGTCGGCGAAGGCTGCAGCGGCGAACTGGACGGCAATCTCTACACCGTGACCCTGGGCAGCGAAGCCTGCACGGTCACCGCGGAGTTCGAAGAGGCGCCACTCGACGGTGCCACCTGGGGCAATTTCAACTGGGGTGAGGCCAACTGGCAGTAAGGCCAGCGCTTATCCGACTTATCTTGATTCCATGTAAGGAGAAGACATCATGAAACTGAAGAACATCATGCTCGCCGGCGCCATGGCCATCGCCCTCACCGGGACCGCCCAGGCTCAGGTCGCCGTACCCAACACCTTCGCCGACGGTCAGCCCGCCGTGGCCGCCGAGGTCAATGCCAACTTCTCGGCACTGGCCACGGCAATCAATGATCTGGCTGATCGCGTTACCGCCCTCGAGAGTGGCGCGGGTGATACCGGAAGCACTGGAGTTCCGGGTGTCTATCGGATCGTATCCACGCAGACCGAACTTTTCGGACAGAATATGGTTGAAGCCGGCTACGCAGAGCTGAATGGCTACGTATTGACCGGCCGACTTGTGATGAATTCCGGGGGCACGTGGTCTCTTGAGGGCAACGAGTTTGAGCACCGCTTGGCAGGTATTGGTGACGTCCAGTTCGACGTTGATCCAGATACTCAGAATGTCACAAGGTTTGGCTCTCAGGAGCTTCTCATCCAAATGAGTCCTTTAGCCGTGAATCTTAGCGGAACCTGGGCGCAGGGAGGCGATGGTAATCGCACTGTGACCCTGAGCATCGGCGAGGACGAAATACTCGACTTTAGAACCTCTGTGACTGGAGAGATCATGCTGGCACCGAATCTTGCGCGTGAGAACGAAGGTGGTTTTCAAGGCGGCCAAGCGGGTGTCGTGATTGCCATCAAGCTGTCCAACCAGCCCTGATGAGTTCGGTCTCGGATAAAGATTATCCGTACATCGTCATCCGTCGGCATTAATGATCAGTTCACGAATCAACTTTGCATCATGAAGAAGGCGCCTAGCAGGCGCCTTCTTCATTTCAATGCGCACTGATTAGAGAGCACACTTTCAGCACACCTACTCACTTCAGCACATCCATCATCCTCAGTTGGGCTCGGTTTGGGACACCCATCATCCCCCCTCACTTCAGTGGGCTCGGTTTGGGACACCCATCATCCTGGGCGGGCTCGGTTTGGGACACCCATCGGGCTCGGTTTGGGACACCCATCATCCTGGGCTGACCCAGCATCGCTGTTCGGCCCGGGGTCGGGCCTCCTACAAGGCTGCCAGAACTTCTCTGAGTTTGCGGTTGAAAGCCTCCGGCATCTCCATCTGGGGGAAATGCCCGGTGCCGGGCATGTGCCACTCGGTGACCCGACCGGCACAACGCTGCCTGGCAGGTTCGGGGATCAGGTCGCCATTGATGGCATGGACGGGGGCCTCAAGCGCACCGAACGCCGGCTCGGGGCTCCAGCGCAGCAGGTCGCGCCACAGGGGCAAGGCCCAGGCGGTGTCGGCGGCGGCCATCTCGCGCTTAAGGCGTACGCGGGTGGACTCGTCCATGGCGGAGCCCGTGGCGTTGTCCACCAGGCCCGCCATGGCGGCGGCGAAATCCTCATGGAACGGGGTCTCGATGCCCTGGGCATCAGCCTCGGAGAGATCCCCATAGGGAAGCACGAAGGTGTCCACCAGCACCACAGCACGCACTACATCGGTGCGGGCGGCCGCCTCCAGGGCCACCGTACCGCCCATGGAATGGCCTACCAGCACGGCATCCTCCGCGCCCAGGGCCTCCAGGGCCGCGGTGACATCATCGGCCAGGCCTGTCACGCTCCAGTCGGTGCGTCCCTCGCTTTCCGATTCTCCGTGACCGCTCAGGTCCAGGGCCGCCACCCGGTAGTCCCGGGCCAGATCCGCCATTTGCGGCACCCAGTAATCCCGCCGGCAGGTCCACCCGTGGATGAACAGGATGGGCTGACTGCCCTCGCCGCCCTGATCCATCACCAACTGATGGCCGGCAATGCCGGGAAAGTTTGTTTTTTGGTATGTCATTTGCCTTCCCCCTGATCACACAGGCTCTCAACCCAGGCATGGGTGGCCCTTGCTGGCCGTTCATCCCGGACTTGCCCCCATTTATCCACATTCATGTTATATCTATTACCACTGGCCTATGATTACCATAATCGGCAGCGAAACGTGATCTAATACACAAAAACAATAAAGCGCCCGGCAAGGCGCCACAGGGACCGTCAAGACCCATGAACGAGCGACAGACGCTTATCCATCTCGATCGCCGGACACCCCGTCTGCTGGACACCCTCTACGAGACCGTGGACCACCCCGAGGTCTGGCAGCGTTTCCTGGATGAACTGGTGGAGGCCAGCCACGGGCGTTCCGCCCGCCTGCTGTTCCTCAACGACCGGGCCGATCAGGTCAACACCAGCCACAAGGTGAACATCGACGACGATGCCCACCAGGCCTACGTGGGTCACTTCGTCAACACCTGTCCCTGGCGCCCGGAACTGGTCCAGAAGCGCCCCGGCCGGATCTACTCCACCTTCCTCGATTTCTCCTGCCGGCAGCCTGAGTTCTACCGGACCGAGTTCTTCAACGACTGGGCCCGGGGCCTGGACATCCACCACGGCATCTGCGGCACGGTGTTCCAGGAAACGGGGCTCACGGTGCAGCTGCTGGTCCAGCGTACCCGCGACCAGGGGTACTTCACCGCCGACGAGACCGAGTCTATCAATCGCCTGATTCCTCACATCCAGCGCGGTCTGCACCTGTCCCGCCAGTTGCAGGCGATGCGCCAGGAAGTGGCTGCCGTGCGTGACGTGGCGGACCGTCAGGGTCTGCCCTTCCTGCTGCTCGGCGAGAACGGGGAGGTGAATTTCGTGAGCGAGGCGGCCAGGCACCTGATCGAACACTGCGATCAGCTGCGTCTGGCAGAGAACCGCCTGCATATCGCAGGGCAGCCGGCGGACCGCAGTCTGAGACGGCGTATCCTGCGCCAGATGGCGCACCAGGCACAGGGCAGCGCCCGGCCCTCCAGCCTGCGTATCCCGAGGGCCGGGATGCCGGACCTTCAGCTGATCCTGAGCCCCCTGCATCCGGACATGCCCGCGCTGCAGCTGGTGCCGGTGCCCAGCCACATGGCCGTGTTCATCCACGACGCCCTGCGCGCGCCGGAGATGGACCGGGAACTGCTTATGGAGATGTATGGGCTGACTGCCGCCGAGGCCCGCACCGCGGCGCTGGTGGCCCAGGGACAGGACGTGCCGGAGATCGCCACCCATGCCGGTACCAGCGCCAACACCATCCGCACCCAGCTGAAACAGTGTTTCCGCAAGACAGGCACCCGGCGCCAGTCGGAACTGGCCTGCGTGCTGCTTACAGGAGGTGCGCGGCTGGATCGCCGTGACAGCTACACCGTCCAAGACGCAGATACTGCCGGCTCACTGCGACGGACAGCCTGATAAGGCATCCTGGCAGGATTGAATTACTGCGTGCCCACCGTCACCCGGTCCCGTCCGGCGTGCTTGCTGCCGTAAAGGGCCTCGTCGGCCTGGGCCACCAGGCGGTCCAGGATCTCGTGGCTGCTGCCTTCCGCCGCCTCATCTTCACCCAGCCCTGAAACACCCATGCTGGCGGTGACCAGCAGGCAGCGGTCGCCCACGTTCCAGGACAGCTTCGCCAGGCGCGCGCGGATGCGTTGCGCCAGGCTCATGGCGCCTTCCAAGTCGGTGCCGGGCAGGGCGAACATGAATTCCTCGCCGCCGAAGCGCGCCAGGATGTCGCCCTCGCGCAGCATGGATTTCAGCGCGGCGCCCACGTCCTGCAGCACCCGGTCTCCCCAGGCGTGGCCGTGGTCGTCGTTGACCCGCTTGAAGTGATCCAGGTCCAGGGCCAGCACCGCGAAGGGCTGGCCATGGCGGCGGGTACGGGACAGGGCCGCCTGGGCCTCGGGGAAGAAGAAGCGCCGGTTGTTCAGGCCGGTGAGGTCATCCACCACCGCCAGGGCCTCGTAGCGCTCACGCAGTTCCTGGGCCTGATCGAGTGCCTGGCGCAGTTCCGCGGTGCGCTCCCGGATGACCGCCTCCATCTGGTGGGTGTGGCGCCAGTAGGTCACGGACTGACCCAGGTAGACGCTGAACAGGCGCAACAGGCGTTCCCGGTCCTGGTTGAAGAAATGGGGTTCCGGGTGGGAGACGTTGAGCACGCCCAGCACCTCGTCGCCCTGGCGGATGGGCAGGCACACCAGGCTGCCCACGGGGACCTCGTTGCCCAACTCGGCGAAACGGTCATCACCACCGCAGTCGCTGCAGCACTGGATCTCACCGCTGGCAACAGCCAGTCCCATGATGCCCTCGCCCACCCGCAGGCAGGCAATCGAAGACTCCCGGGAACCGACGTCCGCACCCATGAGGTCGGACCAATCCATGCCGGCGGCGTTGACCAGCACGCCCCCCTCATTCAGAAACACGGAACAACGTTCCATGCCCTGGTTCTCCAGCAAGGCCCTCAGGGCGGCCTTGAGCAGTTCACCCAGGTCAGGGGTATTGAGATCGAGGCTGGAGAGATCCTGCAGCGCGGAGAGACATTCCATGAGACCCAGCAGGCGCTGCTGGGTGTCCCGGTAGGCCTCCACCAGGGTGGCGTTATCCATGGCAGTCGTCCTGGGTTGCGACGCGGGGCCCGTTCATGGTCTTGGTAATGCGGGGCTTTCAGGGATGCGCCAGCTGGCGCGCGAGCGCCTGCAAGGACTCGACCCTGGGCTGGCTGCGGTGCAACAGGGGGGTGATGTCGTCCTCGCAGAGCCCCAGGGCCAACAGCCAGGGCCGTCGCAGTTCGGGATCGTCCTGACTCTGATGGAGACTCGCGGCGAGACAGGCGGCCAGACCCACCAGCGCCGAGAGCTGGCTGTGGGGGCCCTGGTAGCCGGGGGCGTCGTAATGGGCCATGACCACGGCGACCCCCTCGGGCAGCTTCCAGCGGCGTGCCAACAGCGCACCCGCCTCCATGGCATCGATACCCAGGGCCTGGCGGGTACGCACGGCCAGCGGTTTATCGGCTTCCCTCTGGGACAGCACCCTGGACATCTCGGCGGGGAACAGGGCGCACAGGGCCAGCAACCCCAGTTCGTGGAGCAGTCCAGCCAGATAGGCCCACTCGCCGGCCACGGGCTCCCTGTCCCTGACCAAACCCGAGAGCGGAACAGAGAGGGTGGCGGTGGCCATGGCCGTGAACCAGAACCGTTCCGCGTCGAAGGCCCGGCAGGCCTTGGTGTCGAAAGGGCCGCTCAGCACGATGCCCAGGGCCAGGTTGCGCACCATGTCCAGGCCCAGCACCCGGCCCACGGCATCGCCGACGCTGTAGACCGGCTGGCGGTTGGCGAAATAGGCGGAATTGGCCAGACCCACGATCCGCGCCGTCAGGGCCGGGTCCATCTCGATGACCTCGGAGAGCTGGCCGAGACTCAGGTCCTTGCGGTCCAGGTCCGCCAGCAGACGCTGGGCCACCACCGGCAGCGGCGCCAGGGACTGCAGCTGGCGCATCCGCACGGCGGGATCTGGAGGCTGGACTAGGGGCTGGGCCGGGGTCATGGGCTGGTTCGCTGCGGCAACAGGCGGTTGCTCATAATGGTCCCTCAGTATACACAGGTGGTCAGGGCCGTCTTGCATGGCAGGGCATACGCCTGTCACACCAGCATGACCATTCATCACGTAGGGAATTGGCAAGGCCTGTCAGACCGCGCCCCCCGCCGGGATACTTCGAACATCATGATGAAAGGCAGCCTGCGGATATTCCCCGGGCTAGCGGCCCCACTCCATGGTTTCCAGATACTCCCGCAACTGCCCGGCGGTGCGGAATTTCTTCAGGATCAGGCTGCGCTTGAGCCCGCAGCAGATGGCCTTGATCTCCGGCGGCAGTCGGGCGTAGTGGGCCTTCCCGCCCAGGGCCTCGTGGAAGATGTGGATCAGGTTGACCACGTCGTCGTGGATATTCTCCGCCCGGGGACGGCCCCAGTGGAACAGGTCCAGCAGGCGCAGCTCGAAACCCAGGCCGTAGCGGCTGACGATCACGTTGTCCGAGTGCAGGTCGCCATGGTAATCGCCCATCTGGTGGATGCACTCAATGCCGCGGGCCAGGGCATGCAGCAGGTGCAGGGCCGGGAAGGGGGAGAGCCTCCCGCCCTTGTGGCGCCGGATGAAGGCGGACAGCAGCTCCCCCTCAACGAACTCGGACACCAGGAAGCTCACCGTCACGCCGTCGAGCACCATGCGCTCACGGGTGTAGTACTGGATCACGATGGGACACTGGCGCAGCTTGTGCAGCTTGCGGGCATAGAAGATGGCCGCCCGGTCGCGGGGATTGCGCTGGGGGAAGAAGAACTTGGCGGTGCGCTCAATACCCGTGGCCAGCTCCCGCACCCGGTAGACCTCACCCTCCCAGCCGGCACCGAGACGATCCATCACCAGGTACTTGTCCAGCAGGCGCTGACCCGGCTCCAGATTGAACGACCTGACTGACCCGCCCATGAAGCGACCCTGTATGTCCATTGCAAATGGCCCGCATTTCGGCAGGCCGGACGTGGAAGAAGATGACAATCCGAACTATACATCTTGTAACAGGCCCGCCGAGAGTGCCGAACCTGGCTTGGTCCTGCCCAGCCACTTTTCTACAGGAGGGAGTACATGGACAAGGTCATCAACACCTCACCCAGCATTCACATCCCCACGCTACACCGGGTCGCCCCCGACCGCCCCTACCACTGGCTGGCGGCGGGCCTCAAGGACATCAAGCGCACCCCCGGCCTGAGTCTCGGCTATGGCCTGTTCTTCAGCCTGGTGGGGGTGATGCTGCTGACCGGGGCCTGGAACGATCCCTGGCTGGTGATGACCTTCATGGCGGGCTTCCTGCTGGTGGGGCCGCTCACCGCCCTGGGCCTGTACGAGATCAGCCGTCGCCAGGAACGCGGCGAACCGCTCACGCTCATGGACACCCTCACCTCCTGGCGGCGCAACCCGCTGGGCATCTCCCTGTACACGGTGTTCCTGGGCATCATCATGATCGCCTGGATCCGCTTCACCAGCCTGATGATCGCGCTGTTCTTCGAGGGGGTGCCCGACAAACTCCAGGAAGGCTGGATGGCGCTGATCACCACGGAACAGGGCTTCGGTTTCCTGCTCGTCTTCACCCTGAGCGGTGCGGCGGCGGCCCTGCTGGTGTTCATCACCGGCGTGGTCACCCTGCCCATGATGAAGGAGCGCCGCCAGGACGTGATCACCTGCGTCATGACCAGCATCCGGGCGGTTCAGCACAACCCCGCGCCCATGATCCTCTGGGCCCTGATGCTGGTGGTGCTGATCGGCATCGGCTTTGCCACCTTCCTGGTGGGCATGATCTTCATCCTGCCGCTGCTGGGTCATGCCAGCTGGCATGCCTACCGGGAACTGGTGGACCGGGAAGTGATTGCCTGAAGACATGAAGCAACACACGAAAAAAGAGGGCCGGTCGGCCCTCTTTTTTTGCCCGGCCGTGTCGGCCTCAGCAGCCCTCGAAGGCCACTGCCACACCCTCAGGCAGATCACGCACCACGGTGGCCGGCACCAGAGGCGGCGCGTCGCCGTCCCCCAGGGCCCCCACCACGCGCACCTGCACGCGGGCGCCGATGGCCGGACGCCCTTCGGCGGGCATCAACAGGAGCACGCCGCTGCCGCTGAGATCCCGGGTTCGCACCACCCGCAGTGCCTCGGCGGGCACGTGCAGTTCCACCTCGACTTCCATGGGGATGCGCGGATGTCTGCGTCTGTCGGTATTCATGGATTGTTCTCAGCCCGGATGACAGCGTCTTTATGACAAGCGCGGCCCCTCAAATCAAGGTCTATATCAGGATTTGCTTGTTTGGCAGCACCTTACCCCTGTGCTATATACACTCTGTCTTTCTGAAGCCACGCCCCGCCATTTCAGCGGCTTTGGCATCGGTGGACACGGTCCCGGACCCACGCACCGGACGCCGTTCAAAAAGGCGGGCACCCGCACCCGTCGATCAAGACCCAATAAGACAGATAACTGTTCCTGGAGGAGATCGACACCATGAAACACGCAAAGCTTGCGGCCGTTGCCCTGGCCGTGTCCCTGGGAGGCCTGGCCGCCTCCCAATCCGCGCTGGCGGAAGTCACACGAGGCCAGCTCATGGCCAAGACCTGCCTGGCCTGCCATGGCTCCGTGGCCGGCGGACCCGACGCCACCATCCCCTCGCTGATCAACGGCTATCCCCGCCAGCTCATGATCCAGAACATGAAGGCCTTCCGCGATGGCACCCGTGCCGCCACGGTCATGAACCGTCATGCCCTTGGCTACACCGACGAGGAGATCGAACTCCTCGCCGACTACTTCGACACCACGCGACGCTAAGGGGGCCACGAACATGAGCATTTCACGCAGACATTTCCTCAAGGCCCTGGGTGCCGGTGGTGCCGCCACCGCACTGGCGGCCTGTGCACAGATGCCCGGCGGTGAGAAAGCCAGGGGTGCGCACGTGGTGGTGGTGGGCGGCGGTTCCGGCGGCGCCACGGCCGCCAAGTACCTGCGCCACTTTGACTCGGACATCCGTGTCACCCTGGTGGAACCCAACGCCACCTACCACACCTGCTACGGCAGCAACTGGGTGCTGGGCGGCCTGCGCCAGATGAACGACATCGCGCAGACCTACGGCAACCTGAGGGACAGGCACGGCGTCAACGTGATCCAGGATACGGTCACCGCCATCGACCCCGAGACCAACCGGGTGACCCTGGCCGGCGGCCAGGTGCTGAACTACGACAAGCTGGTGGTCGCGCCCGGCATCAGCTTCAACTGGGCCACCGCCGCCGAGGGCACCAGTGAAGCCACCGCCAACGAGATCCCCCACGCCTGGAAGGCCGGTCCCCAGACCGAGATCCTGCGCCGTCAGCTGGAGGCCATGCCCGACGGCGGCGTGTTCGTGATGGTCGCCCCGGGCAACCCGTTCCGCTGCCCGCCCGGACCCTACGAGCGCGCCAGCATGGTGGCCCACTACTTCAAGACCCACAAGCCGCGTTCCAAGATCCTGATCCTGGACAACAAGGAGAACTTCTCCAAGCAGGGACTTTTCGTGGCCGGCTGGGAAGCGAACTACGGCAACATGATCGAGTGGGTGCCCAGCAGCCGCGGCGGCCAGGTGGAGCGTATCGACGTGGCCAGCAAGACGGCCATCTCCGACGGCGGTCTGAACCGCTTCAAGGCGGATGTGCTCAACTACATCCCGCCCCAGCGCGCCGGCGAGATCGCCCACAGCGCCTCCCTGGTGAACGACACCGGCTGGTGCCCGGTGAATCAGGTGACCTTCCAGTCCTCGATTCACACGGACATCCACGTGATCGGCGACTCCAGCATCGCCGGCGCCATGCCCAAGTCCGGGCATTCCGCCAACAGCCAGGGCAAGCTGGTTGCTGCCGCCATCGTCAATGCACTGAGGGGCCGTGACCCCATCGCGCCGTCCATGGTGAACACCTGCTACAGCCTGGTCACCCCCGATTGGGGCATCAGCGTGGCCGCCGTCTACCAGTTCCTGGACGACTCCATCAAGGGTGTGCCGGGTTCCGGTGGCGTAAGCCCCGCCGACGCGGACCGCAACTTCCGCCGCATGGAAGCCAACTACACCCGCGGCTGGTACGACAGCATCACTACCGACATCTGGGGCTGATGCCCAAGTACTGAAAAAGTACGTCAAACAAAACGGCGCCCCTTGGGCGCCGTTTTTTCTTGTCTCTTGCCTCTAGCCACTTGTCTCTAACGCTTTCATGCATTCAAATCCGGAATCAGCCTGCTCTCCAGCCGCGCGATCATGTCCTTGATCAGCAGCTTGCGCTTCTTCAGGCGGCTGAGCTGCAACTGATCCACGAACACCCCCTCCGCCAGACGGGCGATGGCCTCGTCCAGATCACGGTGCTCCACCCGAAGGTCGGCAAGTCGCTGCCTGATGTCTTCTTGCTCGATCTGATCCACGCAGAGGGCCCACTGGTACAGGTCCCTCCTATGATCACAGATCACCCGCGCCCCCGCCAGCGCCGCGACGCTGCGCGAGCCAGCGCAAAGGCAGCAGGCTCAGCAGCACCATCACCAGCACCGGACCGAAGGGTTGATCCAGCACCAGGGCGGCCATGAAGGCGACCGAGTAGGCCGCCAGCCCCAACAGGGCCGAGAGCCACAGCGCGGCACGCCAACCCCGGGCCACCCCCCAGGCAACCCAGGCAGGCAACATCAGCAGTACGAAACTCGCCATCACCCCCATGGCCATGGCGCTTGCGGCCACCACCAGCACCACCAGGGCATCGAAACCCAGGGTCATGGGCCAGAGTTGCCGGCCATTGGCCCGCAAGTGGCCAGGCTGGAAGCGCTCCCTCATTAACGGCCGGGATACACGGTGCAGTACCACCACGCTCAACACGACCAGGACGCACGCGGTCAGGAGATGACCGCGGCCCGCAAACAGTATCTGGCCATCCAGAAACACCCTGCCCACCAGATCGGCTGCCGGATGGTTGGCCGCCGCCAGCAGGCCAAGACACCAGCCCAGCAGGATCATGACACCGAAGACCTCGTTACCGGCCTGTCCCCGGCTCATCAGCCCCTTGAGTCCACCCGCAAGCAGCGAGGCGATCATCGCCGACAGCAGCATGGGCCAGTGAATGATGGCTCCGATCACGCCACCGGCACCGGCCACATGGGCATAACCCAGGGTAGCCAGCCACTCACCGCGCAGGCGCAGCCAACATCCCAGCAGGGCCGCCAGCGGCGCCAGGAGCAGGCCCGTCAGGAAGGCCTCGCGGAACAGGGGATCCCAGGGCAAGGCCATGGCGGGACTCATGCGCCAACCCCCGCCGGCATCACCTCCAGGACGCGATCGCAAACTGCTCCCAGGAAGCGCTCATCGTGACTCACGACCACCAGTCCGCGCCCGTTGTGTCGGGACTTCAGAATCTCCGTCAGACTGCCCAGGGCCTCAGGGTCCAGGTGGTTGGTAGGTTCATCCAGCAGCACCAGGCTGGCGTTGCCGCCCAGGCAGGCCCAGACCTGAAGCAACTGGTGCTGACCGCCACTGAGGGTATCCAGACGCCGTCCCAGCAAAGACTGGAGCGACCCGGGCACAGGCAGCGACCGGGCCTCGCAGATCCGCAACAGGTCGTGCCCGGTCAGGGGGCATTCCGCTGCCCGTTCCGGTTGCTGGGCCAGGAATGTCATGGCGACGCCGGGTTTACGCCAGATCGTGCCGGCAAAACGGCGTGCACCTGCCGTCATGGCCTTGAGCAGGGTGGACTTGCCGGCACCATTGGGGCCGGCAAGTCCCAGGCACTCGCCAGGATGAAGTTCGAAAGTCACCGGCCGACACACCGGGGCTTCATAGCCGGCCACCAGGTCCCGCACCGTCAGCAGGGGCGCACCCTCCTCAGGGTTACTCAAAGGGAGCCACCCAGCTTTCCATCAGACGCAAGTAGTCATCGAGGCCCCCGTCCACAGGTGGCTCCAGTGACAGCACATGCACCGGCCAGCCCAGGTGACGATGCAGAAAGGCTCCGCCCCTCCCGGGCTGGTAAGCGGCATGGAGTACACGTCCTTCCTGACCCTGCAGTCGCTCCACCAGTGCCCGCAGGTGTCGGGCGGTGGGTGGCACGCCGGGCACCGGCTCCAGATAACCAAGCCCCTTCACCGGCAGCCAGTCACGCAAATAGTCCAGGTCCTCGTGATAGGCCACAAAACCCTGGCCGGGCTCGATACGCGCAGCCAGGGCCGCGGCATGGGCGCGCAGACCTGCGGAGACCTGTTCCGAGCGTGCCTGAAGGACCCCGGCATGTTCGGGTCTCAACGCACCCAACCGTTCACCCAGGGCCAGGGACAACTCTGCCATCCGCAGGGGATCCAGATTGAAGTGCGGATTACCCTCGGCGTGGACGTGTCCCACGTTGGGCCCCTCCACGGTGATGGAGGGACGCAGGCCCAGATGGTCGGCGGCCCGGAACCGCCCCAGCCTGCCCGTGTTGATGACGGGATTGGCGGCGCCGCTGACTGCCGCAGGCAACCAGCCTTCCTCCAGACCGGCACCCACCTCCAAGAGCAGATCCGCCCGGCGCAACAGGGCCATGAAACTGGGCCGGGCATCCAGGTAGTGGGGATCTCGATCCGCAGGCGCGAGCACCCTGACCTCCACCAGGTCTCCACCCACCTCCCTGGCCAGCACGCCGAGGCTCGGTGTAGTTGCCACCACCTGAAGCGGTTGCGGTTGCGCCTGGACCGGATTGACGGGCAACAGGACCAGGCCAAGCAGGAAAAGCAAAGCCCCTTGGATGGGTCTTGAACACATCACGATACCTCCTTGGGGAAGTGGAAATACCTGCGCCACCGCCCTCGCGGACGGTGGCGCAGGTTCACGGATCAGAAGCGATGGGCCCCGTGGGCACCCAGGGCGACGTTCAACTGCAGCATGAAGTCGAGCCCCCGTTCGCGCCCGTCTTCTTCGGCGAAGTCGTTGTGATTGAGCTGGGCACGCAGGAACACCGGCTCGATGGGACGGAAGGTGACCATGGCCGAATATCGATAGGAGGCATCCAGGCTGCTACCCGCGCCACGACCGATCTCATTGGTCAGCCCCAGGGCCTCGGCGCGCACTCCGGCCTCCCAGCGGGGCGCGAACCCGTACACGCCCTGCAGGTAGAGACCGTCCTGCTTGTTCTTGAAGCTTTGCTCGTTGCTTACGGTCAGACCGTCGAAACTCACGTCGCGTCGATCCACATCAATCACCCGGTAAAAGTACTCACCTTGCAGGCGCCAGTTGCCGTGGCCGTAACTGCCACCGGCGTCATACTTGTAGACCGCGTCCAGGCCCGCAAACCAGGCCGTGCCGTTCCAGTCTTCAAATCGCGTGGAGTGGAGATCTGTCTCCTGATAACTACGGCTGTAACCGCCGGAGACGCCGAATTGCGCCGCATGATCCGCGCCCAGGTCGGGAGCGAACTTGGCAAAGGCGGTGATCAGGCGCGGGCCGGACACATCCTCGAGGATACGCTCGGTGCCATTCAGGGCATCCTGGCCGCCAAGATAGTTGGCCACGCCGGCGGTCTCTCCCTGGAGCAGCTCCACACCCAGCAGGGTATAGGTCTGTGTTGGGGCAAGCCAGGTGGCCTGCACGCCGATCTCCTGCAGTCCATGGTCCCCGAACAGGAATTCATTCACCAGGGGACGATCCACGAAATCCCAGGCATGGGGATGGCGGCTGTTGATGTAGCCCACATCCGAGAGGAACTTGCCGGCCTTGGCCTGAAAGCCCGCCGGGAGGCTGCGGGTGCGTACATAGGCCTCCTCCACCTCCACGTGATGCTCGTCGAAGCCCAGGTTGAGCACACCGTCCATGAAGTCTCCGAGCCGGGCCTCGACGATCAGCTCGGAGTGTCCCAGGTTGAAACCTTCCTCGTAGCCATGACCATGATCGTCTCCATGGTCATGGCCGTGATCGTGGCCGGCGAAACCCGCTGGGTCCCGGTGGCCCCGGCTCAGCTCGTTGAAATAGACGCCGTCCAGGATCAGGGACAGGCTCAAGTCCGGCGCTTCCTGGGCCTGGGTGAACAGCGGTGCGGCCACGGTCAGGGCAGCGACACCGGAAACGAAACGGCGGGACAGGGCGCGGGGCATGACAGACCTCCTTCAAGGATGGGGCGGAAATTTATGGACGTTATAACATAACATTTTATGCACCTAAACCCCTCGGAGTGCAGCGCCATCACCCGGATCGGCTGCGGGGTCGATTGACAGGACCCCGGACAACCGGTACGAAGGTTGGCCATGGAACATGAACACAACCACGATGCCTGCATCGACGAGGCCCTGGCCCGGGCGGACCAGATCTGCGCCAAGCGCGGGGTCAAGCTCACGCCCCTGCGCCGCCAGGTGCTGGAGGAGATCTGGCAGAGCCACGAGGCGGTCAAGGCCTACGACCTGATCCGTCAGCTCAGCTCCGCGGATCACACGGTCAAGCCGCCCACGGTCTACCGGGCCCTGGACTTCCTGCTGGAACAGGGGCTCATCCACCGCATCGAGAGCCTCAACGGCTTCGTGGGCTGCGACCGCCCCCACAAGCGGCATCAATCCCAGCTGTTCATCTGCAGGGCCTGCGGACAGGTGAGTGAGTGCGGCGACGACAGCGTCAGCCGCGCCCTGGACCGGGAGGCGGAACGTCAGGGCTTTCTGGTGGAGGAGCGCATCGTCGAGGTGCGCGGGCTGTGTGCCCGCTGCCAGACCCAAGACAAGGTCAACTGATGCCCACGGAATACGTTCGTTTCGAGAACGCCCAGGGCATCGAACTGGCGGGCAAGCTGGAGATTCCTTCCACCCTCCCCCGCACCTGGGCCGTCTACGCCCACTGTTTCACCTGCTCCAAGGACAGCCTGGCCGCGGTGCGCGTCAGTCGCGGCCTGGCGGAACGGGGCATCGGCGTGCTGCGCTTCGACTTCACCGGCATCGGCGAGAGCGGCGGGGAGTTCGAGAAGAGTCATTTCAGCGCCAACGTGGCGGACATCCTGAGCGCCTGTGGCTGGATGGCCTCCCGGGATCGGGCGCCGGCCCTGCTCATCGGCCACAGCCTGGGAGGCGCCGCCGTCCTGGCCGCCGCCGGCGAGATCGACTCGGTGCGCGCCGCGGTCACCATCGCCGCCCCCAGCGAACCGGCCCACATCCGCCACCACTTCTCTGAACAGGTGGATGAGATCCGCAGGGACGGTGCGGCCCGTGTGCAGATCGGCCCCTCGCAGCTGTGCATCACCCGGGACTTCCTCACCGATATCGAGGCCGCGAAACTGGATGACAAGGTGCGCACCCTGCGCTGCGCCCTGCTGGTCATGCACGCCCCTGGCGACCCGGTGGTGGAGATCCACCACGCCCGCCACCTGTTCCAGATCGCCCGTCACCCCAAGAGCTTCGTGTCCCTGGACGATATGGATCATTTGTTGACGGACGCAACCGATGCGGACTACGTAGCGGGCGTGATCGATGCGTGGTCAGCCAGGTACGTCAGTGGCCACATGTGAGCTTCGAGCTCAGCTCCAGCCACAACCGCTCGAAGGCCTGCGCACCCGGATCCCTGGGCGCATAGGCGCACAGGGGGGCGCGCCGTTGACCCATGGCCTCGATGCTGCTCAGGTAGGGGATCGCCGTGTCCAGCAGGGTGCGGATGTCCCGGGCCAGGGAGTCCGAGAGCTCCCGGTGCTGTCGTTTGCGCCGGTCCACCATGGACAGGAAGGGGTAGAGCTTGACCTCGCGGATATGCTCCTTGGCGAGCCAGCTCACCATCTGCGCGTAGGTGCGCACGGACAGGGGCGTGGGGATCGTGGGCGCGGCGATCAGATCGGCGGCGTGGAAGACGTTCTCGGTCACCAGGGAAAAGCTGGGCGGGCAGTCCAGGATCAGGAGATCGAAGTCGTCAGACAGTTCCGCGGCCAGTTCCCGTAGCCTGCGGCGGGGGTGCTCCGCCTTGCGCAGCATCAGGTCCAGGTTGCGGTTGTCGAAGTCAGCAGGCAGTGAGAACAGGCGTTCGTATGCGGTGGAACGCACGGAATCTGCCAGGTCGCCCTTGCCCTTCACGAGGCGCTTGATCGGGTCCTCCAGGCCGGGTTCCACGCCCAGGTACCAGGTGGCGGCCCCCTGCGGGTCCAGGTCCCAGAGCAGCACCCGGTGGCCGTATTCCGTGGCCAGGTAGGCCCGGTTGACGGCCGCGGCGGTCTTGCCCACGCCGCCTTTGAGGTTGTATAGCGCCACTGACTTCATGGAAGATTGGAAACCGATCCGTTGTTCGCCCGTGCAACGATACTGAACGGGCGCCGCGGCGGATGCAACGCAGGGGCCAGCGGTGCGCTCCTGCGCAGACAACCAATAAATACCGCAGACCATCAGGCATAAGGAGGCGTCATGAGTGATCCTGCCCACGTGATCACCCCGTTGGAGGCCGGTTCACTGTCCGGCCTTTTCATTGAACGGGTCCGCCGTTCCCCCAACGCGTTGGCCTATCGCCAGTTTGACATCGGCAAGAACGCCTGGGTGGAGAGCACCTGGAGCGAGGTGGCCACCGAGGTGGGCCGATGGCAGCAGGCCATGCTCAAGGAGGGCCTCAAGCCCGGCGACCGGGTGGCGATCATGCTGCGCAACTGCCGGGAATGGGTGGTGTTCGACCAGGCCTGTCTGGGGCTGGGCCTGATCACCGTGCCCCTGTACACCGACGACCGCCCCGAGAACATCGCCTACATCGTGCGCGAGGCCGATGTGAAGCTGATGGTGGTAGAGGGCCGCCTGCAGTGGAAGAAGATCCTGGAGGTGCGCGACCGCCTCGAAGGTCTCAGGCGCATCATCTCCGTGAACACCATCGAGCCGGATGACAAGCCCGACGACCCGCGCCTGGATTCCCTGTCCGACTGGCTGTTCGGCCTCAAGGGCGAGCTGCAGGCCCATGCCCTGGAGCCCGACGAGCTGGCTACCATCGTCTATACCTCGGGCACCACCGGCAAGCCCAAGGGCGTGATGCTCAGTCACCGCAACATCCTGTTCAACGCCCATGCCTCCAGCCGCTGCGCGGATCTCAACGAACAGGACCTGTTCCTGTCCTTCCTGCCCCTGTCCCACACCCTGGAGCGCACCGCGGGCTACTACATGCCCATGATGGTGGGCGCCGCCGTGGCCTACGCCCGTTCCATCCAGACACTGGCCGATGATCTGGCCACCGTGCGGCCCACGGTGCTGATCTCCGTGCCGCGCATCTACGAGCGGGTCTACGGACGTATCAATGCCGGGCTGAAGGAGAAGTCTCTCTTGGCCCGCAAGCTGTTCATGACCACCGTGGATGTGGGCTGGCGTCGCTTCGAGCACAGCCAGGGCCGCGCCGGCTGGCATCCCAAGCTGCTGCTCTGGCCGCTGCTGGAGAAGCTGGTGGCCAGCAAGGTGCTGGCGCGTCTGGGCGGGCGCCTGCGCTACGCCGTGTGCGGCGGTGCCCCCCTGCCGCCGCCCATTGCGCGATTCTTCATCGGCCTGGGTCTGCCCGTGTTCCACGGTTACGGCATGACCGAGTCGAGCCCGGTGGTGAGCGTAAATCGTCCCGACGACAACGTCCCGGCGAGCATCGGCAAACCCCTGCCCGGTGTGGAGGTGAAGATCGGTGACAAGGACGAGCTGCTGACCCGCAGTCCTTCCGTGATGCTCGGCTACTGGAACAACGAGGAGGCCACCCGCGCGACCATCGACAGCGAGGGCTGGCTGCACAGCGGCGACAAGGCGCGCATGGACGAGACCGGGCACCTCTACATCACCGGGCGCATCAAGGAGATCATCGTGCTGGGCAATGGTGAGAAGGTGCCGCCCGCCGACATGGAGATGGCCATCGCCCTGGACCCGCTGTTCGACCAGGTCATGGTCATCGGCGAGGGCCGGCCCGCGCTCGCCGCCATCGTGGTGCTCAATCCCGAGGAATGGGCCGCCCTGGCAAAGGAACTGGACCTGGATCCCGAGAGCGAGGCGGATCTAAACGGCCGCTTCCTGGAGAAGACCCTGCGTACCCGCATCGCCAGGCAGCTCCATGAATTTCCCGGCTACGCCCAGGTGCGCAAGCTGATCGTCACCCTGGAGCCCTGGACGGTGGACGACGGCCTGCTCACGCCCACCCTCAAGATGAAGCGCGCACGCATCCTCGAGCGCTACAAGGACCAGGTCGAGGCCCTCTACGAAGGCTACACCGAGTGAGCGACACGCCCCGGGAGCCCTGCCTGCGCCTGCCCGCGGCCGCCGCGCCCACCAACGCGGGAGGTGACATCTTCGGCGGCTGGATCATGGCCCAGATGGACATCGCCGGCAGCATCCCGGCGGTGCGCCGTGCCCGGGGGCGGGTGGTCACCGCCGCCGTGGAAGCCATGCATTTCAGAAGGCCCGTGCAGCGGGGCGACATGGTGAGCCTGTACGCCGAAGTGCTCACGGAGGGCCGCAGTTCCATGACCGTAGCCGTGGAGGTGTGCGTGGAGCGCAACCCCTATGAACCCGAGATCCTGACCGTCGCCGATGGGCGGCTGGTCTACGTGGCAGTGGATGCCGATGGCAAGCCCCGGCCCCTGCCGGGTGCATGACGACGACAATAAAACCAACGACACAGCGGGAGAGAAATCCATGCAGCATCGCCTGAACAAGACCACCCTGGCCTGGGCCGTGGGTCTGGCCCTGGGCGCCGCCCCCGGCGCCCTGCTGGCCGCCGGCTTCTACATCCAGGAGCAGAGCGTCAGCGGTCTGGGCCGCGCCTTCGCCGGTGAGGCGGCCATCGCCTCGGATGCCAGTACCATCTATTTCAATCCGGCGGGCATGACCAGGCTCAAGGCGCCCGAGTTTCAGGCGGCGGTGCATCTGCTGGTGCCGAAGTCGACGGTGACCAATAGCGATTCCAGGGCGATCACCCCGGGTACAGGTGGAAATCCGCTGCCCTATGAAGGCGGAAGCGGGGGCAACCCCTACGAGCCGAGCCCCGTTCCCAACCTGTTTTACGCGCGCCCGCTGAACGAGCAGACCTGGTTCGGCCTGGGGATCACGGCGCCTTTCGGGCTGGCGAATGAGTACGACCGGAATTTCTTTGCCCGCTATGACTCCACCGAGACCTCACTCAAGGTCATCGACATCGCACCGAGCATCGCATACCAGTTGAACGACCGGGTTTCCATCGGCGGCGGCATCAATATCCAGTATGCCGATGCGACCCTGAAAAACGCGCTTCCTGATCCGACGCGCGTCGGGGGGCCTTCCGTGGATACCGATGGTGAGTTCGCACTGAGCGGTGACAGTTGGGATTACGGTTTCAATATCGGGCTTCTCGTGGACCTGAGTGACGACACCCGGATAGGCGTCCATTATCGCCAGGGAATCACTCACACCCTCGAGGGTACTGCGACAACCCGTCTGCCTTTCGGCCTCGGTGGCACGTCGGTATCGCAGGGTGGCGAGGCAGACCTCAAGTTGCCCGACATGGTGTCAGTGGGCTTGTCGCACAGATTCACGGATCGCTGGACCGGTCTGGCCCAGTACACCTGGTTCAACTGGTCCAACTTCGATGAGATCGCCGTGAAGCTGGCATCGGGTGATCATCCGGATCCGGTCCGACAGAACTACAAGAACAGCTGGGCACTGGCCCTGGGGGCTGAATACCAGCTGGATGATCGCTGGACGCTGCGCGGAGGCATCCAGTACGACACGACACCAACGCAGGATGGGTTCCGAACCACCCGCACGCCCGATGGCGATCGCACCTGGTTCTCTGCGGGTGCCAGCTATGAACGGGATAGCCGTCTCGGCTTCGACCTTGCCTACACCTACATTGATGTGGCCAAGGAGTCGCTGAATCTGGATCGTGAGTTCTACGATGGTTTGCCTTTTGCCTCGTCTGTCCAGTTGAGAGGCACCACCGAAGGCCACGTCCACATCCTTGCCGCGGCCCTGCGCTACCGGTTCTGAGGCTCCTCACCATACCTGGCCTGCAACTGGGCCAGGTGTCTTGCATACAGTTCCCAGATCCGGGGCGCCATGGCGCCCCGGCTTCCGGGATAGGTCAGGCGCATGGGATCGAAGCGGGTGAGCCGCTCGGTCTCGGTCAGGCGCAGCACGCCATCGATGACGTGGAAGATCAGCACGTGGGTGCCATCGCCGCGCGGCAGTGCGGCGCCCACGATGCCCGTGTCGTTGAGGCCCGGGCTGTTGCGCGCATCGCCGTCCTCCCCGGGCGGGCGGATCAGTGTCCCCACCAGTTCACGTACCGCGTCGGCGCAGGCCAGGCATATCTCGTCAGCCGCCGTGCCCGGCTCCCGGTTTACCTCGGACTCTATATCCGCATCTTCAAGAAACAGTTCCAGCTCGGCCACGGACTGGGCATTGCGTGCGCCGTTGGGCAGCAGCCGGGGTACCGCGTCGCCGCAGGAGGGGCAGGTCCAGCGGGCCACTCGTGGGCCGGCGAGCAGGTCGCTGTGCTTTGAATCGGTCATCGGGCGTAATGATGGATCTTGTCTAAACTTTAAAGGTTTGGCCGGTCATCTGATGGCCCTGATTCTCAATGTGCCAACTGGGGTGCACCGATTCAAGCCGATGGCGACATGAGCAGCGAAACCTTTCCCGCCCTGATGATCCATGAAGACCGCCTCGCCCCGGGACGGGTCGAGTTGTGCCGCTTGTCCCGGGCGGAACTCATGGACGGGGAGGTGGAGATCGCCGTCGAGTATTCCAGCCTCAACTACAAGGACGCCCTGGCCATCACCGGGGGCGCACGCATCCTGCGTCACTCACCCCTGGTGGGCGGCATCGATGCCGCCGGGCGCGTGGTGGAATCAGGCCAGACGGGTCTGCCCGTCGGTACGCCGGTGCTGGTGACCGGCTGTGGGCTGGGGGAACTGCACCACGGCGGCTACGCCGCTCGCCTGCGCGTGCCGGCGGACTGGATCATCCCGATTCCCGAGGGACTGGACACCCGCGAGGCCATGCTGCTGGGCACGGCGGGGCTCACCGCCGCCCTGGCGCTCAGCCGGCTTGAGGACAACCGCCAGTCGGTTGAGGCGGGTCCCATGCTGGTCACCGGGGCCAGCGGCGGGGTCGGCGCGCTGGCGGTGTCCCTGCTGGCGGCCCGGGGCTTCGAGGTGGTGGCGCTCACCGGCAAGCCGGAACTGACGGACTGGCTGATGGGCCTGGGGGCGAGCCGTGTGCTGGACCGCGCCGCCTTCAGGCCCGGCAGGCGACCCCTGGAGAAGGCCCAGTGGGGCGGGGTGGTGGACACCGTGGGGGGCGAGTTGCTGGGAACACTCACGCGGGGCGTACGTCCCTGGGGGAACATCGTCTCCATCGGCCTGGCCGGCGGCGCCGACCTGCACACCACCGTGATGCCCTTCATCCTGCGGGGCGTGAGCCTGCTGGGCGTGACCTCCGCGAACTGCCCCCGGGACCAGCGCCTGCACCTCTGGCAGCGTCTCGCCAGCGACCTGCGCCCGTCGGATCTGGCGGCCCTGCACACGCGCACCGTGGGCCTGGCGGAACTGGTGGAGGTGAGTGAGCAGATGCTGGGCGGTCGGACATACGGGCGAACGCTGGTCGAGATCACAGCCAGTGGCTGATTACAGTGGCAAGTGGCAAGTGGCAAGGGACTTCAAAAGCCGTTTTCCTTGCCACTTGCTACTTGAGACTGACCACTAAAAAAGCGGCCCTTTCAGGCCGCTTCAAAAAACCCCTGGGTGGAGGTCGGTCGTCATGCTCAGTATCGGAAGTTCATCTCCACCATCACCCCGCCATCGCCGGCCGGGTAGACCATGGCCCGGTTGCGCGGCTCCTGGGCGCTGATGCGCAGTTCCCGCGTGTAGTAGGCGGGCTGGGAGTAGGAACTTCTGAGGATTTGCTGGCCGAAGGCCTGTTCGCGGGCGAAGTCCTGATTCAGGGCCGCGGTGGTTTGGGTCAGGGGCCCGTAGGCGTCCTCGTCTCCGTGGCTGGAGAACGGCAGGGAGATCAGAGTCGCGAGGATGGCCGCCGATGCGGCGACCCGGAGGATCTGCCGGCTTTGAACCGGCCTGGCGCATGAGGCTGCGCAATGTGTTGTCTGGTGTGCCATGGTGGGCAACCCCGCTGTCTTGGATGTTCCGTGAGACCGGTGGCTTTGCGTCCCCGCCTTTCGACGGGTTTGCCTTTGTCCTGTGATCCAGATCGCATCTGGCCACGACTGTGATTCTGGTCAAGGAGCGGGTGCGGGTTTGAGGGTTTCATCACATCCTGCGGGCCCTTTCGTCGGTGCAAAGAGGCCGTTTGTCATCGCCCCATCTCGAGCGACGTGTCAGCAAGGTCAGGTACCTGGTTGAAAGCGGGGGGATAAATGCCACCGGGTTTGCGCTAATCCCGGCGGCGCCGTGGTCACAGCTGTTTGCCGACCCAGACCACGCCTTCGTCCCCGGGCCGGACCCTCGTCGAGAAGCCCAGGCGCTTCACCAGGGCCAGCATGTTGCTGTTGCTGGACAGCACCTCCCCTTCCATCAGGGTCAGGTTCCGGGACCGCGCCACCTGCATCAGGCTTTGCATCAGGTGGGTGCCGATGCCCTTGCCCTGCCAGTCATCCGCCACCACCAGGGCGAACTCGCAGCTGCGCTGGTCCGGATTGGCGGTATAGCGGCCCACCGCCACCTGCAGTTCGGCACCGTCCTGGTCCAGGGTGGCGATGAAAGCCATCTCCCGGTCGTAGTCGATCTGGGTGAAGCGCACCAGCATCTGGGGGGTGAGTTCATGCAGGGCCTGCATGAAGCGGAAATAGCGGGATTCGTCCGAGAGCCCGCGCACGAAGGCCTGCTCGATCTGGGCATCCTCGGGGCGGATCGGGCGGATGGTGATGGGGGTGCCGTCGGGCAGTTGCCAGTGGCTCACCAGGCTGGACGGATAGGGGTGGATGGCCATGTGGGCGTAGGGGTCCGCCTCGGCGGGCGGAAAGGCCACGCCGATCCGCGCATCGACCGCCGCCAGCCCGTGCTCGTCCACGATCAAGGGGTTGATGTCCATTTCCACCACCTGGGGCAGTTCGCACACCATCTCGGAGATGCGCAGCAGGACCCGCTCCAGGGCGGCGGCGTCCACCGCGGGCATGTGGCGGAAGCGCGCCAGCAGCCGCGCCACCCGAGTGCGGCTGATCATGTTGCGGATGATGGTCTCGTTGAGCGGCGGCAGGGCCACGGCCCGGTCCTGCATCACCTCCATCGAGGTGCCGCCGGAGCCGAAGCTGATCACCGGGCCGAACACCGGGTCGCGCAGCACACCCACCATCAGCTCCCGTCCATAGTGGCTGCGGTACATACGCTCCAGGGTCACGCCCTCGATCAGCGCGTCGGGCTGGGCCTCCCGGGCCGCCTGGAGCATCTCCTGGAAGTGCCTGCGCACCGCCTCCGCGCCGGTGATGTTCAGACGCACGCCGCCCACGTCCGACTTGTGGGTGATGTCCGGCGAGGCGATCTTCATGGCCAGCGGGTAGCCCAGGGTGCTGGCCGCCACCAGGGCCTCGGCGGGAGTGCGTGCCAGCAGGGTCTGGGTCACGGGGATGCGGAAGGCGGACAGCACCGCCTTGGCCTCCAGGCTGCCCAGCACCTTGCGTCCCTCGGCCAGCACGCCCTCGATGATCAGTCGCGCGCCCTCCACGTCGGCGGGGCTGCGGTCGCTCAGGGGGCCGGGCACCTGCAACAGCAGGCGCTGGTTGCGCTCATACGCGGTGAGGTAGGCGAAGGCCTCCACCGAGGCCTCCGGGGTGGGGAAGTGGGGCAGGCCCGCCTCGCTGAAGCGCTTGCGCGCGGCGCTCACCTGCTTGCCGCCCATCCAGCAGGCCAGCACCGGCTTGCCCGGGCCGCTTTTGTCCTGTGCCTGCACCGCGCCGATGAGTTCCTCCGCCACCCCGTCCGGATCGGTCATGGCCTGGGGGGTAAGCATGGTGAGGATCCCGTCCACGTGCGGGTCCTCCAGGCACGCACCCAGCGCCGCGCGGTAGCGGCCGGCGTCCGCATCGCCCAGCAGGTCCAGGGGGTTGCCGTGGGACCACTGGGCCGGGAGGGTGGCGTCCAGGTGCTTGAGGGTGGACGGGGCCAGGGGCGCCATGGCCACGTCCAGTTCCACCGCCCGGTCGGTGGCCATCACCCCGGGGCCGCCGGCGTTGGTGATGATGGCCAGGCGATTGCCGCGTACGCGTGGTGCGGTGGACAGCAGGCGGGCGGCGGAGAACAGCTGCTGCACGGTCTGGGCGCGTACCGCGCCGGCCCGTTCCAGGGCGGCGTCGAACACGTCGTCGGCCCCCACCAGGGCACCGGTGTGGGACATGGCGGCCCGGGAGCCCTCCTCGTGACGGCCGGCCTTGATGACGATCACCGGTTTCATGCGCGCCGCCGCCCGCAGGCCGCTCATGAAACGCCGCGCGTGGCGGATGCCCTCCACGTACAGCAGGATGCTGTGGGTCTCGGCGTCCAGGGCCAGGAAGTCCAGCACGTCGCCGAAGTCCACGTCCGCCGCGTCGCCCAGGGAGGCCACCAGGGAGAAGCCGATGCGCTGGTCCTCGGCCCAGTCCAGGATGGCGGTGCAGATGGCGCCGGACTGGGACACCAGGGCCAGGTGGCCGGGCAGGGCGGTGTTGCGGCTGAAGGTGGCGTTGATCTTGTGCTTGGGCCGGATCACGCCCAGGCAGTTGGGGCCGATGAGGCGAAGCCCGGTCTCCCGGGCCGCCTCCAGCATGGCCGCCTGCAGGCGTTGCCCCTGGGAGCCCGCCTCGGCGAAACCCGCCGACATGACGATCGCCCCGGCCACCCCGGCCTCGCCGCACTGGCGCACGATGCCCGGCACCGTCTCGGCAGGTGTGGCAATCACGGCCAGCTCCGGCGGCCGCTCGATGGCGGCCACGTCCGGGTAGGCCCTCATGCCCATGATCTTCGGGTGGTTCGGATTGACCGGATGCAGGGCCCCCTCGTAACCGATGGCGCGCAGGTTGCGCATCACCAGCCCGCCCACCGCCTCGGGCCGGTCGCTGGCGCCGATCACGGCGATGCCCCGGGCGGAGAGGATGCGGCGCAGGTAGTGGGGACCCATGGTGGCTCCGTGTCAGAGGTATCGGGCAGGTTTTCAGTGTTTCACGGCCATGTTGGCGTAATCAATCGTGCTGCATGCTGATTCCGGACAATGTGTTGGCCGATCGATGAGCTGATAATCTTGAAGCCTGTCCGTACGGACAGCGCCCCAGGCAAGTCCGGGATTTCCGGCCTTCCCCAGTTCCAGCCCGCAGCGGCCGAGGTGCGCCACGTATGAGTCTGTACTTCATCTCCCATCCGGCCTGTCTGGAACACCACACGCCGGCCCATCACCCGGAGCGTCCCGAACGTCTTTCCGCCATCGACGATCAGCTCATCACCTCGGGCCTGGGCATGTGGCTGGATCACCGCGAGGCGCCCCGGGTGACCCGGGAGCAGTTGCTGAGGGTGCATGACGGGGCCTACCTGGACGAACTTGCAGGCCTGCGACCCGGGCCGGACGAGACCCTGTGCATCGACGGCGGAGATACCTACGTGTCCGCGGGCAGCCTGGAGGCCGCCAGCCGGGCGGCCGGCGCGGTGGTGCACGGCGTGGACCTGGTGATGGGTGATGCGCGCAACGTGGCCTTCTGCAGCGTGCGGCCGCCGGGCCACCACGCCGGGCGCGACCAGGCCATGGGCTTCTGCCTCTACAACAACATCGCCGTGGGCGCCGCCCATGGCCTGGAGGCCCACGGCCTGGAGCGGGTGGCCATCGCCGACTTCGACGTGCACCACGGCAACGGCACCGACGACATCTTCCTGCACGAGCCCCGGGTGCTGCTGTGCTCCACCTTCCAGCACCCTTACTATCCCCACGCGGGCGCCGAGGACCGCCACGGCGCACCCCGGGTGAACGTACCCCTGCCCGCGGGTACCCGCGGCGCGGCCTATCGCGCCGCGGTCAGCGACCGCTGGCTGCCGGCGCTGGATGCCTTCCGGCCCCAGCTGCTGCTGATCTCGGCGGGTTTCGACGGCCACCTGGAAGACGACATGGCCGGTTTCGCCCTGGTGGAGGCGGACTACGAGTGGGTGACGCGCGAGCTGCGCGGGATCGCGGAGCGCCACGCCGGCGGGCGCATCGTCTCGGTCCTGGAGGGAGGCTATGCCCTGTCAGCCCTGGGACGCAGCGTGGTGGCGCACCTCAAAGCCTTGCTTTGAGGAGTGGCAAGTCTCAAGTGGCTAGTGGCAAGGAAAGCCGGAGTTTGATTTACCTTGCCACTTGAGACTTGCCACTAGCCACTGCTTTATTCAGGTTTCCACTTGATGTTGCACCCCAGGCTCGGCTTCTGGTCCTCGGGGATGGGCTGGCCGGCCAGCAGGGCGTCGGCGGCGGCGCGCAGGTCTTCGCCGGTGACCGGGAGGTCGCTGCCCGGGCGACAGCCGTCGAACTGGCCGCGATAGACCAGCTTGCGGTCAGCGTCGAACATGAAGAAGTCCGGGGTGCAGGCGGCCTGGTAGGCGCGGGCCACGGACTGATCCTCGTCGAACAGGTACGGGAAGGTGTAGCCGAAGCGGCGGGTCTCGTCCTTCATGTGTTCCGGGCTGTCTTCCGGGTAGTTCTCCACGTCGTTGGAGTTGATGGCGATCACCGCCAGGCCCTTGCGGGTGTACTCGCGGCCGAAGCGGGCGAACTCGTGACGGATGAGCTGCACGAAGGGGCAGTGGTTGCAGATGAAGGCGATCACGAAGCCCTTGGCGCCGGGGAAGTCGTCCAGGGAGACGCTCTTGCCGGTGCTCGGGTCGGGGAGGCGGAAGTTGGGGGCCGGGGTGCCCAGCTCCAGCATGACGGAGGGGGTGCGTGCCATGTTCGACTCCTTGAAAAAGGGTATGGATGCGTATCAGCCCACCATTATAACCCGAGCCTGGTGCCGGGGATTCGCCTTGACTTGTCGGGTGGCTGGCGCATGCTGGAATAACGACTGTGAACTTCACGGAGCCAAGTGATGAGCGATCTCTTCGAGGACCTGCGCCGGCAATTGGAACAGCTGCGCGATGACCTGCAATCCCGGCTGGATCGGGTGGAGCGCAATGTGCGCCATGAGGCCGAACCGCTGGACAAGGACTTCGCCGAGCAGGCGGTGCAGCGGGAAAACGAGGAGGTGGTCGATGCCCTCGGCAACGAGGCGCGACGGGAACTGGCCCGGGTGCACGAGGCCCTGAAGCGCATGAACGAGGGCGAGTACGGGATCTGCGCAGCCTGCGGTGAGGCCATCCCCGAGGCGAGGCTCAAGATCCTGCCCCAGGCGCGACTGTGCGCCGCCTGTGCGTCGCGGCAGGAAGGTGCCTGATCCGGACTTCGGGCAAGGCTCCTGCCCGAGTAGGTCGGGCTTCAGCCCGACAGACGACGTGGAACCGGGCACCGCTGTGTCGCGCTGAAGCCCGACCTGCGATGGACAGTGATCCACGGCCACAATGTCCCGTGAGCATCCTGTCACCGGCCAAGGGGGCGAACCGAGTCCCCCATGCCAATGATTTTTCTCGGGTTGAAAGCGCAGGGGGCAATCACCAATCTCTGACTCAGGACACTAGGGTAATCACTCCAGACGAATGATCGGAGGGGTCTCATGGCGGCTTGGCTGGAAGGCACAGTGGTGGAACGCAAGCGCTGGACCGAGCGTCTGCACTCCCTGCGCCTGGAAGCGCCGGTGGAGCCTTTCCAGGCCGGGCAGTTCAATCGTCTCGCCCTGGACATCGACGGCGAGCGGGTCGGTCGCCCCTACTCCTACGTGAACGCTCCGGGGCAATCGCCCCTGGATTTCTATTTCATCACCGTCCCCGACGGCCCCCTGAGCAACCGGCTAGCCGCGCTCAACCCTGGCGACAGGGTGCAACTCATGTCCCGCGCCCAGGGCTTCTTTACCCTCTCCGAGTTGCCCGACGCGCACATTCTCTGGCTCATGGCCACCGGCACGGCCATCGGTCCCTACCTGTCCATGCTGCGCACGGAAACCCCCTGGCAGCGCTTCGAGCGCATCGTGCTGATCCACGCGGTGCGCCAGGCCGAGGAGCTGACCTACCGGGATGTGATCGACGGCTTCCGGGACTTCGGCCGGCAGTTCCAGTTCGTGCCCTTCGTGAGCCGGGAGCGGCACCCCGGCGCCATGTCCGGTCGCGTGCCGGCGGCCATCGGCGACGGCTCCCTGGAACGTCGCGTGGACCTGCCCCTGTCCGCCGATGCCGCCCAGGTGATGCTGTGCGGCAACCCCGACATGGTGCGCGATACCACGGAGGCATTGAAGGCGAGGGGCATGAAGAAGAACCGGCGCAGGGAGCCGGGGCATATCACCACCGAGCACTATTGGTAGTGCTCGGTGGTGAGTGGCAAGTCACAAGACTCTGGCCAGCCAGAGTCTTGTGCGCAGACCCCAGCCGGTGGTGAAGCCCGTCTCCCGGAAGCGGATCTCTCCGTTGCCGTCCACCACGAAGCTGGCGGGCACGCCGCGTACCCCGTAGTTGGCGGCAAGGCGCCCGTCGGCATCCACGATCACCGTATGGGTGAGTCCGTTGGCCGCCATGTGTTCGCGCAGTTCCTGCGCGTTACCGGACTGGGTGGCGATGGTGAGCACCGGCCAGCTGTGGCTCAGGGTCTCGATGGAACCCTGCTCCAGCTGGCAGATGCGGCACCAGGTGGCCCAGAAGTGCACCAGCACCGTCTGGCCGCGGAAGTCCGCCAGGCTGACCAGTTCTCCGTTCAGGTCGTAGCCGCTCAGCGCCGGCGCCTCGCCGGAGATCATGTCCCGCTGCACCCAGGCCTTGATGGCCAGAAACAGCACGATGAAGAACAGGATCTCCACGCCCCAGACGATCCAGCGGCGGCGCTTGCTGCGTGTCTCACTCATGTCGATAGTCCGGATTCAGTGGTTGCGCTGAAACATCAATGGACAGGATGAACAGGATTATTCTGGGCTGGCAGGATAACGAGCTCAAAACCAAATGACCGGACAGGATTGACATGATTTACAGGATTTCAAAGTCCTTTTAATCGTGTGAATCATGTCAATCCTGTCGATTTTTTTGTTCTTCAAATCAGAAAATCCTGTTCATCCTGTCCATTGATGGTTCAGCGCCGCAGGATCGCCAGCCAGCGCCACAGGTTGAGCATGCTGGCCAGTGAAGCGGCCACGTAGGTGAAGGCGCAGGCGGTGAGGATGCGCCGCGCCGGGGCGAGATCCTGCTTCGGCAGGTAACCGCTGGCCAGGATTGGCATGGCACGCCGGTAGCTCGCATCCAGCTCCACCGGCAGGGTGACCAGATGCACCAGGGCGGCGGCGCCGAAGCTCATCATGCCGGCCAGGAACATGATCAGGCCGCCCGCCGGCGCCCGGGTGGCCAGCAGCAGCACCGGGGCGAACATCATCAGCCCCGCGCCCAGTTTCTCCGCCCCCTGGGCCATGCCCACCAGACGCGAACGCCAGGCCAGCGGCCCGTAGCCCTTGTGGTCCTGGATGGCGTGACCCACCTCGTGGGCCGCCACGGTCACGGCGGTGAGCGACCGCCCGTCCAGGTAGGCCGGCGAGAGGCGCACCGCCTTGTCCCGGGGATCGTAGTGATCGCCCCGATCGGTGACCTCCACCTTCACGTGGCCCATACCGTAACGGTCCAGCAGGTGGCGGGCGAATTCCCCGCCGGTGCCCGGATAGTCCTGGCGCTCGACGCTGTGCCTGCGCAGCACCGCCCCGGCCCACCAGGACGGCAGGAACAGCACGAGCACAACCAGGGCAATGAGGACGATGAAGATCATGGGAGGCCAATTCAAAATTCAAAATTCAAAATTCAAAGGTATCAAAACCCCGCCACCCCTTTGAATCTTGAATTTTGAATTTTGAATTCGCCCTTCACCGTATCATCTCCGCCTGCCCTGGCCGGCTGCGGGTGCTGCGCTTCTTCGGGCCCTTGCGCGCGGCCATGCGCACCAGTTCGTCCTCGTCCTGCATCAGCCGGGCGCGCTGGGCCTCGGTCAGCAGGGGGTTGCGGGCCACGAAGTAGCGCAGGTTGGGATCCCGATCCGAGACGCACTGTTCCACCTGCTCGGGGGTGAGGTCGTCGCGCTTGGCGCAGTTCAGGCGCACGGTCTGGTCCATGTCCGCCAGCAGCACGGCCACTTCATCGGCGGTGAGGTCCACGCGGCGGGAGAAATAGGCCTTCACCTGGCTGTGCTGGTCGCGCACCAGGCAGGGCCGCCACCGGGGGTCCAGGTCCGCCGACAGGGCCATCCGCATGCGCTCGGGGATGGGGATCTGCTTGTAGGTCTTGAGCAATTCGTCCATGGCGGGCGAAGGGGCTTTGTGAAATGGGTCAAAAAGTGTGCCCCGGGGTGACGCAAGGCGCAATCCTGCCGACGGCATCCAGGATGTCAAAGCCATGCCCAACGGATAGAATGGGTTATTGGCTGTCATTGTCATTTCAAGAGGTCCACCGCATTGAGCAACGCCGCCGCCCGCACCATTCCGGTCTTCCCGGTCCCCGAGACCGACCAGATCACCGCCAGCGTGCCCCATTACCAGGGCGCGGAGCTGGAGGCCGTGCGCGAGCGCATCAAGCAGCTGCTCAAGGAGAAGGACGCGGTGCTGGTGGCCCATTACTACGTGGACGGCGAACTGCAGCGCCTCGCGGAGGACACCGGCGGCTGCGTGTCCGACTCCCTGGACATGGCCCGCTTCGGCCATGAACACCCGGCCTCCACCCTGGTGGTGGCCGGTGTGCGCTTCATGGGCGAGACCGCCAAGATCCTGAGTCCCGAGAAGCGCGTGCTCATGCCCACCCTGGAGGCGGAATGCTCCCTGGACCTGGGCTGCCCCACGGACCAGTTCAACGCCTTCTGCGACGAACATCCCGACCGCACCGTGGTGGTCTATTCCAACACCTCCGCCGAGGTGAAGGCCCGCGCCGATTACGTGGTCACCTCCAGCATCGCCCTGAAGCTGGCCGAACACCTCAAGGCCCAGGGCAAGAAGCTGCTCTGGGCGCCGGACAAGCACCTGGGTGACTACATCCGCCGCCAGACCGGCGCCGACGTGGTGCTCTGGGACGGCGCCTGTGTGGTGCACGACGAGTTCAAGGCCCAGGCCCTGCGGGACCTCAAGGCCGAGCACCCGGAGGCCGCCGTGCTGGTGCACCCGGAGTCACCGGCCGCGGTCATCGCGCTGGCCGACGTGGTGGGCTCCACCACCCAGCTGGTCAGGGCGGCCGCCGAGCTGCCCCACAAGACCCTGATCGTGGCCACCGACTCGGGCATCTTCTACAAGATGCACCAGGCGGCCCCCGACAAGACCCTCATCGAGGCCCCCACCGGCGGCCACAGCGCCACCTGTCGCAGCTGCGCCCACTGCCCGTGGATGGCCATGAACGGCCTGCACAACCTGCTCTCCACCCTGGAGACCGGCGCCAACGAGGTGCACGTGGAGGAAGCGGTGCGGGTCAAGGCCCTGCGCTCCACCCAGCGCATGCTGGATTTCGCCCGCCAGCTGCAGCAGCCCGTGCTGGGCCGGGGTGACGCATAAGGATGTCATCACGGTTCACGCAAACGGATGTGCGGAGGCTCACGGCATGAGCTACGCCTACCGGCACCAGCCGCTGATCCCCATGGCGGTGTTCCGCAAGCTGGCCCACAGCCTCTCGCCGGATGAACTCTCCCGCCTGCCCCCGGAGAAACTCCCCGACAACATCCCGCTGGATTTCGTCGAGGAGGTGCCCCTGTACTCCCGCTCCGCGGTGGAGACCCTGATCCTGGCCGCCAACGCCTACCATCTGCAGCAGCGCATGGCCATCCAGGAAGTGTTCGGCGAGGACGTGCTCAACGCCCTGGACCGTTCCAAGCGCACCGGCAACAAGGCCAACGTGAAGATCTTCCGCCAGAAACTGTCGGACCTGGAAAAGCTCGATCAGCAATGGCGCCAGCAGGGTGACGACCTCTCCCTGCAACGCCTGGTCGCCAGCCTCAAGACCTTGAACGGCCTGCTCATGGACGTGCGCGCCGAGGTCACCGAGGCCACCCGTGCCGCGCGCCTGCTGCGCGCCCAGCACCCGGACTACGAGCAGATGGCCACCTTCGAGGAGGCCATCGCGCGCCTGCACGCCCACGCCGAGGACATCGAGCTCCTGCTGGCGCGCTTCTACCTGATCCGCACCGGCATCAGCCACCACGAGATGCAGGCCAAGGCACGCCAGATCGGCCAGCTGGACGAGGACTTCCGGCGCCTGGGTGAGCAGATCGAGGACCTGCGTGAACAGCTGGAGCGTTCCCAGGCCCTGTGGCGTCGCGCCCTGGTGCGCGGCAAGGCCAACCTGGAGGGCGAGCAGCTGCAGCAGCGCATCTCCGATATGGTGGCCGAGCAGCGGGCCAAGGAAGTGGTCATCTCCGAGAACGATCTGACCCTGTGGCTGGACGCCATCGTGGACGCCAGCCTGCACCCCTTCACCCGCAAGAAGGTGGCGCGCAGCATCAGCGAGGCGCGCATGGCGCTGTACACCCTGCTCAACCGCTACTGCCTGCAGCAGGAACAGTCCGCCATGCAGATCGCACGCAACCCCTTCCTGCAGGTGGACCCGGAAGACGCCATCCGCTTCATGCTCATGTCCGAGCAATTCATCCTCAACTACTTCGCCCGCAAGCGGAACGAGAACACCGCCTGGATCAGTGACGTGGCCCAGGTGAAGAAGGACGATCTCGACGCCCTGGAGCGGGACATCCTCACGGAGCTCAAGCGCTCCAGCAAGTTCATGAGGAAGGGCTGATTCACAAACCATGATTCAAAATTCAAGATTCAAAATTCAAAGGTAAAACCAGCAAATCTCCGTTGTTTCCCCCTTTGAATTTTGAATCTTGAATTTTGAATCGCCCTCAAACCGTCTGCCGATGCCCGCCCGGCTTCCACGCCGGCGCGATCACGTTGGGCATGTCGGAGCGCGACAGCAGTCGCGCCGGCGCCAGGGTGAATTCCCCGTAGCGGCGGTTGATGGCGTCCATCACCCCGTGGGCCGCCCGCACCCGGGCCTGGTCGGCGGCGCCGGGGGCCTGCCCGGCATCGAACAGCTCCAGCTGCCCGGCCGCCGGGCAGGGCTCCAGGGCGGTGATCTGCACCTGGCTCACCCCCTCCCCCGACCAGTGTTCGTTCAGCATGCGCCGGCACAGGGCGTTGAGCTGGCGGCTGTCGTCGGTGGCCACCGCCGTGCGGTAGGTGCCGCCGATCCAGCCGTAGTCGGCGCGCAGGCCGATGAAAAAGCGCAGCGCCAGCAGGTCGTGGCGGCGCAGGCGGGTGCCCACCTTGAAGGCCATGTGCTCCAGGTAGGTGAGGATCACCGCCCGCTCCCGGGTGCCCGGGGGCATCACCTTGCCGTGACCCAGGCTTCTGGGCGGCGCGATGCGCGTCTCCACCGGCGTGGGATCACGCCCCTGGGCCATGAGCCAGATACGCCGCCCCAGGTTGCCGAAGCGCCGCGCCAGCTCGCTCACCGGCAGCTGCGCCATGTCGCCGCAGGTGTAGACCCCGCGCTGTTCCAGGTACCCGCCGATACCCCCGGCGATGCCGCACAGCTCCGTGACCGGCACCGGCGCCAGGCGCGCCGCCGCTTCCCAGGGGGGGATCACCGTGAGCCCGTCGGGCTTGTGCTGCTTGGCGGCCCACTTGGCGGTGGTCTTGTCCCCGGACATGCCCACGGAACAGGGCAGCCCCGAGGCCTCGCGCACCGTGTCCTTGACCCGCCGGGCGATCACCTCGGGCGGGCCCAGCAGGCGCTGGCAATGGGTCACGTCCAGGAAGGCCTCGTCCACGGAGAACACCTCCAGGTCCGGGGTGACGCTCTCCAGGGCGGTCATGATGTCCGTGGAGACCCGGGCGTAGCGCTCGGGCCGGGCCGGGATCTGCAGGATGTCCGGGCACAGTTGCCGGGCCTCCTTCAGGCGCATGCCGGTGCGTACCCCGTGGGCCCGGGCCTCGTAGGATGAGGTGATGATGCAGGTGCCGGTCTGGCCGTTGGTGATGCCCACGGGCCGGCCGCGCAGCTCAGGATGATCCAGCTGCTCGATGGAGGCGAAGAAGGCGTTCATGTCCACCAGCACGATGGCCCGTTCCCAGGGTTCGGACATGGCGCTTCACCGGTAACCGCGAAGCTGGCCCACCACCACGCCCTGGATGCGCACCCGGGCGGCGTCGTAGACCAGGGGGGCCATGGCCGGGTTCTCGGCGCGCAGCTCCACCTGCCCGTCCGGGCGGTGTCGGATGCGCTTCAAAGTCGCCTCCTCATCGTCGATCAGCGCCACCACGATGTCCCCGTCCCGGGCGCTGTCCGCCTGCTGCACCACCACGGTGTCACCGTCCAGGATGCCGGCCCCCACCATGGACTCCCCCACCACCCGCAGGGCGTAGCGCCCCGGACCCAGCAGGAAGTCAGCCAGGTCCAGGGTGTCCTCGCCGGGGATGGCCTCGATGGGCCGGCCGGCGGCGATGCGGCCCACCAGGGGCAGGCTGAAGGCGGCGTCGCTGCCCGTGGGGCGCAGGCCGCGCCAGCCCGGGGACTCCCGGGTGAGGAAGCCCTTGTCCACCAGGGCCTGCACCAGGCGGTGCACCGCCCCCTTGGAACGCACCCCCAGGGCCTCGCCGATCTCGGTCAGGGTGGGGGCGTGGCCGTGGCGGTGCAGGTGGCGGCGGATGACGTCGAGGGTGTTGCGCTGCTGGGGGGTGAGCATGGCGGAAGGTTCCCGAAAGGTTCTCCATGAGCATAGAGAACCTTTCGGGAACCTTCAAGAGGTGTTCAGAGGGACTCAGCGCCCCCGGCGGAAGAAGTCCAGCAGCCCCGCCAGGGCCGTGTTGCGCCCCGCGCTCCCGGCGCCGTCGCGCAGGTCCGGGCCGCCGGTGGGGTCGGTGGCACCGGCGAACAGGTTCACCAGGGCATCCACGGTGGTCTCGTCGAAGTCGTAGGGCTCGAAGCGCTTGAAGCCGCGCTGCTTGAGCAGACGCTCCACGTCGTCCTCCACCGGCACGTACTTCATGGACCAGTCCACGAAGCTGCGAAACGGGATGGGCTTGACGGAGATGACGTCCACGTCCTTGTGGCGGGGATCGCCCAGCAGGCGACGGTACAGAGTGTTCACCTTGCGCCGGTCACCTTCCAGTGCCTGGAAGAAGTAGCCGTGGCCGTAATAGAGCACGCCGCCGATCTCCTGGGAGGGGTTGTTGCGCCGGGAGGCCTGCAGGATGCGGCCCATGTCCAGCTGCTCGTTGAATTCCGGGGTGGCGGCACTGACGTAGACGAAACGCACGAGGTTCATGGCGGGAGGCCTTTATTGTTGTGGTCGGGGCTGACGGCCGGGGCACGGCAGATCCCATTCAGAACCCGGCAGGCCCGCCGGAGTTCCCGAGCACGGGACTCAGGCTTAGGCTCAACCCTGTTCCGCCGCCAGGGCCCGCAGGCCGTGCAGCACCTGGGGCAGCACCGGCGATTCGCTGTCCCGGGGGAAGACCATGTAGGCGGGCAGGCTCAGGCGCGGGCTGCCCGGCACCGGGAACAGCCTGCCTGCCTCGATGAGCGGCCGGGCCATGCGCTCCGGCAGGAAGCAGGAGCCGCCGTTGCACAGGATGATCTGCACCCCCAGCCAGCCGATGTTGGCGTGCAGGGCCGGACGCTCCACGTCCGGGTAGTGCTGGGCGTGCTGGGCATGGAAGGCCGGGCCCCAGTCCACGTGCACGTAGTCCTCCCCCGGCCCCCGGGCCTTGGGGTCGGTGCCGCACAGCACCAGGGTCTCGTCGAACAGCTGCTCCACCGTGAGCCCCGGGCTGTGGCGCGGGGTGTACATGAGCCCCACGTCCAGGGTGCCCTCCACCAGGCGGCGCATCAGGTCCTCCTCGAAGCCGATCTCGCTGCGCACCGAGACATCCGGGGCACTGGCGCGGAAGCGCCCCAGCCACTGGGGCAGGAAGCCCTCCCACAGGGCGATGCGCGCGCCCACGGTGATGCTGGCCCGGAAGCGGCTGGGCAGGCCCACGTCGTGGCGGGCCTGCTCCAGGGTCAGCAGCAGGGACTTGGCGTGGCGCAGGAAGCGCCGCCCGGCGGCGGTGAGGCTGGCCCCCGAGCGGTTGCGCACGAACAGCCGGTTGCCCAGGTCCGCCTCCAGGCGCTGGATGCGCGCGCTCACCGTGGACTGGGTGACATGCAGCCGCTCGGCCGCCTCCAGGAAGCTGCCGTGGGCCGCCACCGCCAGGAAGGTGCGTATCTGGTCCGTGTCCATGGATTTAATATCGGATATGCCGATATCAAAGTCCAATAAGTTTCGTTTGTCTTGTGTTATGGCCTCGTATAGCGTCAATGCATGGGACCCACGCAGGAGGACACGCCATGGGCATCGCACTGAACGAACGACGCATCGAGACCGACGAGGAAGGCTTCCTGATCGACCCGGAGGCCTGGGACGAGACCGTGGCCGAGACCCTGGCCCGGCAGGAGGGACTGGAGCTGGGCGCGGAGCACCGCAAGGTGCTGGACTTCATCCGTCGCCACTACGACACCCAGCACGTGGCCGTGGACGCCCGCTTCGTCATCAAGTACCTGGCCGAGGAACTGGGCTACGGCAGGCAGGCCCGCCAGCGGCTCTACGAGCTGTTCCCCTACGGCTACATGCAGCAGGTGTGCAAGATCGCCGGCATGCGCCGCCCCCGGGCCTGGAGCACGGGCTGAAGAGCCTGTTCTCTCGCGGAGACGCGGAGGCGCAGGGAAAAATCATCTGCAATAGGCTTTTCCGTGCCCCCGTGGCTCCGTGAGAGGGATTTGTTTTCAGCAGGACCCGGCAAACCCCATGTGCTCTCACGGAGCCACGGAGGCACGGGGAGAACCAAATCAAGACGTTTCTTTCTCTGCGCCTCCGCGTCTCCGCGAGAGAACAGGGGTTCCCTAAACCTTCAGTCGCCGCCGAACAGTTGGCGGAAGCCCTCGATGCCTGCCACGGTCACCAGGGTCGTGCCCACGGACCAGAAGGCGAGGCTCACGGTCATCCACAGGGCCGTGGCGCGCCGGTCGGCGTGCAGGGCCAGGGCCATCACCGCCGCCAGGTGAATCCCCGTCACCGCCGGACCCGCCAGGGCCAGCCCCGGCAGGCCCCACTTCGCCCAGACCCGCATGGCCCGCGCGCTCCAGCGCCGGCGCACCGGCCCCCGGCGCCGTTCCCACCACTGAAACAGCGCGATGATGCCGAACACCGGCAGGGCATTGCCCACGAAGCTCACGATCGTCACCGGCACGGGCGCGAGCCCCGCGCCGATGGCCACGGGGATCACGATCATGATCTCCAGCCAGGGGGTGGCGGCGGCGAGGAAGACCAGGGTGTATTGCCAGAGGAGGTCCATGGGGGGCCTTGGAGACTGAGACTTGGATATATCCCTGAACATAAACACATAGGGGCCCATTGAGGGCCCCTATGTGTTGCGCCCGAGAGGATTGACTCGGGCCATCCCTGGCCCTCGCCCCTGCGGGGCAGTGCGCATTCGCGCACTGTCAGATTGGCCTTCCTGCCAACCTAATGACTCGGGCCATCCCTGGCCCTCGCCCCTGCGGGGGCAGCGCGCATTCGCGCACTGTCAGATTGGCCATCCTGCCAACCTGATGACTCGGCCCATCCCTGGGCCTCACCCCTGCGGGGCAGTGCACTATCCGCACTGTCAATCCGGCTGTCCTGCCGGATTAATCGAACCGGAGGTCCGAACCAAAGCTTTCGGGCGCGCCAGATACCCAAAGGCCCACCATTGTAGGCGGGCCTTTGGGTATCTGGCGCGCCCGAGAGGATTCGAACCTCTGACCTCTGCCTCCGGAGGGCAGCGCTCTATCCAGCTGAGCTACGGGCGCGTAAGGGTCGGAATCTTACTCTGACGGAGGAACCGCGTCCATGCCCGCCCGGGCTGCGCGACGGGCGGGGCTTCATCCTGGTGCAGTCTTGGCAGCCCTTGCACACCGGGCGGGCAGCTAGTGTCCTGTCTGATCAATATCTTGTCATTCAGCGTGGCTGTGCGGGCGTGTGGCTAGGCACGCTTGCGCAGGAATGGCCACCCCCATTTCAAGCAAGCGTAACAACGCCACACGCCCGCACAGCCGCGCCCGCAGGGAGCCTCGCAAAAGCGGCAATGCGGCGTTGCGCACCTTGCCAAGGGCTTGCCATTGGCTGCGATGCGCGCCTTGCCTTGGCGCTTTTGCGAGGCTCTGAATGACAAGATATTGATCAGACAGGACACTAGAACCGCGCGGCAAGGCGGGACGCGGCCCGGCTGGCTGGCCCGGTGCTTGCTTGAAGTTCTTGCACACCCGGCGCCCCGGGTGTGGCCTGGCGGGACGACCCCCGGGCGCGGTGGACCTTGCGGGACGACCCGCGGATCGCACCCATGCCACGCATCTGGAGATACGAAGACGGCCGCTGGCCGAATCTCGCCGCACTGACCTATTGCCTCGCCGCCTACGCGGGCGGCCTCGCGCTGATCACCCAGGGTTCGCTGTTGCTCGCCCTGCCAGGCATCCTGCTGCTGGCCCACGGGCTGGTGATCGGCGCCTACCTGATCCACGAGTGCGCCCACAACACGATCCTTCGGGACAACCGCTGGAACGCCCGGCTCGGAGAGAACCTCAGCTGGCTGGTGGGCAGTGCCTACGGGGATTACGAGGGCATCCGCCACAAGCATTTCCGCCACCACGTGGATCGGGCCGACATCGTGGCCTTCGACTTCCGGGTGCATCTGCAGCGCCACCCGGCGCTGCTGCGGGTGATCCAGACCCTGGAATGGTTCTACATCCCGGCGGTGGACCTGCTCATGCACGCCCTGGTCCTGATCCTGCCGTTCACCCTGCCCTCGCGCCGGCAGCGGCGCACCCGGGTGATCGGGGTGCTGCTCACCCGTCTGGCCTTCTTCGGCCTGATTGCCGCCCTGAGCCCCATGGCGCTCATCTACTACGCCATTGCCTACCTGCTGTTCCTGCACGTGCTGCGCTTCATGGACGTGCACCAGCACACCTACCCCCTGTTCGAGCACCTGGAACAGGCCCAGGGCGAATCCACACCGGCCTTCGACCGGGCCCACGAGGAACGCAACACCTATTCCAACCTGGTCTCGGTGCGCCACCCGTGGATGAACCTGCTGACCCTGAACTTCGGTTATCACAACGCCCACCACACCCGGCCCACGGAACCCTGGTACCGGCTGCCGGCCCTGCATCGCAGGCTCTACGGCGATCAGACCGACCGGGTGCTGCCGGTCGGCCGGCTGCTCGGGGCCTACCACCGCCACCGGGTCGCCCGGGTGCTGCACGCGGACCCGCCGGACCGGCCGGTGGGCGATCCGTCGGGCTTCGTGGGCGTGGTGGGCGTGTCCTTTCTGACGGCGCACTGAACGCGGAGGTCTTCACTTGGAACTCAAGGTCTACAAGAGCCTGTGGGGCTACGACGGCGACTGGAAGCGGGCCATCCTCGAGGCCCTGGCGGACGGCTTCGACGGCATCGAGGGGCCGGCCCCGGTACAGACCTCGGAGCGCCGGCATTTCGGCCGCGCCCTGCAGGTGCATGGTCTCGACTACATCGCCGAGATCTGCACCGCAGGCAGCTACGTGCCGGATCGCCAGGCAAGCCCGGAGGAACACCTGGGCTCGCTGCGCCAGCGCCTGGAATGGAGCGCGGAACTGGCGCCGCGGCGGGTGACCTCCCTGGCCGGTTGCGATGCCTGGCCCGAGGACACGAGCCGCGATTTCTTCGCCGAGGCCATGGCACTGGCCGAGTCCTACAACCAGGAGATCAGCTTCGAGACCCACCGGGGCCGGTCGCTCTTCAACCCCTGGACCACCCGGCGTCTGGCCGAGGCCCTGCCGGGACTTCAACTCACCGCCGACTTCAGCCACTGGTGCGTGGTGTGCGAACGGCTCATGGACAGCGAGCGGGACGTGATCGAGGCCATCGCCCCCCGGGTACGCCACGTGCACGCCCGGGTGGGCTACGAGCAGGGGCCGCAGGTGCCCCATCCGGCGGCCCCCGAGTATGCCCAGGCCCTGAGCGCGCATCAGGGCTGGTGGGAGATCGTCTGGAAGGCGATGGCAGCACGGGGCGACACCCTGGCCACCCTCACCCCGGAGTTCGGCCCCGACGGCTACCTGCACCACCTGCCCTTCACCGGCGTGCCCGTGGCCGACCTGCGCGAGATCAACCGCTGGATGGCCCATACCGAACGGGCGCACTTCGCCCAGTGCATGGCGGGGTAAACGGTCATTTCTTTTTTAGCCACAGAGGACACAGAGGTCACAGAGAAAAGATCGGAAAGCAACATCGCTCTTGATTTGTGATGTGCTCCGGTTCCCGCACCGGGGTCGAAGGCCGCGCAATCGCATTCCTCTAGTCTTTTTCCTCTGTGACCTCTGTGACCTCTGTGGCTAACACGCCCTTGCCTTTCATAACCCCCGCCCCAAACAGGTACAAACCCACCCCGCACGCACCAGTTGAGGGCAGACACCCTCGTCGCGTCCCCGCCCGGTACACCGTAGACATAGACAAAACAGGGGCTTGGCGACCACAACGACCGATGGCACAGGCGTTGCTTTGCACGTATTACCGAATCAACCAACGGTAATACCCCTGGAGGCAGCACCATGTTCAAACCCCTCAAGCGACTCTTCGGTGCCCTGGTGGGCATCACCATGCTGGGCATGTCCGCCCAGGCCCTGTCCGAACCCCTGAAGATCGGCTACAGCGACTGGCCCGGCTGGGTCGCCTGGGAAGTGGCCATCGAGAAGGACTGGTTCAAGGAAGAAGGGGTGGACGTGAAGTTCGAATGGTTCGACTACGTGGCCTCCATGGACGCCTTCGCCGCCGGCCAGCTGGATGCCGTGGCCATGACCAATGGCGATGCCCTGGTCACCGGCGCCACCGGCGCGCGCAACGTGATGATCATCATCAACGACTACTCCAACGGCAATGACATGATCATCGCCCGGCGCGGCATCAGCTCCGTGGCCGATCTGAAGGGCAGGAAGATCGGCGTGGAGATAGGCTTCGTCTCCCACCTGCTGCTGCTCAACGCCCTGGAGAAGAACGGCATGAGCGAATCGGACGTGGAGCTGATCAACGTGCCCACCAATGAGACGCCCCAGGTGCTCGCCTCCGGCAACGTGGACGCCATCGTCGCCTGGCAGCCCAGCTCCGGCCAGGCCCTGAACCTGGTGCCCGGCTCCACCGCCATCTACACCAGCGCCGACGAACCCGGTCTGATCTACGACGTGCTGGCGGTCTCCCCCACCAGCCTGGCCGCGAACCGTGACGCCTGGATCAAGGTGGCGCGGGTCTGGTACCGGGCGGTGGATTACATCCAGGATCCGGCCACCCGCGCCGACGCGGTGCGCATCATGGCCGCGCGCGTGGGCATCCCGCCCGCCGACTACGAGGGCTTCATCGAGGGCACCAAGATCCTGACCCGTGAAGAGGCCATGGAATTCTTCACGAAGGGCGACGGCTTCACCTCCCTGTACGGCTCCTCGAAGATCGCCGACGAGTTCAACGTCGCCAATGACGTGTATACCGAACCGCAGCCCGTCGAGGACTACATCGACGCCAGCATCACCGGCGCCCTGTAAGGACCGGCCCACCAGATCCGGCAGGCGGAGAGACGGGACCCATGAACAAGCCCTGGTTTGCGGTGCGCAAGGAACTGTCGTCACGACGACGCACCTTCCTGGCCGTCATGAGCTTCGTCCTCCCCCTGCTGGTCTGGTCTTTGTTCAGCTATGTGCCCTTCATCTGGCATCCCCAGGTGGAGATCATCGAACCCGGTGAGGTGGACTATTTCCGCACCGGCATGCTGGTGGACCGCGCCGTCTTCGAACAGGAAAAGGAGGCGATGCGCGCCGAGGGCCGCGAACTGCCCACCGGCACGCGCACCAACCCGGTCTACCTGCCCGCGCCCCACCAGGTGGCCACGGCCCTGTACACGGCCTTCACCACCGAACCCCAGCGGCGCAATGAGAAGTGGCTGCACGAGAGCCTCGCAGACAGTATCCAGGTCATCTTCTGGGGCTTCTTCCTGTCGTCTTTGATCGGCGTGCCCCTGGGCATCCTGGCGGGCACCTACGTGGCGGTGTCGCGCCTCACCGAACCCTTTGTGGAATTCTTCCGCTACCTGCCGGCGCCGGCCTTTGGCGCGCTGGCGGTGGCCATCCTGGGCATCCACGATGCCCCCAAGATCGCCATCATCTTCATCGGCACCTTCTTCCAGCAGGTGCTGGTGGTGGCCAACACCACCCGCAAGCTGGACCCGGCCCTGCTGGAGGCCGCCATGACGCTCGGCGCGCGCAACGCCGGGCTGCTGTTCAAGGTGGTCATCCCGGGCATCGCCAGCGACCTTTACCGGGACATGCGCATCCTGCTCGGCTGGGCCTGGACCTACCTGATCGTCGCCGAGATGATCGGCGCCAGCTCCGGCATCACCTGGTTCATCACCCAGCAGGCCCGCTACAAGAACTTCGACAACGTGTTCGCGGCCATCCTGATTATCGGGATCATCGGCCTGACCACCGACCTGATCCTCGCCTGGCTGGGTCGGCGCCTGTTCCCCTGGCAGCGCACCGCCCGCGCCTGAGACTCACGGAGCCCCCCATGACCCGTCTGGAACTGCCCAGCTACCGCGACCAGTCACCGGAGGTGGCCGACCGCTTCGCGCGCCTCAAGGAACGGCCGGTGATCCTGGAGGTGAAGGGCCTGACCAAGACCTTCGACACGCCCCAGGGCACCGTCACCGCGCTCAAGGACATCAGCTTCCGCACCCACCAGCGGGAGTTCGTGTGCGTCATCGGTCCCTCCGGCTGCGGCAAGTCCACCCTGGTGCGCACCCTGGCCGGCCTTGAGGACTACAGCAGCGGCGAGGTGCTGCTGGACGGCAAGCCGGTGCATGGCCCGGGACCGGATCGCGGCATGGTGTTCCAGGGCTACACCCTGTTTCCCTGGCGCACGGTGAAGAAGAACGTGATGTTCGGTCTGGAACTGGCCGGACGCAGCCGCACCGCCGCCGAGGAGGAGGCGCTGCAGTGGATCGATCTGGTGGGCCTCACCAAGTTCGCCAACAGCTACCCCCACCAGCTCTCCGGCGGCATGAAACAGCGGGTGGCCATCGCCCGGGCGCTGGCCAACCAGCCGCGCATCCTGCTCATGGACGAGCCCTTCGGCGCCCTGGACGCCCAGACCCGGGCAAAGATGCAGGGCTACCTGCTGGAGATCTGGAAGAACATCGACATCACCATCGTGTTCATCACCCACGATCTCGACGAGGCCATCTTCCTGGCCGACCGCATCCTGGTGCTCAAGGCCCACCCCGGCGAGGTGCAGGAACTCATCGAGGTCCCCGTGCCCCAGCCACGCAACCCGTCCCAGTTCCTGAGTCCCGAGTTCCTGGCCACCAAGCGCCGTCTCGAGGAACTCATCCATCCGCCAGGCGCAGAGACCGAAGAAGGGGTCAACGGCGACCGCCTCAACATGGTGCGCATGGTGCCCGTCAACGCCAAGGTGGAGTCCGTGTTCTGATGCTCAACGACTGGTACACCATGACCTGGGAAGAGATCGGCGCGCTGGTGGCGGGCGGCATGGACAGCGCCATCCTGCCGGTGGGCGCCACCGAGCAGCACGGCCCGCACCTGGGATGCGGCATGGACGCGGAGATCGCCGCGCGCCTGTGTCGCGACGTGGCGGAAAGCACCGGCGCCATGCTGCTGCCCGCGCTGCCCTACGGCTGCTCCATCGGCCACTCGAGACGCTGGCCGGGCACCATCGCGCTGCAGCCCAAGACGCTGATCGACGTGATCAAGGACATCGGCGACTGGGTCTACGCCTCGGGCTTTCGGCGCCTGTTCCTGGTCAACGGGCACGTGACCAACGAGGCGCCGCTGCGCTGCGCCCTGGAGATGCTGCGCGCCGAGCACGACGACCTGATGGTGGCGCTCGTCAACACGCCGGCCATCAGTGAGCGGGTGCGCACGGCCCATTGCGCGGACGGCATGGACTGGCACGCCAACGCCGCCGAGACGGCACTGATGATGGCGCTCTCGCCACACATGCTGCGCGCGGAGCGCATCCGGGACGCCGACGATCCCGACCGCACCGAAGACTGCGTGTTCGCCCACCCGGTCAACCGCACCAGCACCAACGGCGTCACCGGACACCCGAGCCGCGCCAACCGGGAACAGGGCGCGACCCTGTACGCTTGGATGGTGGAGGACCTCAGTGCCCGGGTGCGCAAGGGCATGGCGGAGACGCCACCCCTGCCCCATTCCTATTTCAGATCCATCCAACCCGACAACGGGAAACCCTGACATGAAGACCAAGACCGCCGACGAGATTCGCCAGATCCAGGACCGCCTGCGCGCCCAGGGCGTGAAGTACTGCCTCGGCGCCTACGTGGACATCCACGGCGTGCCCAAGGGCAAGGTGGTGCCCATCGACCACCTGCCCCACATGGCCCACGGCTCCGAGCTCTACACCGGCTATGCCCTGGACGGCCTGGGCCAGGCCCCCAACGAGGACGAGATCGCCTCGGTGCCGGACCTGGACCACATCATCCAGCTGCCCTGGCGGCCTGAGGTGGCCTGGATGCCCGCGGACAACACCTTCCACGGCAAGCCCTATCCGTTCAGCACCCGGGTGGCGCTGAAGAACATGATCGCGAAGGCCAACGAAATGGGCTTCGGCTTCAACTTAGGCATCGAGGCGGAGGTGTTCCTGCTGCGCCAGACCGGGGACGGCGGCCTCGAGGTCCCCAACCCCGACGACCGGCTGGTCAAGCCCTGCTATGACGCGCGCGCCTTCCTGGATCAGTTCACCTGGCTGGACAAGATGGCCACCACCATCAACGCCCTGGGCTGGGACCTGTATTCCTTCGACCACGAGGACGCCAACGGCCAGTTCGAGTTCGACTTCCGCTACGCCGACGCGCTGACCACCTGCGATCGCTTCACCTTCCTGCGTCTGATGGCCAAGGAGTACGCCAAGGAGGAAGGCCTGATCGCCACCTTCATGCCCAAGCCCTTCGCCGACAAGACCGGCAACGGCGCCCACTTCAACATGTCCCTCTATGATCTTGAGACCGGCGCGAACCTGTTCGCCTGCGATCCGAAGGAAGACCCCCGCGGCCTGGGCCTGACCGAGATCGGCTACCAGTTCATCGCCGGCATCATCAAGCATGGCAAAGCCCTGTGCGCCGCCTTCGCGCCCACGGTGAACAGCTACAAGCGCCTGGTGCGCCAGGGCGACATGCCCTATTTCACCTGGGCGCCGGTGTTCAACTCCTTCGGCTCCAACAACCGCACCAACTCCGTGCGCGTGCCCATGGGCGGCGGACGCTGCGAGTCGCGCAACGCCGACGGCGCGGTGAACCCCTACCTGGCCGCCACCCTGGCCCTGGCCGCGGGCCTGGAAGGCATCCGCGAGGGCCTCGACCCGGGCAGGCCCCAGGAGGACAACCTCTACGAACTGAGCGACGCCGAGCGCGCCGACCGGGGCATCGAGTTCCTGCCCAAGAGCCTCGCCGAGGCCATCGATGCCTTCGAGGCGGACCCCTTCGTGGTCGAGGCCCTGGGCCAGGGCCTGCGCGACGAGTTCATCAAGTACAAGCGCGCCGAGTGGACCAGCTACCACCAGACCATCTCCGCCTGGGAGATCGAACGCTACAGCCACCTGTTCTAGGGAAAGCCCATGAAAGCCAACGGAGGCGTCAGCCGCATCAGCATCTCCCTGCCCGAGCCCCTGCTCGGGCAGCTGGACGACATGGTGGAGGCGCGCGGTTACGAGAGCCGTTCCGCGGCGCTGGCGGAGATGATCAGCCACCAGTTGGTGGCCCACAAACGGGAACTGGGCAACGAGGTGATGGCCGGCACCATCACCCTGCTCTACGACCACAGCACGCCGCGCCTGCAGAAGGTCCTCGCGGACCTGCAGCACGAGCACGTGGAGGAGGTGATCAGCTCCCTGCACATCCACCTGATGCACAACCGCGCCATGGAGGTGATCCTGGTGCAGGGCCCGGCGACCCAGCTGCAGGTCATCGCCGACCGCATGATCACCAACCGGGGTGTGATCTCCGGCAAGCTGGAACTGACCACCACCCTCATCCCCCAGGTGCACCAGCCGCCCGCCCGTGGCAACTGAGGCACCAAATGCGTGCCCCGGCACCTGTCATGCCCCGCCCTGGTGCAGGCGAGCGGCAGACTCAACCCCGCACATCGCCGCGGCGCAAGGCGCGCCGCCCGTCGGCTGCCTTGGCACGCAACCTGCCTAGTCAGTATTACGAATTCGCGAATCCGTACTACTCATGGAGACCGACCACATGAACAACACACCGGACGAGTCACGCAGGCTCTGGGAAGAGCGCGTGCCCGCGGGCGCCCACTGGTCCTGGGTGCTGCGCCGCGGCACCACCTTGCGCCTCACCGACCCGGAGGGCGGCGCCAACGTGGCCATGCTGCTCTACAGCCGCGAGGACACCACGGAACGCTACAACATGGCTGACACCCTCAAGGGCCAGCACACCGCGTTCCTCACCCGGGGCAACGTCTGCTACAGCGACATGGGCCGGGTGATCTGCTCCATCACCGAGGACACCTGCGGCTGGCACGACACCATCGGCGGGCTGTCCAACGCCGCCCTGGTGCAGCAGAAATACGGCGAGGCCCGCTACCAGGAGCACCGCAACGCCTACCACCGCAACGGCTTCGACAGCCTGGTCAACGAACTGGGCAAGTACGGCCTGGGCCGGCGCGACGTGGTGGCCAACCTGAACCTGTTCAGCAAGGTCACCGTGAACGAGGACGGCGCCCTTGTGTTCAATCCGGGCAACTCCAAACCCGGCGACTACCTGGACCTGCGCTTCGAGATGGACACCCTGGTGGTGCTCTCCACCTGCCAGCATCCCCTGGACCCGGCGCCCGCCTACGCGCCCAGACCCGTGGACCTGCTGGTGTGGCGTTCCGACCCGCCCGGCCCCGACGATCCCTGCCGCAACCACTGCGCGCAGAACCAGCGCGCCTTTACCAATACCGAACGCCTCTACCCCCTGGGCTGAGCACAAGACCCGGAGACCGATCATGAGCACAGCACTCGTCGAAAGCCCCCTGGATGCCAGCCAGGCGGTGTTCCGCCAGGTGGTCCCCGCGGGGGAACCCTTCACCGGCATCGTGCGCAAGGGCCAGACCCTGCGCATCCTGGACCTGGAAGGCAACCAGGCCGTGGACACCCTGTTCTACAACGCGGACGACCCGGAGGAGCGCTACAGCGCCAACGACACCATCCGCGCCCAGGGTAACATCTACCTCAGCACCGGCACCCAGCTCCTGTCCAGCGAGGGCCGGGTGATGCTCACCATCACCGCCGACACCTGCGGCCGTCACGACACCCTGGGCGGCGCCTGCTCGGCGGAGAGCAACACCGTGCGCTACGCTCTGGACAAGCGCCACATGCACAGCTGCCGGGACAGCTTCCTGCTGGCGCTGGCCGAGCACGACCACGGCATGGGCAAGCGGGACCTGTCGTCGAACATCAACTTCTTCATGAACGTGCCGGTCACCCCCGAGGGCGGCCTGTGTTTCGCCGACGGCCTCTCGGCGCCGGGACGCTACGTGGAGATGCGCGCGGAAATGGACGTGCTGGTGCTGATCTCCAATTGCCCGCAGCTCAACAACCCCTGCAACGCCTACAACCCGACGCCGGTGGAGGTCCTGGTCTGGGACGCGTGAGCGCCCGCAGCCCCTTGTCCCGACTGATGACGAGCGCCCCATGTTCAACAAGGTCCTGATCGCCAACCGCGGCGCCATCGCCTGCCGCATCATCCGCACGCTCAAGTCCATGGGCGCGGGCTCGGTCGCGGTGTACTCGCAGGCCGACGCCCACTCCCTGCACGTGAGCCAGGCGGACGAGGCGGTGTGCATCGGCCCTGCACCGGCCCGGGACAGCTACCTGGACTGGAACAAGATCCTGGAGGTGGCCCGCAGCACCGGCGCCGAGGCCATCCACCCCGGCTACGGCTTCCTGAGCGAGAACGCCGCCTTCGCCGAGGCATGCGAGCAGGCGGGCATCGCCTTCATCGGCCCGACGCCGCAGCAGATGCGCGACTTCGGCCTCAAACACACGGCCCGGTCCCTGGCCGCCGAGAACGGCGTGCCCCTGCTGCCCGGCACCGGCCTGCTGGACGACCTGGACCACGCCCGGCGCGAGGCCCTGCGCATCGGCTACCCGGTGATGCTCAAGAGCACCGCCGGCGGCGGCGGCATCGGCATGCAGATCTGCCGCTCGGAGAAGCAATTGGAGGAGGCCTTCCACTCGGTGGAACGCCTGAGCCGCAACAACTTCGGCCAGGGCGGCATCTTCCTGGAGAAGTACGTGGAGTACGCCCGGCACCTGGAGGTGCAGATCTTCGGCGACGGCGAGGGCCGCGTGGTGGCCCTGGGCGAACGGGACTGCTCGGTGCAGCGGCGCAACCAGAAGGTGATCGAGGAGACCCCGGCGCCGGGCATCGACGACGGCCTGCGCGCGCAGCTCATGGACGCGGCGGTGCGCCTGGGCCAGGCGGTGAACTACCGTTCCGCCGGCACCGTGGAATACGTCTACGATACCCGGACCGGCGCCTTCTACTTCCTGGAGGTGAACACCCGGCTGCAGGTGGAACACGGGGTCACCGAGGAGGTGACCGGCGTGGACCTGGTGGCCTGGATGGTGCGCCTGGCCGCCGGCGAGCGCGACTTCCTGGGCGCCTACCGGCACGCCCCCCGGGGCGCCGCCATCCAGGCGCGCCTCTACGCCGAGGACCCGGGCAAGCAGTTCCAGCCCTCCAGCGGCGTGCTCACCGCACTGCGCCTGCCTTCGGACATTCGCGTCGAGACCTGGGTGGAACAGGGTTCCGAGATCTCGCCCCACTACGACCCCATGATCGCCAAGCTCATCGCCCGGGGCGCGGACCGGGACGAGGCCCGGGCCCGGCTCGGCGAGGCGATCGCGTGCGCCGAGCTGCACGGCATCGAGTCCAACCTGCCCTACCTGGGCCAGATCCTCGCCGACGACGTGTTCCGGCAGGCGCAGCACTACACCCGCTACCTGGATCGCCTCGCCTACCGCCCCGCCACCCTCGAGGTGCTCTCCCCCGGCACCCAGTCCATGGTGCAGGACTACCCCGGGCGCACCGGCTACTGGCCCATCGGTGTGCCGCCCTCGGGCCCCATGGACCATCTCGCCTTCCGCCTGGCCAACCGGGCGGTGGGCAACCCGGAAGGCGCGGCGGCCCTGGAACTGACCGTCACCGGCCCGACCCTGCGCTTCAACACGGACACGGTGATTGCGCTCACCGGCGCCTGGATGAAGGCCCTGCTGGACGGCCAGGAGATCCCCTACTGGCAGCCGGTGCCGGTGCGCGCCGGCAGCACCCTCAGGCTGCGCGCCATCAGCGGCGCCGGCAGCCGCAGCTACCTGGCGGTCAAGGGTGGTCTGGACGTGCCCGACTACATGGGCAGCAAGTCCACCTTCACCCTGGGCCAGTTCGGCGGCCACGGCGGGCGCACCCTGCGGACGGGCGACGTGCTGCGACTCAACGCCGCCAGCGCACCGGACGAGACCTGCCGGGAGATCCCGGCGGCCCTGATCCCGGCCTACGGCAGACACTGGGTCATTCAGGTCACCTACGGCCCCCACGGCGCGCCGGACTTCTTCACCGACGCGGACATGGCGACCTTCTTCGCCACCGACTGGGAGGTGCACTACAACTCCAGCCGAACCGGGGTGCGTCTGATCGGCCCGAAGCCCCGGTGGGCCCGGGAGGACGGCGGCGAGGCGGGCCTGCACCCCTCCAACATCCACGACAACGCCTACGCCATCGGCGCGGTGGACTTCACCGGCGACATGCCGGTGATCCTGGGTCCCGACGGACCGAGCCTGGGCGGCTTCGTGTGCCCCGTGACCATCATCCAGGCGGAACTGTGGAAGCTGGGCCAGCTCACCCCCGGCGACACCCTGCGCTTCCACTGCACCGACATCGCCAGCGCCAACGCCCTGGAGGCGCACCAGGACCGCTGCATCGCCACCCTGTCCCCCGCCCCCGCCCCCGCCATCCAGGCCCGGGTGCCGGGCGTGGACACCAGTCCCGTCCTGTACCGGCGTGAGGCAGACGCGGATCACGTGGGCGTCTGCTATCGCCAGGCCGGCGACCGTTACCTGCTGATCGAGTACGGCCCCCTGGTGCTGGATCTCAGGCTGCGTTTCCGGGTGCACGCCCTGATGGACTGGATCGAACGCCAGGCCATCGAGGGCATCATCGAGACCACCCCGGGCATCCGCTCCCTGCAGGTGCACTACGACAGCCGGGTGATCGGCCAGGCGGACCTGGTGCGGCTGCTCAAGCAGGCCGAGGACGCCCTGCCCGCCATCGAGGACATGCAGGTGCCGAGCCGCATCGTGCACCTGCCCCTGTCCTGGGACGACCCCTCCACCCGGCTCGCCATCGAGAAGTACATGCAGTCGGTGCGCCCCGACGCCCCCTGGTGTCCCAGCAACATCGAGTTCATCCGCCGCATCAACGGCCTGGAAGACATCGATCAGGTGAAGGACATCCTGTTCAACGCCCGCTACCTGGTCATGGGCCTGGGCGACGTCTACCTGGGCGCGCCGGTGGCCACGCCGCTGGACCCGCGCCACCGCCTGGTGACCACCAAGTACAACCCGGCGCGCACCTGGACGCCGGAGAACGCCGTGGGCATCGGCGGCGCGTACCTGTGCGTCTACGGCATGGAAGGGCCGGGCGGCTACCAGTTCGTGGGCCGCACGGTGCAGATGTGGAACCGCTACCGGCAGACCCGGGACTTCACCGAGGGCAAGCAGTGGCTGCTGCGCTTCTTCGACCAGCTGCGCTTCTACCCGGTGAGCCACGAGGAACTGCTGCGCATGCGCGAGGACTTCGTGCACGGCCGCTTCAACCTGCGCATCGAGGAGACCACCTTGAGGCTCGGCGACTACCTGCGCTTCCTGGAGGAAAACGCCGAATCCATCGCCGCCTTCAAGGCCCGCCAGCAGGCCGCCTTCGAGGCGGAGCGGGAGCGCTGGAAGCAGGCCGGCCAGGCAGAGCACGTGGATGCGCTGCCGGACGATGAATCCACCTCCGACGCGCCCTTCGACCTGCCCGAGGGCTGCCTGGCGGTGGCCTCGCCGGTCACCGGCAGCGTCTGGGAGATCGCGGTCAAGCCCGGCGACCGGGTCGCCCCCGGCGACACCTTGGTGGTGGTGGAGGCCATGAAGATGGAGATCCCCATCGAGGCGGACGAGGAGGCCGTGGTGCGCGAGGTGCTCTGCGCCCGGGGCGGCTCGGTGCATGCCGGCCAGGCGGTGATCATCCTGGAACTCCAGTCCTGAATCCCTTTGCCCCCGCGAGACCGACCATGAAGCACCCGCATCTGAGCCTGGACATCGACAGCCTGCACCGCGCCTACCGGGAGGGCCGGCTGACACCCGCCGAGCTGATCGACGAGGTGCTCGCGCGCATCGCCGCGCAACCGGATCGCCACGAATGGATCCGGGTGCTGGACCGGGACGCCCTCATGGCCCACGCCGCACGCCTGGAAGGCGAGAGTCCCGACACCCTGCCCCTGTACGGCATCCCCTTCGCCATCAAGGACAACATCGATCTCGCCGGCGTGCCCACCACCGCCGCCTGCCCGGCCTTCGCCTATACGCCAGAGCACAGCGCCTTCGTGGTCGAGCGCCTGATCGAGGCCGGCGCCCTGCCCATCGGCAAGACCAACCTGGACCAGTTCGCCACCGGCCTGGTGGGCACCCGGTCACCCTATGGCGCCTGCGCCAACGCCTTCGACCCGGCCTACATCTCCGGCGGATCCAGCGCCGGCTCGGCGGTCACCGTGGCCACCGGGGTGGTGAGCTTTTCCCTGGGCACCGACACCGCGGGCTCCGGCCGGGTACCGGCGGCCTTCAACAACCTGATCGGCGTGAAGCCCACCCGGGGCCTGCTGTCCGCCTCGGGCGTGGTGCCCGCCTGCCGCAGCCTGGACACCGTGTCCATCTTCGCCCTCACGGTGCCCGACGCCGAGCGCGTACTGGCGGTGACCGCCGCCTTCGATGCGCACGACGCCTATGCACGGCCCCGGCCGCTCACCACCCACGGCTTCGATCCCGCCCGGTTCCGCTTCGGCGTGCCCCGGGCGGAACAGCTGCAATTCTTCGGCAACGCCGAGGCCGAGCGCCTGTTCCACGAGGCGGTGGCGCGCCTTCAATCCCTGGGCGGGACGCGGGTGGAGATCGACTTCGCCCCCTTCCTGGACGCCGCGCGCCTGCTCTACGAGGGCCCCTGGGTCACCGAACGCTACCTGGCCACCCAGCCCCTGATCGACGAGGCACCCGGTGAACTGCTGGCCGTGACCCGGGGCATCATCGGCGGCGGCGCCGCGCCCAGGGCCACGGACTGCTTCCGCGCCCAGTACCGGCTCATGGACTACAAACGCCAGGCCGAGGCCGCCTGGCAGGCGGTGGACGTGCTGGTCACCCCCACCGCCGGGACGATCTACACCATCGCGCAGGTGAACGCCGACCCGGTGCGGCTCAACTCAAATCTTGGCTACTACACCAACTTCATGAACCTGCTGGACCTGGCGTCGCTCGCGGTACCCGCCGGTTTCCAGGCCGACGGCCTGCCCTTCGGCATCACCCTGATCGCCCCGGCCTTCGGCGACGGCGCCCTGCTGCCCCTGGGCGAGCGCTTCCAGCACGCCTCGGTTGAAACCCAGGGCGCCACGGCGCACCCGGTGCCGGCGCCCCGTCCGGTGACCGGCCCCGCCCCCGGCCACCTCCGCGTGGCGGTCTGCGGTGCCCACATGCAGGGGCTGCCGCTCAATCACCAGCTCACCGAGCGCGGCGCCCGGCTGGTGGCAAAGACCCGCACCAGCCCCCACTACCGCTTCTACGCCCTGGCCGGCGGCCCGCCCTGGCGCCCCGGACTGGTGCGCGATGCCGGCGGGCAGGCCATCGAGGTGGAGGTCTGGGAACTGCCCGCGGCCCACTTCGGCAGCTTCGTGGACGGCATCCCCGCGCCGCTTGGCATCGGCCGGGTGGAACTGGCCGATGGCAGCCGTGTGGCCGGCTTCCTGTGCGAGCCCCACGGAGTGGCCGACGCCCGGGAGATCACCCACCTGGGCGGCTGGCGCGCCTACCTAGGAGCCTGTCGGACCGAATTGATCACAGACAGTGCACGCGCCGGTGCGGATGGCCTATAATCCGCGCCTGTTTTTTCGGTTCCGGGGTCCTGCGCGTTGTCGTCAGGGTCTACGGTGGCGCGACAGCGTTGGGAGGAAAACGTGGCAAACCCACAACAGAAGACTGACTTCACGACCAAATTCGTTCTGGCCATCAGCGTCGTGGTACTGCTGGTGACCGTGATCTTCCTGGTGACCCGCCTGATCAATGTGATCGATCAGGCACGTGCCCCGGCCGAACCGAGCACCTCCGCCCAGGCCATGGTGGAGGAGCGCATCCGGCCCATCGGCCGCGTGGTCTCCGCCGATGTGGACGCCCAGGCCGTTGCCGCGCCCCGCACCGCCGCCGACATCTACCGCGGCGTCTGCGCTGCCTGCCACGACACCGGCGCCGCCGGTGCCCCCCGCAAGGGCGACGAGGCCGAATGGCGCACGCGCATGGGCCAGGGCTTCGACACCGTCCTGAGCCATGCCATCAACGGCTTCAACGCCATGCCCGCCCGGGGCGGCGATCCCAGCCTGAGCGATGACGACATGCGCCAGGTGGTGGCCTACCTGCTGACTGAATCCGGCATCCGCGTGAACGGCGCCGCTGCCAGCGCACCCGCGGCTGCGCCTGCTGCTGCTCCGGCTGCGGCTGCTCCTGCTCCTGCGGCCGCCCCTACCGCCACCGCCGCAGCCGGCGACGCCACTGCCGGTCAGGCCAAGTTCGCCAGCTGCGCCGCCTGTCACGGCGCCCAGGGCCAGGGCATGGGCATCTTCCCCAAGCTGGCCGGCACCGCCCCCGAGCGCATCGCCGAACTGCTGAAGAAGTACCGCGCCGGCGAGCAGGTCGGTCCCCAGACCGCCCTGATGGCCCCCAACGCCACCGGCCTGTCCGACCAGGACATCGCCGACCTGGCCGCCTTTGTCGGCACCCTGTAAGGGTTCGATCCCTTGGCATGAAAAAAGGGGCGCCGTTAGCGCCCTTTTTTCATGCCAAGGATCGAACTGAAGTGCGAAGTGAGAATTGGGAAGTGAGAAAGAAAAAACCCGTCATGATGGGTTTTCTGACTTCACACTTCCTACTTCTCACTTCCAACTTCATTGCTCACTTCCCACTTCGCACTTTCATGTCTTACATCCGCCAGCGATCCAGCGCCCGGTAGGTCAATGACTCCGCCAGGTGCTCCGGTGTAATCCCCTCGCTCCCCGCCAGATCGGCGATGGTCCTCGCCACCCGCAGGATGCGGTGGGCGGAACGGGCGGAGAGGTGAAACCGCTCCATGGCTGACTCGAGCATCCCCCCGGCCCGCCCCGTCCAGGGCGCAATGGATGCGGATCCCCTGACCGTCCAGCAGCGCATTGCTGTGGCCCTGTCGCGTCAGCTGCCGCGCACGGCAATCCAACACCCGGGTACGCACCGTGGCGCTGTCCTCGGGCATCGGACCCTGGGTATCGAACAGCTGGTCCTTGGGCAGGCGCGGCACCTGCACCGACAGATCGATGCGGTCCAGGAACGGCGCCGAGAGCCGCGCGCGCTGACGGCGGATCTGCTCGGGGCTGCAGCGACAGTTGGCGGCGAGATCGCAGTCATAACCCTGGGGGCAGGGGTTCATGGCGGCCACCAGCTGAAAGCGGGCCGGGAACTCCGCCTGCCGGGCGGCCCGGGAGATGGTGATGGCGCCGCTCTCCAGGGGCTCGCGCAGCACATCCAGCACCCGCCGGTCGAACTCCGCCAGCTCGTCCAGGAACAGCACGCCGTTGTGGGCCAGGGAGATCTCACCGGGCCGTGGACTGGAACCGCCGCCCACCAGGGCCACCCCGGAGGCGGTGTGGTGCGGGGCGCGAAACGGACGCCGTTTCCAGCGCTTGAGGTCCAGGGGCTGGCCGCTCACTGCGTGGATGGCGGCCGTCGTCAACGCCTCGTCGTCGCTCATGGGCGGCAGCAGCCCCGGCAGACGGCTGGCCAGCATGGTCTTGCCGGTGCCCGGCGGGCCGATCATCAGCAGGTGGTGCTCGCCGGCGGCCGCGATCTCCAGCACCCGTCGGGCCTGGGGTTGACCGCGCACCTCGGCCAGATCCGCCCCGTTATGCTGTCCCTCGCCGGTTTGCGGGGCGGGATGCTCCACAAGCAGGGTCTCACCCCGCAGGTGGGCACACACCTCCAGCAGATGGCCCGCCGCCAGCACCCGGCAGCCGCGCACCAGGGCCGCCTCGTCGGCATCCTCCCTCGCCACCACCAGGCTGCGCCCCGCCGAACGGGCGGACAGGGCCGCGGGAAGCACCCCGCGCACCGGGCGCAGCTCGCCATCGAGCCCCAGCTCGCCCACGAACTCGTAATCCGACAGGGCGGAGGTTGGCAACTGACCCGAGGCGGCCAGCAGGCCCAGAGCGATGCCGAGATCGAAACGCCCGCCGTCCTTGGGCAGGTCGGCGGGGGCGAGGTTGACGGTGATGCGACGGGCGGGAAATTCGAAACCGCTGGTGATCAGGGCGGCGCGCACCCGCTCCCGGCTCTCGCGCACTGCCGCCTCGGGCAGGCCGACGATGGCGCAGGCGGGCAGGCCGTTGGCGAGATGGACTTCGATCTGGACCGGCGGTGCGTGGATGCCGTCCAGTGCACGGGCATACAGGGTGGCGAGGTTCATGGATCCGTCCATGGGGTGTCGTCCTTGATGGATTAAGCCTAACGCCGGGGCGCTGCGGGCTCAAGGGAGGGGTGTGCTTTGTGCTTTGTGCTTTGTGCTTTGTGCTTTGTGCTTTGTGCTTTGTGCTTTGTGCTTTGTGCTTTGTCTATCACAAAGTACCAAGCACCAAGTACCAAGCACTAATCAACCACCTTCACCAACAGCACGCCATTACGCTCGAAAAGCACCTCGTGCTCGGGCAGACGATGCAGCGAGGTGATCCGTGTCACCGCCACCTCGCCGGGTTGCGGATCCCGGCGCTCCACGTGACGCCGGGCGTAGACGTTGAAGCTCGGGTTGTTGAGTCCCACCATCACCACCGTCTCGGGTCGTTCCCGGGCCACCAGGGCCGCGTCGCGGATGGGGCCCTGCTGAACCGCCGCCACCGTAGGCAGCAACAGGCCGGCCACGGAGGCCGTCACCAGCACGCCCAGCAGGCCGAGGCGCCAGGCCAGGTGCACGCGGCTCGCGAACAGCGCCCACAGGCTGACCGCCAGGGCGACGCCGAACACGCCGTACCACAGCAGGCCGAAATGCCGGTCCACGTCGCTCAGAAGCGCGGCGGTGAAGGGATCCCTGACCTGTGCTGCCGCGATCTCGACGATGCTCGGAAAGGCCAGCATGAGGGCGAAGAACAGCAGCGCCGGCAGAACGGCGAGCATGCCGACGCCCAGTCCCTTGAGGTTCAGACGCTCCAGGTGCAGGGCCATCAGCACGAACAGCGGCGTCACGCCATAGAGGATGTAATGGGGCAGCTTGGTGCCGGCCAGGGAGAACAGCACGAACACCAGCACGAACCAGATGAGCAGGAACAGCTGCAGGTCATCGCCACGTGCCCGGCGCGCGGCCCACCACAAGGCCGCCACCAGCACCGTGGTCCAGGGCAACAGGCCAATGAGCAGCACGGGGATGTAGTAGTAGATCGGTCCGCTGTGTCCCTCCATGGGCTGCTGGAAACGGCCCAGGTTGTGTTCCAGCAGGAAGCCCAGGATGAACCCGGGTCCTTCGCGCAGCGTCACCGCCCCGTACCAGGGCAGCACCACGATCAGGAACAGGATGATGCCCACGGGATTGAACACCGCGCGCAGCCAGTCGCGGAAGCGTCCCTTGAGGGCAAAGAAGATCAGGCTCGCGGCAAACGGGATGGCCACCGCCACCGGTCCCTTGGTGAGGAATCCCAGGCCCATGAGCAGGAACGCGGCATACACCCAGCGCCGGCCGCCTTCCCGGTAATGCAGGTAGATGGCGAACATGCTGGCGGCGATGAGCAGGTTGAGCAGGGCATCGGCGATGGCCGCCTTGCCGATCACGCTCACCTCGAAGATCGTGGCACCGATAATCGCGGCGACAAGCCCGGTGCGCCGGTCCGTGACCCGGGCGGTGAAGGCGTACACCGCGAGCATCCACGCGGCGGCCGCCAGGGCCGAGGGCAGACGCAGGGCAAACTCGTTCAGCCCGAACAGGGTGACCGAGGCGGCCTGTAGCCAGTAAATGAGGATGGGCTTATCATAGCGGGGCTCGCCATAGAGATAGGTGGCGATGAAGTCACCCCGCGCCAGCATGTCACGGGTCGCCTCGCTGAAGGCCCCTTCATCCAGGTCGAACAGCGGGAAGCCGTGCATGTTGAAGAAGAAGGCGGAGAACACCGCCACACACAGCAGCACCGCGAGCCAGCGCTCGGAAAGCCCCTGCAGGGCCACATCGCCGGAAGTTCTGTCAGTCATGCCGGGGCTCGTCCGTCAAAAGGTGCAAAGTCTAACCGCCCGCCCCCCTGCGCCACCAGTACGGCGCCCACACACGCCATGATGTCCATGATCCGGCCCAAGACTCTGCTGGCGATCCTGATCCTCGTCGCCTTCGTGGTGTTCGTGGAATGGTACTTCGGCTGGGCGCCGCTGCTCGCCCCCTGGCGTGAGATCCCGCTCCCGGGCGTGCTCGGCGCGCTGGTCCTGGCCTTCCTCACATACTGGCTGCGCGCGCTGCGTGTCTACGACTACTACCGGGCGCGGATGCGCGGCCGCTTCCCGGCCTGCCTGCGCCTGACGCTGACCCACAACCTGCTCAACAACCTGCTGCCCATGCGCACCGGCGAGCTGAGCTTCCCGGTGCTCATGGCCCGGGACTTCGGCGTGCCGGCCCTGCACTCCGTGCCGGTGCTGCTGTGGTTCCGGCTCATGGACCTGCACACCCTCGCGCTGTTTGCCCTGCTGGCCCTGGGCAGTCACCTGCTCGGTCCCGCCGTGGCGGTCCCGCTGGCCGCCGCCTGGCTGCTGACGCTGGTGTTCGCGCAACGACTGGCGCCCGCTTTGCGGGATCGGCTGGGCGCGCCCGGAGATGACGGGCTGCGCGGCAAGCTCTACCGGGTGCTGGACGCCCTGCCGGGCAGCGCCGGGGACTTCTGGCGCGCCTGGGCCTGGACCTTCGCCAACTGGCTGCTCAAGCTCGCGGTATTCGTCTGGGTGCTGGGCCTGTTTCTGGAAGCGCCGCTGGCCGCCGCCTGGCTGGCGGTGATCGCCGGCGACCTGACCAGCGTGCTGCCCGTGCATGGCGTGGCCGGTGCGGGCACCTACGAGGCGGGCGTGGTGGCCGCCCTGCTGCCCTTTGGCGTCAGTGGCGAGGCGGCGCTCGCGGGCGCCGTGAACCTGCACCTGTTCCTGCTCGGCTCAACCCTGCTGGGCGGTCTGCTCGTGCCCCTGCTGCCGGGCAGGCGCGTGGACCGCCAGACGCGTTAGAATACCGGGCGCATCCTGCTCACGAGACCGAATTCCATGATCGACACCTCCCTCCCGGACACCACCGAGCCCCTCACCCTGTCGCTGGTGGTGCCCATGTACAACGAGGAAGACAACGTCGCGCCCTTCGTGGAACGGGTCCACGAGGTACTGTCCGGGTACGCCTATCCCTGGGAGCTGGTGCTGGTGGACGACGGCAGCGCCGACAACACCAACGAGCGCATGCGCGCCCAGCGCAAGCAGTTCGGACACCACGTGCGCATCCTCACCCTGCAACGCAACTTCGGCCAGACCGCCGCCATGCAGGCGGGGATCGACATCGCCCGGGGCAGCGTGATCGCCCTCATGGACGGCGACCTTCAGAACGACCCGGCCGACATCCCCGGCATGGTGCAGCGCCTGGTGGACGAGGACCTGGACATGGTGGCCGGCTGGCGCAAGAACCGCCAGGACGACCTGTGGCGGCGCAAGATCCCCTCGCGCATCGCCAACAAGCTGATCCGCTCCATCACCGGCGTGAACCTGCACGACTACGGCTGCAGCCTGAAGGTATTCCGCGCCCACATCCTCAAGGGCGTGCGCCTGTACGGCGAGATGCACCGCTTCATCCCCGCCTGGTTCGCCACCCAGACCTCGCCGAAACGCATCCGCGAACACGTGGTGCAGCACCATGCCCGCACCCGGGGCGCCTCCAAGTACGGCATTTCCCGTACCTTCCGGGTGATCCTGGACCTGCTGGCGGTGTACTTCTTCATGCGCTTCAAGGCCCGCCCCGGCCACTTCTTCGGCTCCATCGGCCTGGTGTTCGGCGGCCTGGGCGCCGTGATCCTGGGCTACCTGCTCATGCTCAAGGTGTTCTGGGACGCGGACATCGGCACCCGCCCGCTGCTGTTCGTCGGCGTGATGTGCGTACTGGTCTCGGTACAGTTACTCACCACCGGCGTACTGAGCGAACTGACCGCCCGCACCTATTTCGAATCGGGGCAGCAACGCTCCTACGTGGTGCGCTCCAGCGTGCACGAACAGGCCGGCGAGACCGACTGGCATCACGGACGTGGCTGAGGCCCTGTCGGCACAGGACGCGCGCCGCTACTGGCTGGCGGCGCTCGCGGTCACGGCGCTCTATACCCTGTATCGCCTGGTCCTGCTGGCGAACTTCCCCTACGACCTCTACGGCGACGAGGCCCAGTACTGGACCTGGGCCCAGGCCCCCGACTGGGGCTATTACTCCAAGCCGCCGGTGATCGCCTGGCTGATCACCCTGACCACCGCCCCCTGCGGCGACAGCCTGTTCTGCATCAAGCTCGCCTCGCCCCTGCTGCACGCGGCCACGGCACTCATTCTGTTCGCCCTCACCCGGCGCCTGTTCGACGCCCGGGCGGCCTTCTGGGTGGCGGCCCTGTACGGCCTGATGCCCGCCATCTCCCTGTCCACCATGATCATCAGCACCGATGCCCCGCTGCTGTTCTTCTGGGCACTCGGGATCTACGCACTGGTGCGCGCCCTGGACGAGGGTCACTGGCGCTGGTGGCTGCTCACCGGCCTGGCCCTGGGGCTGGGCATGCTCAGCAAGTACAACATGGTGATCTTCGTCCTCTCAGGCCTGGTGTTCGTGCTCGCCACACCACGGCACCGGCACTGGATCACCTCGCCACGCCCCTGGGCTGCGGCGCTACTCGCCTTCCTCGTCTATCTACCCAACCTGCTGTGGAACGCGGCCACCGGCTTTGTCAGCTACCAGCACACCCAGGAGATCTCCCAGGTGGACCGTGCCCGCTGGTCCCTCGACGGCCTGGGTGATTTCATCGGCTCCCAGTTCGGCGTGTTCGGCCCGATCCTGTTCGCCGTGCTGCTGTTCCTGCTGCTGCGCAGGCTGCCTGCCCTGTGGCGGGACGAGAAGACCCGCCTGCTGCTCGCCTTCGTGCTCCCCTGGCTGCTGATCGTGTCCTTCATCAGCCTGGCCTCCCGGGTGCACGCCAACTGGTCGGCGCCCATCTACCTCACGGCACTCATGCTGGTGGTGGTCTGGCTGCTTGGGCGCGGCCGGCTGGGCCGCGTGCTGCTGGGCGCCACCGTGGCCATCCACCTGCTGTTCGCCGGCGTGATCTACCACTACGACACGGTGCTGCGCGCCGCCGGCATCGAACTGACCGCGCGCACCGACCCCTACAAGCGGGTGCGTGGCTGGTCCGAACTGGGCCAGGCCATCACCCACGTACAGGACCTGCACCCGGATGCCACCCTGATGACCGGCGATCGCATGCTCACGGCACAGCTCATGTATTACGTGCAGCCGCGCATGCAGACGGTGGTGAAGTGGAACCCCGACGGCCTGATCCGCGACCATTACGACATGACCACCAGCCTTGAGGGCCGGCAGGGCGATGACTTCCTGTTGCTGCACGCGCCCGGCGACCTGTCGCCGTCCATCGCGGCCCACTTTGAACACCACCAGCGCGTGGCCCGCATCCGCATCCCGGTGCACCCGGACTGGGGGCACCATTTCGACGTCTACCTGCTGCAGGGCTATCGCGGCACGGTCACACCCTGAGGATCCGGGACGACGTCCCTGACCGGCACACGAGGCAAAAAAACAGGCACCCGAAGGTGCCTGTCAGTGTGTCCTCCCGAATACCTGCGCCGATCAGCGCGGGGCGTCCGGTCCGTAGTTCTCCACCAGATGATCCACGATCTTCTCGCGCTGCTCGGGCGTAAGCCAGGTCATGCCGTACTTGACCATGTCGTCCATCACCCAGTTCCAGTCATTGCGGCCAAGCCGCTGGGTCTGGGGCAGTTCGATGGAATGGCAGGCGGCGCAGTGGATATTGAACAACTGCGCAGGCGTCATTTCATCGGCATGGGCCGGGGTGATCATGTTCCCCGCAGGCACGTTGAAGGCCACCAGCCAAGTGGCCAGAAGTGCCGGGGGGGTTAGCCACAGGGGGAGATGGCGTCGCTTGAACATCTGATGACTTCCTCATTGCTTGTTGATAGTGAAAACGGCGGCCCGAATATCGGGCCGCCGCACAAGGCCTAAGGGAGGGACTTCGCTCAGGCCGGCTGGATCATCACGGGGACGCGATGAACCATGTTGCCCTCGTAGCCACGGGGGTTCCAGGGCTGCACGATGGGCTGGGTGTTGCCCTTGTCGTCCACGGCGCGGGCCCAGATCTCGTAGTAGCCACGGCCGGCGAACTTCAGGTCATGCTCCCACTGCTGCCAGGAGTACTTGTTGTGGGGCTTGCCCAGCTTGGCCTTGGTCCAGTTCAGACCGAAGTCGGTGGACACCCACAGCTCCTTGACCTCGTTCTCGCCCGCCCAGGCATGGCCGGTGACCTTGATGGTCTGACCCACCTTGAACTCGCTGTCGGCGGAGGGGCCGGTGATCAGGGACTTCACCACCCAGGGACCGCCCACCACCATGTCTTCTTCCGGCGGACGCTCGCCCGGCTTCACCGGGTACTTGGGCATACGGTAGGAGAAGCCGGTCATGCCACGGCCGTCGTGCTCGACGTCGCGGATCACGATCTTGCTCAGCCACTTGTGGGAGGCGCTGCCGTACCAGCCCGGCACCACCAGGCGCACGGGGTAACCGTGGGCGGCGGGGATGTCCTGGCCGTTCATCTTGAAGGCCACGATGGTGTGCTTCTCCATGGCCTTGTCGATGGGGATGCCGCGGGAGAAGGGCGGACGGTCACCGAGTACCGGCTCTTCGCCGTAGTGGCCGGTGTACACGGCGCTGCTCTTCAGGCCGGCTTCCTTCAGCAGGTCGGCCAGGGGGACGCCGGTCCACTCGGAGTTGCCGATGGCGCCGTAACGCCACTGGTTGCCACGTACCGGCGGATCGAAGTGGGCACGGCCGTTGCCGCCGCACTCGATGGGGGCGCGGTAGGTGACGGTCTTCATGCGCTGCAGCTGGTCCAGGCTGAAGGAGACCTTCTTGTTGACCTCGCCCTCGATCTCCAGCTTGTAGCCCTGGGGATCCTTGCGCATGGCGCGCTCGGAGATCAGGTCGTTGTTGCGGATGAAGTGATACTTGGCCGGGGTCACCGCGTCCTTCATCAGGTGCACGGGGGTCTCGGCGTTCATGGGACGCTGGTTGTAGACGATCAGGCCTTCCTTGCCGGACTCGGCCAGCATGTGCTTGGCCTGCTCGTCGGTGATCTCAACCGGCTCACTGGCCCAGGCGGCAGGGATCATGCCCCGGCCGAACAGGCCCTGCATGGCCGCCTCGGTGCCGGCGCCGAAGCCCAGCAGCGCCAGGGCGGCACCGCCCTTGCCCACCTGACCGAAGAACTGACGACGGGACGAAACCTCGTCGAAAATCTGCATGTCCTGGGGGCTCGCGCCGTGGTCGCGGGTGTAGCTCCGCAGCCATTCCCAGGTACCTTGATCCGTTTTCTTCATTTAGATATCCCTCCAGCCTCGTTGTAATGGCTTGTACAGGTTGTGTGGTGTCGCCACGGTTGGTGGGCCGTGACGCCGAGTACATGAGTACTTGGTAATGCACTGATTGGTTTAGACTAAGTCTAATTCTCAGTGCCCAGCTTTTATAGGTCAGCCCTTTTGGGGCGTCAATAGGATGACCCTGCCCCTCCGTTTATTCCATTTTTCGATCCGTTGGTCTCATTCGGCCTCTTTCTGCCACGACTGACCCGATCCGTGCCCTGGTGCAAGCGCCGCCTCCAGGGCGGCCACCCGGGCCTCCAGTTCCGCCAGGCGCTCGCGGCTGCGGGCCAGCAGGGTGGTCTGAACCTCGTATTCCTCCCGGGTCACCAGGTCCATGCGCTGCAGGGCGCTGGCCAGCCCCGCGCGCAGGTTCTTCTCCATCTCCTGCTGAAACTGTTTCGCCGGTTCCGGCATGAGGTCGGCAAGTTTTCGGACCAGATCGTCCAGGCCTTGGGTGTCGCGCATGGGGGGTGTCCTCGTCTTGAAAGTGGCGTGGGTCATCACGGGGCGAGATGGATCACACACACAGAGTAGCAGTCCGGCCGATGGCCGAGCCACCGGCACACATACCGTCGTTGGCGCACCGTGACAGGGCGCGCGCACCAATCCAGTGCGTTTCCTGCCACATCCGCTGGCATCAAAACCCGTCGCACCCAAAGATCCTGCAGCCTTCCGGTGCCTGGCCTGCTTCCTGCTAGGCAATGGTGCATGAATCTTCCCGATGGAGCCTGACATGACCCCGCGACTGATCCCCCTCGCCCTGCTGATGCTGGCCCCCGGGCTCGTCCTGGCCCACCCGGGCCACGGCCTGGACGCCGGCCCGTCGTCCTCCGCACTGGCTGCCGGCCTGCTTCACCCCCTGCTGGGACTGGATCACCTGCTGGCCATGCTCGGCGTGGGCCTGTGGGCCTCCCAGCGGGCCCTGCAACGTCAGGGCTACGGCATTGCCGGCATCTTCCTGCTGGTGCTGGCGCTGGGCTTCATGGCCGGACTGGGCAGCGCGCCGGGTCAGTGGATCGAGACCGGCATCCTGGGCTCCGTGATCCTGGTGGGTGCCCTGGTGGCCCTGGGGCGCAATCTGCCCGCGGCCTTTGGCCTGGGGCTGGCGGCGCTGTTCGCGCTGTTTCATGGCCTGGCCCACGGCGCTGAAATGGGTGCCGGCCTGTCCGCCCCCCTGTTTGCGGCGGGCTTCCTGCTGAGCTCCAGCGCCCTGGTCGGCCTGGGTCTGCTGGCAGGACGATTCGGTCAGGGCCTGATGCGTGGTTCCATGCTGGTGCGCGCCGGCGGCGCCGGCATCCTGGCCGCGGGCCTGGTCATGATCTGGACGGTGTGAGGTGAGCACGGGCTGGCTGGCCCGACTGGAACTGGGCTTCGAGCAGGACGGGCAGCGCAGCGTCCTGCGCCATCGCCGCCACGAGGGCCCCCTGCGGGTGCAGCGCAGCTTCCACCCCGAGGGCAACACCTGTCACAGCTACCTGATCCATCCCCCCGGGGGGGTGGTGGGCGGTGACCGGCTGGAGGTGGCGGTAGACGTGGCCGAACGGGCAGAGGCCCTGATCACCACCCCGGCCGCGGGCAAGTTCTACCGCTCCGCCGGGCCCTGGGCCCGACAGACCCAGCGTTTCCGGGTCGGCGCCGACGCCAGCCTCGAATGGCTGCCGGCCCTGAACATCCTGCACGGCGGCGCCCGGGTGCGCATGCACAACCGCTTCGACCTGGCGCCCGGCGCCCGGCTGCTGGCCTGGGATCTGGTCGGGCTGGGGCGGCCCGGCAGCGGCGATGATTTTTCCACCGGCGCGCTGGATGCCGGCCTGCAGGTCTGGGCAGGCGAATCGCCCCTCTTGGACGAGCGCCTGCGCCTGGAGGGCGGCAGCCCGGCCCTCACGGCACCGTGGGGCCTGGGCGGCCACGGCTACCTTGCCACCCTGCTGGCCTGGCCCGCCACCCCGTCGATGCTGGCTGATTTGCGCACCGCCCTGAATGAAACACCCGGGCCCCGGCCCGGCTGCACCCTGCTGGAAACGGCCTCCGGCAGCGGACTGCTGGTCTGCCGCTGGCTGGCCCCGGCCGGGGAGGCCCTCTGGGAGGCCCTGGTGGCGAGCTGGTCGGTCCTGCGCCCGCAGGTCCTGGGGCGTCCGGCCTGCCCGCCGAGAATCTGGTCCACCTGAAGTCTGGAGCACCCATGGAACTGACACCGAGAGAGAAGGACAAGCTGCTGCTGTTCACCGCCGCCCTGCTGGCGGAGCGGCGCAAGGCGCGGGGCCTGAAGCTCAACTACCCGGAGGCGGTGGCCCTGATCTCCGCCGCCATCCTGGAAGGCGCCCGGGACGGGCGCAGCGTCGCCGAACTCATGTCGCTGGGCGGCGAGGTGCTGACCCGGGACGAGGTCATGGACGGGGTCGCGGAGATGATCCCCGAGGTCCAGGTGGAGGCCACCTTCCCCGACGGGGTGAAGCTGGTCACCGTGCACGAGCCGGTGAGGTGAGAAAGGCAATTCAACATTCAAGATTCAAAGTTCAACGGCCACGTCCCATTGAGCTTTAAATGTTGAATGTTGAATTTTGAATGTGGACTTATCGAGGCATCCCCATGATTCCAGGTGAATTCCTGCTCGCCGACGGCGAGATCGAACTCAACGCCGACCGTGAGGGCCGCCCCTTCCAGGTGACCAACACCGGCGACCGCCCCATCCAGGTGGGCTCCCACTACCACTTCCACGAGGTCAACAACGCCCTGGACTTCGACCGGGACGCGGCGCTCGGCCTGCGCCTGGACATCCCCGCCGGCACCGCCGTGCGCTTCGAGCCGGGCCAGACCCGCACCGTGAGTCTCGTGCCCTTCGCCGGCGAGCGGCGCGTGTACGGCTTCCAGGGGCGCGTCATGGGCCCGCTGCCGACAGCGCCCGACGAACCCGAACAGACTTCCTGAGGAGCCAAGCCCATGAGCATCCGCATCTCCCGCGCCGCCTACGCGGACATGTACGGACCCACCACCGGAGACCGGGTCCGGCTGGCCGACACCGGGCTGATCGTCCGGGTGGAGCAGGACTTCACGATCTACGGCGACGAGGTGAAGTTCGGCGGCGGCAAGGTGATCCGTGACGGCATGGGCCAGTCCCAGCGCTGGGGCGAGACCGTGGCGGACACGGTCATCACCAATGCGCTCATCATCGACCACTGGGGCATCGTCAAGGCCGACGTGGGCATCAAGGGGGGGCGCATCCAGGGCATCGGCAAGGCCGGCAACCCGGACACCCAGCCGGGCGTCACCATCGTGGTCGGCCCGGGCACCGAGGTCATCGCCGGCGAGGGCATGATCCTCACCGCCGGGGGCATCGACGCCCACATCCACTTCATCTGCCCCCAGCAGATCGAGGAGGCGCTCACCAGCGGCGTGACCACCATGATCGGCGGCGGCACCGGCCCCGCCACCGGCACCAACGCCACCACCTGCACCCCCGGCCCCTGGCACATCCACCGCATGCTCCAGGCCGCCGAGGCCTTCCCCATGAACCTGGGTTTCCTGGGCAAGGGCAACGCCAGCCAGCCGGACCCCCTGTGCGAGCAGCTGGAGGCCGGCGCCATGGGCATGAAGCTGCACGAGGACTGGGGCACTACGCCGGCGGCCATCGACAACTGCCTCAACGTGGCCGAGGTGTTCGACGTGCAGGTGGCCATCCACACGGACACCCTGAACGAATCCGGTTTCGTGGAGGATACGCTCGCCGCCTTCAAGGACCGCACCATCCACACCTACCACACCGAGGGTGCCGGCGGCGGACACGCCCCGGACATCATCCGCGCCTGCGGCCAGCCGAACGTGCTGCCCTCCTCCACCAACCCGACGCGGCCCTACACGGTGAACACCGTGGACGAGCACCTGGACATGCTCATGGTCTGCCACCACCTGGACCCGGCCATCCCCGAGGACGTGGCCTTCGCCGAGTCCCGCATCCGCCGCGAGACCATCGCCGCCGAGGACATCCTCCACGACCTGGGCGCCTTCTCCATGATCTCCTCGGACTCCCAGGCCATGGGCCGGGTGGGCGAGGTGGTGCTGCGCACCTGGCAGACCGCCCACAAGATGAAGCTCCAGCGCGGCAGCCTGGCCGGCGACGACCGCGAGGCCGACAACCTGCGGGTGCGCCGCTACATCGCCAAGTACACCATCAATCCCGCCATCGCCCACGGCATCGCCCACGAGGTGGGCAGCATCGAGGTGGGCAAGCTGGCGGACCTGGTACTGTGGAAGCCGGCCTTCTTCGGCGTGAAGCCCGCCATGGTCATCAAGGGCGGCATGATCGCCATGGCGCCCATGGGGGACCCCAACGCCTCCATCCCCACGCCCCAGCCGGTGCACTACCGGCCCATGTTCGGCAACTTCGGCCTGGCCCTGCCCCGCACGTCCCTCACCTTCATGTGCGCCACCGCCATCGAGCTGGGCGTGCCCGAGCAGCTCGGCCTGCAGCGGCAGGTCGCCGTGAGCCGCAACTGCCGCAACATCGGCAAGAAGGACATGATCCTCAACGACTGGATGCCGCACATGGAGGTGGACCCGGAGACCTACGTGGTACGCGCGGATGGCGAACTACTCACCTGCGAGCCCCTGAGCGAGGCGCCGCTCGCGCAACGCTACTTCCTGTTCTGAGACCGACCATGCTGACCTTCACGAAACGTTGCGACGATCACGGCAAGACCCCCGACCACAGCCTGAGCCTGCCCTTCGAGACCCGGCAGAAGAGCCGCTTCCGCGCCCAGTTCGAGGACGGCACGCCGGTGGGCGTGGTGCTGGACCGGGGCCTGATCCTGCGCCACGGCGACGTGCTGGAAAGCGACGAGGGCGTGCGCGTGCGTATCGAGGCGGCGCCCGAACCCGTGAGCCAGGTGCGTGGCACTGATCCGCTGCTGCTGGCCCGTGCCTGCTACCACCTGGGCAACCGCCACGTGGTCCTGCAGATCGACGCCGACGGCCTGCGCTACCTGCACGACCACGTGCTGGACGACATGGTGCGCGGCCTGGGCCTCACCGTGGGCTTCACCCACGCCCCCTTCGAGCCCGAGGCCGGCGCCTATGCCGGCGGCCACGCCCACGGCCATGGCGGACATGGCCATCATCACGCACACGGCCATGAGCACTGATTGTTTAGCCACAGAGGACACAGAGGTCACTGAGTTTAAAACCTCAAGGCAGACCCATGGCTGTTTCACCCGATGATCTTTTCTCTGTGACCTCCGTGTCCTCTGTGGCTAAACCGCCTTTCACCCCGTCAGCAGAGACGACCCCGGATACCGGCCTCGCGCGGCGGCGGCTCTGGCAGCTGATCGCGCCCACCCTGCCCGTGGGCGCCTACAGCTATTCCACGGGGCTGGAGTACGCCGTGGAGGCGGGCTGGGTGAACAGCGAGGCGGCCGCCGCCGACTGGATCGGCGCGCAGCTGCACCACGTGCACGCCCACGTGGACCTGCCCGCCCTGCTGCGCCTGCACGATTGCTGGATGAAGAACGACGCCGCCGGCCTGGACCGCTGGAGCACCTGGCTCATGGCCTGCCGGGAGACCTCGGAGCTGCGTGCCGAGGACGGCAACCAGGGCCGTGCCCTGGCACGCCTGCTCACGGACCTGGGTGTCGAGCCGGCGCAGACCTGGGTGCAGCGCAGGGACGCCACCTGGGCGACCCTGTTCGCCCTGGCCTGCGCCCACTGGCAGGTCCCCGTCAACGACATGCTGGAGGGCTACCTGTGGGCCTGGTGCGAGAACCAGGTGGCCGCTGCCGTGAAGCTCATCCCCCTGGGCCAGACCCAGGGTCAACGGCTGCTGATGCAATTGGCCGAACACATCGGTCCGGTGGTGGCGCGGGCCAGGGCGCTGCCGGACGAGGACCTGGGCGGCGGCCTGCCCGGCGTGATGCTCGCCTCCGCCCTGCACGAGACCCAGTACAGCCGCTTGTTTCGCAGCTGAAACCCGGTGGCCGTCCGTAGGTCGGGCTTCAGCCCGACGATGCGGCGTCCCGAGAAACATCGCTGTCGGGCTGAAGCCCGACCTACTTGGGCAGGCGCATGCCTTCTCGATCCACTGCTTTTCGAACAGGAGATATTCAACCCATGAACCAGACCCTGCGTGTCGGCATCGGCGGCCCGGTGGGCTCGGGCAAGACGGCCCTGGTGGAGGCCTTGTGCCGGGAGATGAGCCCCCGCTACAACCTGGCCGTGGTCACCAACGACATCTATACCCGCGAGGACGCCGAATTCCTCATCCGCGCCAAGGTGCTGGACGAGGACCGCATCATCGGGGTAGAGACCGGCGGCTGCCCCCACACCGCCATCCGCGAAGACGCCTCCATGAATCTCGCGGCGGTGGACGAGCTGGGCCGGCGCTTCCCGGGCCTGGACCTGGTGTTCGTGGAAAGCGGCGGTGACAACCTCTCCGCCACCTTCAGCCCGGAGCTCTCCGATCTCACCATCTACGTCATCGACGTCTGCGCCGGCGACAAGATCCCCCGCAAGGGCGGCCCCGGGATCACCCGCTCGGACCTGCTGGTGATCAACAAGATCGATCTGGCCGACGGCGTGGGCGCCTCGCTGGAGGTCATGGAGCGGGACAGCAGGCGCATGCGCGGCGAGCGGCCCTTCGTGTTCACCAACCTGCGCACCCGGCAGGGCCTGGACCAGGTGGTGCGCTTCATCGAAACCCAGGGGCTGCTGCAGCCCTGAAGCCCTTATTGCACCAGATCAGTGCAAACCATCCACATCCACGCCCCAAAACGAACTACAAGTGTTGCGTCCACGCCATGGAAAGCGTGTTTTTTTGCCCAAATGTTGCGCTTTTCTGACGCCTCCATTAGTTGGCACTGAATATGCATCTACCGTTACGTGGGCCAACCAGCCCCTGTTTCGAACCGGCGGGTCACGAGCTTCGGCTCTGGTTTCGCAAGGGTCATCAACCTAAGTACTTGAGGGAAACTCGCATGAAAATGAAGCACAAGGTTCTTTCCACCGCCGTCGCGTCCGCCCTGGCCCTTGGCGCCCTGGCCCCGGCCGCCCATGCTACCGAAGTCTCCGCGGAGATCGGCGCCGCCAGCATGTACTACTGGCGTGGTTTTGACCTGGGCGGCGGCGCTGCTGTCTGGGGTGACCTGAGCGTGAGCGCCAGCGGCTTCTACGCCGGCATCTGGACCTCCTCCGGTGACGAGGCTCTGGGCACCGAGTACGACCTCTACGTGGGTTACGGCACCGAGATCGGCGACTTCGGCATCGACGTCAGCTACGCCACCTACGTGTACCCCGAAGTTGAAATCTCCCCCGGCGACGTGGCCGAACTGATCCTGGGCCTGAGCTATGGCCCCGCCTTCCTGAGCTACCACTACGGCCTGGAAGACCTGGAAGACTACTGGTACGCCATGGTCGGCGTGAACGTGGGTGACTTCACCCTGGCCTACGGCCAGCACGAGTTCGAGTACTCCCACGTGGACGTCAGCTACAACTACAACGACAACCTGAGCTTCACCCTGGGTCTGGTCGTGGATGACGTGGATGGCGAGTTCAACAACGATCCCAAGTTTGTGGTGAGCTTCAGCCTGCCCATCGAGTTCTGATGACACAGGCACAAGCCTGACTCTCCCAGGAGTCGACCAGGGGACAAGCTTAGGCTTGTCCCCTTTTTTGTGCCTGTCGCTCTCAACGCATAGCCAAAAGCCTAAAAACGATTCTCTCGCAGAGGCGCAGGGGCGCGGAGAAAATTTTCCTATCCGTTCCCCGTGCCCCCGTGGCTCCGTGAGAGAGCTGCTTTTGAGCAGGCCTGCTCAAGACATGTCCTCTCACGGAGCCACAGAGCCACGGGGAATGCAGGTCAATGATTTCCCCCGCGTCCCTGCGTCTCCGCGAGAGAACCGCCTTTCAAAACAAAAGCGCCCCATCAGGGGCGCCTTCATCAGATCAATGGAATACGGAAACGATCAGTGCCCCAGCATCCAGGGCCTGGCGGTCTTCTTGGTCTGTTTGCGCAGCGCCGGCTTGGCCTCCGGATCGACGGGCTTGGCCTTGTCCTGGCTCTTGCTGCTGCCGCAGGTGTGGGCACCGGTGCAGCCGCAGGAGGAACGTCGCGCGACGGCGGGTGAATGCCGGCTCTTCTCGTTGCGCTCCCAGCGCATGCGGTTGGAGGGGTCCATGATGGCCAGGCGCGGCGCGCTGATGATGCGCGGTGCGGTCTCACCGCATTCCGGGCAGTCGTGATCCAGGGCCGACTCGGCCATGGGGCGCATCACCGAGAACTCTCCGCACTGGTCACAGTGATAATCGTAGATGGGCATGGCGGCTCTTCTCTCCTGTATAAGACGGGATGGCCGGCCGGAGACCGGCCATCCGTCGATGCTTCATCAGCTGGTGCGCGAGGTATCGATACCCGAGGGGATCTCGATGGCCGGGCCCGCATCCGTGGGATGGATGTCGAACTCGAACACCTCGGTGGGCAGCCACAGGGTGGCGCAGACGTTGGGGATGTCCACGATACCGCTGATATGTCCCTCCACCGGCGCCGTGCCCAGAATGGCGTAGGCCTGCTCACCGGAGTAGCCGAAGTTCTTCAGGTAGTCGATGGCGGCCAGACAGGCGCGACGATAGGCAATGTGCGCATCCAGGTAGTGCTGCTTGCCGTCCTCGTCCACGGAGATGCCTTCGAAGATCAGGTAGTCCTTGAACTGGGGATCGATCTTGCTGGGCTGGAAGATCGGGCTGCTGATGTTGTACTTCTTCATGCCGCCCTTGATGAGGTTGACACGCAGCTCGATGAAGCCCGCCATCTCGATGGCGCCGCAGAAGGTGATCTCGCCGTCGCCCTGGGAGAAGTGCAGGTCGCCCATGGACAGGCCGGCCTCCTTCACATACACGGGGAAGTACACCCGGGAACCGCGGGACAGGTTCTTGATGTCGCAGTTGCCGCCGTGTTCGCGGGGCGGCACGGTACGGGCCGCTTCACGGGCGGCGGCCTTGGCCTCCTCGCCCTTCATGCTGCCCATCAGGGCGGTCTCTTCGTAGGGCAGGGTCGCCAGGGGCGGCACACGATTCGGATCGGTGTCCACCAGGGCCTTTTCCCGGTCGTTCCACTGCTTGAGCAGTTCCTTGGAAGGCAGGGTACCGATCAGGCCGGGGTGGATGATGCCCGGGAAGCGCACCTTGGGGATGTGCCGGGAGCTGGTGTAGATACCGTGGAAGTCCCATATGGACTTGCGTGCCTCGGGGAAATGATCGACCAGGAAGCCGCCGCCGTTTTCCCGGGCGAAGATGCCGTTGAAACCCCACAGCTGATCCGGCAGCGGGCCGGCGTCGAGGATGTCCACCACCAGCAGGTCGCCGGGCTCGGCACCCTCGATACCCACGGGGCCGGACAGGTAGTGCACCTTGGTCAGGTCCACGTCGCGAATGTCGTTGGCGCTGTCGTTGTTCTCGATCTGGCCGCCGGTCCAGTCGAAGCACTGCAGGCGGAACTCGGCGCCGGGCTTGACCCGGACTGCCATGGGAATGTCAGGATGCCACCGGTTGTGTGGCTTGATGTCCTGCTCCTCGGGTGGCTTGCTGAAATCGTAACTGATCAGTGTTTCGGGCATGGTGGTTCTCCGGTTAGATGTACCTTGCAAGGCCGTGGGCGCAGAACCTGTCTGTGCCGGACGGAATGTTCTCCGGACACGCACCTGCACGCCCGGACCAACACGGGTACTCAAGCCAGAAATGTGCCAATAGAAGCGGTGTGCAGGAACAGGGATGGAGGACCCGTGCTCATGACCGCGTGACCCGTGATCGGGTCCGGTACATTCACCGGGGAGTATTTCGCAAAGAACAGGATGGATTCATCACATGATGAATTACCGGCAATCCAGGCTAACAAGCTGTTTATCCGGGATTACATTGAGTGACATTGTCATACATTGTTGTTTTGCTGCACCCCGGACAAACCTACTTATCGCATGCCTATGTCACAATCGGAGCTAGTCACGGACCATGCGAAGACCGAGTTTTTCCATTCTGTAGCGCAACTGTCGGGTCGTCAGGTTGAGAAGCCTCGCGGCCCCCGCCTGGTTGCCACGGGTCTGTTCTAGGGCATTGCGGATGCGTTGCGCATCATCCTGGTGCACCCACTGGTAGGCCCGGGGCATGGCCCCGGTCAAGAATGCCTCGCCGCGCACGCCGCGTTCCTCTGCCATGCCGGCCTCCACGGGCCTGTCAGGACCCTGCTTGGGCAGCTTCACCGCACTCTGCTCCGCCAGGATGCGCGTCATCTGTTCCTGATCGATCACCTCGTCCTCCACCATCAGCATGGCCCGTTCCAGCACGTTCTGTAGCTGGCGCACGTTACCCGGCCAGCTGTAGCGCTCGAGCACGTGCAGGGCGGCCGGATGCAGGGTGATGTTGCGCCGGTAGCGGTGATTGAGTTCATTGAGGAAGTGCAGGGCCAGCGGTCGTATGTCCTCGTGCCGGGTGCGCAGGGGCGGCAGGTACACGGGCACCACGTTGAGGCGATAGAAGAGATCGAGACGAAAATGCCCCGCATTGACATGCTCCTGCATGTTCACGTGGGTGGCCGTGATGAGCCTGAAGTTGACCGGCACGCCTCGGGTGGAGCCGATGGGATCCACCTGGCGCTCCTGGAGGACCCGGAGCAGCTTCGCCTGCAACTGCAGGGGCATGTCACCGATCTCGTCCAGGAACAGGGTGCCGCCATCGGCCAGCATGATCTTGCCTTTCTTGGCGCCGTTCGCGCCGGTGAAACTGCCCTTTTCGTAACCAAACAGCTCCGCCTCCAGGAGGTCCGGCGGGATGGCCGCGCAGTTGATGCACACGAAGGGGTGCTCGCTGCGGTCACTCTGCTGGTGGATCATGCGGGCAAACTTCTCCTTGCCGGTACCGGACTCGCCGAGCAGCATCACCGGCGCCTCGCTGTGGGCCACCTGCATGCACTGCTTGACGGCCTTCATGAGCGATTCACTGGAGCCGATGATGCCGTGGGAGAGGCTCTTCTGGAGCATGCCCTCCATGACGATGGAGTTCTTGAGACTCTGGTTTTCCTGCATCAGGTGCTCGGTCTGCTGGTTCAGGAACTGGCGAATGCGCATGACCTGACCGATGGCCGAGGCCGCCACCCGGAGCACCGCGATATCGGAATCGAAGGCGCGGTGACGGATGCCTTCCCGTTGCACCGACAGCACGCCGATGGGCGTTCCCGACTCCAGGATGGGCACCGCGATAAAGGCAATGGGTGAATGGCTCCCGCCGCTTCGCTCCGTGATGCGCTGCAGATAGAGCGGCTCCTGATCGATGTCGGTGACCAGGCCTATGGTACCCGTGCGCATCACGAAGCCGGTCACGCCCTCGTGGTAGCCCACGGAAAAGGCGCCCTGGGCGAGACGCGCATGGGTCAGCCCATAGGAATACTTCACCTCCAGCACCAGCCCTGAACTGTCGGGTGCCAGTACGCGACCACAGTTCAGCCCCAGCATCTGGGACAGCAATCTGAGAATGCTCTGCACGGTGCGCGGAGGATCCAGCGGCCGGTCCAGCAGCTTGGCGATCTCCTGGATCACCGAGAGTTGTTGCTTGATACCGTCCCCACCGGCAAGGGCAGTCGCTGTCATGTCTCTCCCCGAATCGCGATTGATGCTGAATGACCGGATGGCCTTCCGGATTGTCAGCCAGAATCGTGCCAGCCCATTCCGGCATTCCTTGACAAAGACTGACACGGTTCATGCGCCCAATGGGTGCCCGTCACACTTCATCTGCACCCGGATCGGGCATGGCTTTCATCGGAGCGGTACGCGACACCTCATGCGCCGGTGAATCCTTTGACTGTTCCCACGCGGTTAAACGCGCATTCCACTGCCATTGGCACATCCGTTGCATTCGGCTTAGGGCGAAGCGAAGACCATCCGTTTCCCCACAGGGATCCATGACCAACCGAACCGAGGTGTTTACCCATGGCTGATATCAAGAAACCATTTACCCGTCGCCAGATGCTCAAGACCATGATGGGCCTGCCGCTCGCCGCCGGCGGCGTGATGAGCGCGCCTGTGGCATTCGGCAAGCCTGCCACGTCCGCAATCAACACCACCGGCCTCGCCGTCACTGACGACACCGTGAAGGTGGGCATCCTGCACTCCCTCACCGGCACCATGGCCATCAGTGAGACCGGCTCCGTGGAAGCGGAGACCCTCGCCATCGAGCAGATCAATGCCATGGGCGGCATCCTGGGCCGCAAGATCGAGATCATCGTCGAGGACGGCGCCAGTGACTGGCCCACCTTCGCCCAGCGCGCCCGCAAGCTGCTGCGCCAGGACAAGGTGGCCTCGATCATGGGCTGCTGGACCTCCGCCTCCCGCAAGGCCGTGCTGCCGGTGCTGGAGCGCGAGAACGGCCTGCTCTACTACCCCACCTTCTACGAAGGCCTGGAACAGTCCCCCAACGTCATCTACACCGGCCAGGAGGCCACCCAGCAGATCCTCGCGAGCCTCGACTGGCTGGCCAAGGAGAAGGGTGCCAAGACCTTCTACCTGATCGGCTCCGACTACATCTGGCCGCGCACCTCCATGAAGATCGCCCGCATCCACATCGAGCAGAAGCTGGGCGGCACCGTGGTGGGCGAGGACTACGCGCCCCTGGGCCATACCTCGTTCGGTTCCAACATCAACCGCATCCGCCTGCGTCGTCCCGATGCCATCTTCGGCGCTGTGGTGGGTGGCAGTAACGTGGCCTTCTTCCGTCAGCTCAATTCCGCGGGCCTCAACGGCGGCAACACCACCCTGCTGTCCCTGGCCACCACCGAGGACGAAGTGCTGGGCATCGGCGGCGAGAACGTGGAGGGCTTCTACTCCTCCATGAAGTACTTCCAGAGCCTGGACAACGAAAACAACATCGCCTTCGTGAAGGCCTTCAAGGAACGCTGGGGCAGCGACAGCGTGATCGGCGACGTGACCCAGGCCGCCTACCTCGGTCCCTGGCTGTGGAAGGACGCCGTGGAGCGGGCCGGCAGCTTCGACGTGGCCAAGGTCACCGCCGCCTCCCCGGGCATCGAGCTGACCACGGCGCCGGAAGGCTACGTGAAGGTCCACGAGAATCACCACCTGTGGAGCAAGACTCGCATCGGCAAGTGGCGCCGCGACGGTCAGGCGGACGTGGTGTTCGAGTCGGATCTGATCGAGCCCAACCCGTTCCCCGAGGGTTACCAGTAACAGGCATAGGCGCGGGTGCCCAGGAAGATTGCAGGGCACCCGCCCTTACCCAAGGGCAACTCCTTCCACATCCCTAAGGAATCACACACATGGGCGACTTCTCAGCACAGGACCTGATGGCCATTGCCGCCATGCAGGGGTTCGCCGGACTGAGCTTCTTCAGCGTGCTGCTGCTGATGGCCCTCGGTCTGGCCATCATTTACGGTCAGATGCGCGTCATCAACATGGCCCATGGCGAATTCATGGTCATCGGCGCCTACACCACCTACATGATTTCAAGCCTGGTTGCGACCCACGCACCCTGGGCGATCGATTACTACATCTTCCTTGCCATCCCGCTGGCCTTCATTGCCGCCTTCCTGGTGGGGCTGTTCATCGAGGTGGTGATGATCCGTCATCTCTATCACCGCCCCCTGGACACGCTGCTGGCCACCTGGGGCCTGGCGCTGATCATGCAGCAGATCTTCCGCTCCACCTTCGGCGCGCGCGAAGTCAGTCCGCGACTGCCTGACTGGCTGCAGGGCTCCTGGCAGCCCACGCCCATGATCGACATTCCGATCAACGGCATGAGCATCATGGTGCTCACCCTGTTCGTCACCATCGCGGTGTTCTGGTTCATGTTCAAGTCCCGCTGGGGCCTGCGGGTGCGCTGCACCATGGCCAGCCGCGAGATGAGCGGCGCGGTGGGCATCAACACCAAGTGGGTGGACCGCATCACCTTCGCCGTCGGATGCGGCATCGCCGGCATCGCCGGCGCGGCCTTCACCACCATCTCCTCCACGGGCCCGACCAGCGGCACGCTCTACATCGTCGACACCTTCCTGGTGGTGGTCTTCGGTGGCGCGGCGAGCCTCCTCGGCACGGTGGCCTCGGCCTTCGTGATCGCCCAGGGCCAGTCCCTGCTGGAGTTCTTCCTGGGGGCCTCCATGGCCAAGGTATCCATCCTCCTGGCCGTCATCGTGATCCTGATGCTGCGTCCGGAAGGCCTGTTCGCGAGCAAGGTGCGCCGCTAAGGCGCGCCCTCTCTGGAGACATTCGTCATGACTAACGTACTGAGTCTGATTCTGGGCAAGCGGGGACTGGGCGGTGTGCTGATCATGGCCGCGCTGATCCTGGTGGTGCTGCCGACGCTCATGGACATCGACCAGCTGAACCTGGCCGGACGGTTCCTGGCCTTCGCCTTCGTCGCCGTGGGCCTGGTGCTGTCCTGGGGCTACGGTGGCGTGCTGAGCCTGGGCCAGGGCATCTTCTTCGGCATCGGCGGCTACGCCATGGCCATGTTCCTGAAGCTCGAGGCCTCGGACCCGGAGAGCACCTCCATCCAGACCACCCCGGGCATCCCGGACTTCATGGACTGGAACCAGATCACCTCGCTGCCCTGGTTCTGGGAGCCCTTCTACAGCCTCACCTTCACCATCATCGCCATCCTGGTACTGCCGGCCCTGTTCGCCTGGATCATCGGCACCGCCATGTTCAAGCGCCGGGTGAGCGGCGTGTACTTCGCCATCATCACCCAGGCCATCGTGGTGATCCTGACCATCCTGATCATCGGTCAGCAGGGTCTCACCGGCGGCGTCAACGGCATCACCGACCTGCGCACCCTCAAGGGCTGGGACATCCGCACAGACGAGGCGCTGTTCATCCTCTACTACGTCAACGCGTTCCTGCTGATCGGCGCGGTGCTGCTGGGCATGTGGATCCTGTCCACCAAGTACGGCCGCATCCTCATCGCCATGCGTGACCGTGAGGACCGGGTGCGCTTCTCGGGCTACGACGTGGCCAACTTCAAGGTGTTCGTGTTCTGCGTCGCCGCCCTGTTGTCCGGTATCGGCGGGGCCATGTTCACCCTGCAGGTAGGCTTCATGTCCCCGTCCATCATCGGCATCGTACCCTCCATCGAGTTCGTGATCTTCGCCGCGGTGGGCGGACGACTCTCGCTCCTGGGTGCCGTGTACGGTGCGCTCATCGTCTCCTACCTGCGCACCACGGTGGCCGAGGCCTATCCGCAGCTCTGGCTGTTCGTCATCGGCGGCGTGTTCATCGCGGTGGTGATGTTCGCCCCCTACGGCCTGGCCGGCCTGTACAACAAGTACGTCAAGAAGCATATCGACGGTGTGCTGTCCCGGTTCGCCAAGCCGAAGACCGCACCCACCAAGGCATCCACTGAATCCACGGAGGCAAGCCAGTGAGCACCAACACCGACTACCTGCTGGCGATCGAGGACCTGACCGTCTCCTTCGACGGATTCAAGGCGGTCTCCGACCTGAACTTCTACGTGGACCACAAGGAACTGCGGGTGGTGATCGGCCCCAACGGCGCGGGCAAGACCACCCTGCTGGACCTGATCTGCGGCAAGACCAAGGCCACCTCCGGGTCCATCAAGTTCAAGGGCCAGGAGCTGACCAAGCTGCCGGAACACCGCATCGTCTGGGCGGGGGTGGGGCGTAAATTCCAGACCCCCTCGATCTACGATGCCCTGACCGTTTGGGAAAACCTGGAGGTCTCCTACCCCCAGGGCAAGCACGTGCTCGGTGCCCTGTTCTTCAAGCGCACCGCCGAGGTGAAACGCAAGATCGAGGAAGTGGCGGAGTCCATCTTTCTCACCGATCTGCTGGACACCGAGGCAGGCCTGCTGAGTCACGGCCAGAAGCAGTGGCTTGAGATCGGCATGCTGCTGATCCAGGACCCTGAACTGCTGATGCTCGACGAACCCGTGGCCGGCATGAGCGTGCGCGAACGCGAACAGACCGCCGAACTGCTCAACCGCATCGCCAAGGGCCGCTCGGTGATCGTGATCGAGCACGACATGAAATTCGTCGAGGCCATCGCCCACAAGGTCACCGTGCTGCACCAGGGCAAGATCCTGGCCGAGGGTGATATGAAGACCGTACAGAATGACCCGCGCGTGATCGAGGTCTACCTGGGCCACTGAGACCGAACTCCAAGAGGACAACCACATGTTGCAAGTATCCGGTTTGCGCGTGGCCTACGGACAGAGCGAGGTCATCCATGGCCTCGACATCCAGGCGGCCCGCAACGAAACCCTGGCCATCATGGGACGCAACGGCATGGGCAAGACCACCCTGTTCAAGTCCCTGATCGGCATCCTTCAGGCCAACGACGGCTCCATCAAGGTGGACGGCGCCGAGGTGGTCAAGATGCCGAGCCACAAGCGCGTGGCCTCGGGCCTGGCCTTCGTGCCCCAGGGTCGCATGATCTTCCCCAACCTCACGGTGACCGAGAACATCGAGTCCGGCCTGGAGACGGTGAAGAACAAGCGCATCCCCGACGAGATCTATGCCCTGTTTCCGGTGCTGCACGAGATGCGCCACCGCAAGGGCGGCAACCTCTCCGGTGGCCAGCAGCAGCAGCTGGCCATCGCCCGGGCCCTGGTCTCCAACCCCAAGGTCCTGCTCCTGGATGAGCCCACCGAGGGCATCCAGCCCTCGGTGATCAAGGAGATCGCAAAGACGCTGAACGAGATCCGCAAGATGCGCGAGATCACCATCATCGTCTCCGAGCAGATCCTGAGCTTCACCATGGAGATCGCCGACCGGCTGCTGGTCATCGAGTCCGGGAAGATCGTCCACGAGGTGGCCCGGGAGAACTGCGACGAGGCCATGATCAGCCGTTACCTGTCGGTCTAAACGATGTCGAAGGATTTGCCGCAGAGACGCTGAGACGCAGAGGCATCAGACCTTGAAGCTTTTCTTCTGATTTATTGCTCTGCGTCCCTGCGTCTCTGCGGCAAAAGGCCTTTGAATCATCCCGATCGGCTTCACATTCATACAAGACATGAGGAGTAACCCACATGCGTCACGGTGACATTTCTTCCAGCAAGGATTGCGTCGGCGTCGCGGTCGTCAACTACAAGATGCCGCGCCTGCACACCCGCGCAGAAGTGCTGGACAACGCACGCAAGATCGCCGACATGATCGTAGGCATGAAACAGGGCCTGCCCGGCATGGACCTGGTGATCTTCCCCGAGTACAGCACCCACGGCATCATGTACGACGCCAAGGAGATGTACGACACCGCCTCCACCATCCCCGGCGACGAGACCGAGATCTTTGCCGACGCCTGCCGGCGCGCCAAGACCTGGGGCGTATTCTCCCTGACCGGAGAGCAGCACGAGGATCACCCCAACAAGGCCCCTTACAACACCCTGATCCTGATGAACGACAAGGGTGAGATCGTGCAGAAGTACCGCAAGATCATGCCCTGGTGCCCGGTGGAAGGCTGGTACCCTGGCGACTGCACCTACGTCTCCGAAGGCCCCAAGGGTCTGAAGATCAGCCTGATCATCTGCGACGACGGCAACTACCCGGAGATCTGGCGCGACTGCACCATGCGCGGCGCCGAACTGGTGGTGCGCTGCCAGGGCTACATGTACCCCTCCAAGGACCAGCAGGTGATCGTCTCCAAGGCCATGGCCTGGATGAACAACACCTACGTGGCCGTGGCCAACGCCACCGGCTTTGACGGCGTGTATTCCTATTTCGGCCACTCCGCCATCATCGGCTTCGACGGCCGCACCCTGGGCGAATGCGGCGAGGAGGACTACGGCATCCAATACGCGGAACTGTCCGTGTCCCAGATCCGGGATTTCCGCAAGAACGCCCAGTCCCAGAACCACCTGTTCAAGCTGCTGCACCGGGGCTACACCGGCAAGATCAACTCCGGCGAGGGCGACCAGGGCGTGGCGGAATGCCCCTACGAGTTCTACCGCACCTGGATCACCTCACCGGACGCCGCCAAGGAACAGGTGGAGGCCATCACCCGCAAGACCGTCGGCACTGCCGAATGCCCCATCGAGGGCATCCCCAACGAGGAAACGCCCAGCGGGCACCGTTAAGTAGGGCGAGGTTTCAGGCGTGAGGTGTCTGGTGAGCCAACTGTTTCGCTCATCACCCCTCACGCCTGTCGCCTCACCCCTCACCGTCCGGGCCCGTGAACTGAACGATGCTCACCAACCACGTCCGGCCAGCGGAGCCCAGTGCGGGTGATCCCCCCTCCGACCTGGAACCCCATACACGCCGGCTTGAACTCTACGTGCGCGCCCTCTGGGCACTCGACCTGGCGATCTCGCCGGCCGGCGCACAGGATGGCGCCGCCTGGCCGGCCCCATCGCTCCAGGATGATGTGCTCTCCCTGGGCACCCTGATCCCCGCCGACTCCCCTTCCCCCGAACTGCTCTACCGGGCAGCGGCCGCCCACGCCGCCGCCCACCGGGCCTATGGCTCGCCGAGCTTTGAAGCCAAGGCGCTCAACCTGCGCCAGCAACTGATGATCTCCCTGGTCGAGGATGCCCGGGTGGAAGCCCTGGCCGTGCACGAGCTGCCCGGTCTGGGCCGGCTCTGGCGTCGCTGTCACGGCCCCGCCGATGAGGCATCCGACCTGCCCGGTCTCATGGTGCGCATGTCCCGTGCCCTGCTGTGGGCCGTGAGCGGTGTGCACAGCGAGATCCAGGACAGCCACCCGCTGGTACAGAAGGCGGTTGCCTGTTTTCTCGACCTGCAGCCCCGCTGGCGCGACCCCGGCATCTCCCGTGACCTGGGCCTGGCGCTCGCCAACGACCTGGGCCAGATGCGCCTCTCTGCCCACAGCCGCGAATGGCCCAGGGTGGCGCCTTACCGGGATGACAACCGCCACCTGTTTGACAGCAGCAAGGAACTGGAGGCGCCCGATGCGAATCAGCCGGCGGGCGTCGACACGGACACCCGCGGGGGGGCGCGGCTCGAAGAGGCAGACCGGGGCATCCAGCTGCGACTGGCGGATGCCGATGCCCCCACGGGCGAGGACCAGGGCCTGCGCCTAAGGCAGTCCGGCGCGCCTGCGGCGCTGCGCTTTCGCCGCGATCAGAGCGAGCATCAGGAATCCGGTGTCGAGACCCTTTATCCGGAATGGCACCACCGCATGGCGCGCTACCGGGCGGACTGGTGCCGGGTCAACGATGCCCCCTACCCCCATAGCCTGCCCGCCAAGGCACTGCTGGCCAGGCATCGCCAGACCCTGCGACAGCTGCGACGCCAGATCGATACCTGGCGACTGCGGGCCTGGCACATCGCCCGCGCCCAGCAGGACGGCGACGAACTGGACCTGGACGCCGTGGTGCGCGCCGTGATCCGTCGCCGCATGGGCGACGAGCCCGACCCCCGCGTCTACCACCGCCGCGTCAACGGCGAGGGACATGGTCCCACGGTGCTGGTGCTGCTGGACCTGTCCGTGTCCCTGGCCCGCCCCGTCACCACCGCCGGAACGCCCTTGTTTGAACTGGCCCGGGACGCGGCCCTGCTGCTGGCCGAGACCCTGCACCTGGCGGGTCACCGCTTCGCCATCCACGGCTTCCAGTCCGATACGCGCCACCGGGTGAACTATCGGCGCTTCAAGGATTTCGACCGGCCCCACGATGCCCTGTCCCGGGGGCGCCTGGCTGCGCTGCAGGTGGCCGGATCCACACGCCTCGGCGCGGCCCTGCGCCATGCCGGCGACCGGCTCGCGGGGCTGGGCGCCGAACACCCCCTGCTGCTGGTCATCTCCGATGGCGAACCCTCGGACATCGACGTGCACGACCCCGAGCACCTCACCCACGATGCCCGCGAGGCGGTGCGCGACCAGCGTGCCCGCGGGCTGGCGGTGCATTGCCTGAACCTGGAGCCCCGGGACGATGCCCGGGCGGCCTGGATCTTCGGCGCGCATCACGTCTCGGGGGTGAGGACGCTCTCCCAGCTGCCGCGCAGGCTGCCGGAACTCTACCTGTCCCTGGTGCGGCAGGCCTGAATCAGTCGCATCGTGCGCGATCCCGGGGCATGCCACGCCCCGGACCGCCTCGTTCAACTGCCGGATGCCCCAAGCACGCGCCCCACCTTGGGTCACAGGCACCAACATGGTGCATGCGCTGCCCGAAAACCTGCCGGCCCGGACACTGGCAGCCCGCGCAAAGCCCGTCCGAACGGGCTTTCAGGGCTTTTGTGACCGGTGGCACACCCCTTGCTTTGTCACACCCCGAGGGGGAACAACCCCGTTGGTTGAGCAACGCTCAGGAGCAAACGCAATGAAACTAGTCACTGCAATCATCAAGCCGTTCAAGCTCGACGATGTGCGTGAGTCCCTCTCCGAGATTGGGGTTCAGGGCATCACCGTCACGGAGGTCAAGGGCTTCGGCCGGCAGAAGGGTCATACGGAACTGTATCGGGGCGCCGAGTACGTGGTGGATTTCCTGCCCAAGGTGAAGCTCGAAGTGGCCGTGGACGACGGCATGGTGGACCAGGTCATCGAGGCCATCACCAAGTCGGCCAACACCGGCAAGATCGGTGACGGCAAGATCTTCGTCTTCCCGCTGGAACAGGCCATCCGCATCCGTACCGGCGAGTCCGGCACCGACGCTCTGTAAATAACACCAAGCTGACAACCGTTAGCGGAGGACGCACAAGTGGAAAGTCAAGTCATTGAAGTCGCCTACGCACTGGATACCTTCTACTTCCTGGTATCCGGCGCGCTGGTCATGTGGATGGCCGCAGGTTTCTCCATGCTGGAGGCCGGCCTGGTCCGCACCAAGAGCACGGTGGAGATCCTGATCAAGAACATCTCCCTGTATTCCCTGGCCTGCATCATGTACATGTTCATCGGTTACAACATCATGTACGGCGATGGCCTCAACTCCGTCATCCCCGGTCTGAGCTTCTTCATCGGTGGTGACAACTCCGTGGAAGACGTGATGGGCAGTGGTGGTGATATCTACTACTCCAACATGTCCGACTTCTTCTTCCAGGTGGTGTTCGTGGCCACCGCCATGTCCATCGTCTCCGGCGCCGTGGCCGAGCGCATGAAGCTGTGGGCCTTCCTGGCCTTCGCGGTGTTCATGACCGGCATCATCTACCCGATGCAGGGCTTCTGGAGCTGGGGCGGCGGCTGGCTGTCCGAGATCGGCTACTCCGACTACGCCGGTTCCGGCATCGTGCACATGACCGGTGCGGTCGCGGCCCTGGCCGGCGTGCTGCTGCTCGGCGCTCGTAAGGGCAAGTACGGCCCCAACGGCGAGGTGAACGCCATCCCTGGCTCCAACCTGCCGCTGGCCACCCTGGGTACCTTCATCCTGTGGATGGGCTGGTTCGGCTTCAACGGCGGTTCCGAGCTCAAGGTCTCCGACATCGAGTCCGCCAACGCCGTGGCCCAGGTGTTCACCAACACCAACCTGGCCGCTGCCGGTGGCGTGATGGCCGCCCTGATCACCACCCGCCTGATGTACGGCAAGACCGATCTGACCATGGGCCTGAACGGCGCCCTGGCCGGCCTGGTCTCCATCACCGCCGAGCCCCTGATGCCCAGCCCGCTGCTGGCCACCATCATCGGCGCCATCGGTGGCGTGATCGTGGTGTTCTCCATCATCGGTCTGGACAAGCTGAAGATCGACGACCCCGTCGGTGCCATCTCCGTGCACGGCACGGCCGGTATCTGGGGCGTGTTCGCGGTGCTGCTGTCCAACCCGGATGCCAGCTTCGTGACCCAGCTGATCGGTATCGTGGCCATCTTCGCCTTCGTCTTCATCGCCAGCCTGATCGTCTGGGGCATCCTCAAGGCCCTGATGGGTATCCGCATCAGCGCGGAAGAGGAATACGAGGGTGTGGACCAGTCCGAGTGCGGCCTCGAGGCCTACCCGGAGTTCACCAACAAGTAACTCCCCCGGCCAACTCTCACACAAGTTGGTTAACCTTGACGGGCGCTTCGGCGCCCGTTTTTTTTTGCGCAGGCGAACAGGGCTTGAGTACAAGAGAAAAAGAAAACTGCCCCGTGTGCGGTATGATGCGCGCACTGGCAATCAACGAGACCGAACTTGGACAACCTGCCCGCTTCCCAGACCGTGCTCGAGGTCCGCGGCCTGCGCACCGCCCACGTGGGCCCGGTGGACTTCCGCTTGCTGGCCGGCGAGATCTGCCGGCTCTCCGGCGAATCCGGCGCCGGCAAGACCCTGCTGCTGCGCGCCCTGGCCGATCTCGATCCCAATGAAGGCGAGGTGATCCTGGACGGCATCGAGCGCGCCCGCATCGCGCCCACCGACTGGCGCCGCCAGGTGGCCTACCTGGCGGCCGAACCCCTGTGGTGGGAGGAACGAGTGGGCCTGCATTTCAGCACGGACTGCGACGACAGCCGGCTCAAGGCCCTGGGCTTCGAGCCGGAGGTGCGCAACTGGGAGGTGGAGCGGCTCTCCAGCGGCGAGCGCCAGCGCCTGGCGCTGATCCGACTGCTGGAGAACCGGCCCCGGGTGCTGCTGCTGGACGAACCCACCGCCAATCTAGACCCCGCCAACAGCCGCAAGGTGGAGCGCATGGTGCGCGAGTACGTCTCCGACCACGGTGCCTGCGCCCTGTGGGTCAGCCACGACCCGATCCAGCGCCAGCGTCTGGGCGGGCGCTCCCTGGTCATGGAGGCGGGCCGCATGCGGGAAGATACGCCATGAACGTGATCGCCCTCTCGCCCTGGGACCTGTCCCTCGCCGCTGCCCTGGTGGTGGCGCTGGCCGCGCTGACCGCGCGCATCGGCATGGGCCTGTCCCGCAGCCTGCTGATCTCCGGCGCACGCACCGTCATTCAGCTGCTGCTCATCGGCCTGGTGCTCAAGACCCTGTTCGAGAACGCCCAGCTCTACTGGGTGGCGGGCCTCGCGCTGATCATGCTTTCCGTGGCCGGCTATGAGGTGATGGCCCGTCAGGGCCGGCGCTTCTCCGGATGGTGGGGCTACGGCATCGGCACCTCGGCCATGTTCGTCTCCGCCTTCGCGGTCACGGTACTGGCGCTCACCACCATGATCGGCCCGAGCCCCTGGTGGGAACCCCAGTACGCCATCCCGCTACTGGGCATGCTGCTGGGCAACACCATGACCGGGATCGCCTTAGGCTTGGATCGCCTCACCCAGACCGCCTGGCAGCAGCGCCGGGTGATCGAGGCGCGTCTCATGATGGGACATGGCTGGAGTGAATCCATCGGCCAGATCCGCCGCGACGCGGCGCGCAGCGGCCTGATGCCCATCATCAACGCCATGGCCGCGGCGGGCATCGTCAGCCTGCCCGGCATGATGACCGGCCAGATCCTGGCCGGCACCCCGCCCATGGAGGCGGTGAAATACCAGATCCTGATCATGTTCCTGATCACCGCCGGCACCGGCTTCGGCACCCTGGGCGCGGTCTGGCTCGGCTCGAAGCGGCTGTTCGACGACCGTCAGCGGCTGCGGCTGGATCGCCTCAAGCCGGGGCGGGGGAAGTAAGGATATGAACGTCTGCCGCAGAGACGCGGAGGCGCGGAGAACTGAAAGGATCGGACAGGATTAACATGATTGACATGATGTAATACCAACACCGGTCAGGCCGGCTTTTTCAAATCCCGTTAATCATGTAAATCCTGTCAAAAAAGATTTTCTCCGCGCCTCTGCGGCAATCCCTTGAACCTTACCCGTACAGCTTCTTGCGGAAGAACTCCGGGCAGGCAATGGCGGCGCGCTGGATGGCGGCGTTGTAGTAGTGGGTCTCGAAGGGCTTGTCTTCCGCCTGCGCTTCGCGCAGGAAGGTCACGGGCATGTCCTTGCAGGCCATGGTGGCGGTCCACCAGCCGGAGGGGTAGCTGCACTGGGGGAAGTGCAGGGCGAGGGTGTCCAGGAAACCGGCGGCACGCAGGCTGTCGTGCATGGGCTTGATGATGGAATCGGTGTGCAGCAGGGGCGACTCGCTCTGCTGTACCAGCAGGCCGCCGGGGCCCAGGGCCTTGATGCAGTCCCTGTAGAAGGCGGTGGAGAACAGGCCTTCCGCCGGGCCCACCGGATCGGTGCTGTCGATGATGATCACGTCAAGCGAGCCGGGTGCTGCGTCCTGCACGTACTTGATGCCATCGTCGAACAGGAGCTTCGCCCGCGGATCGTCGTTGGAATCGCACAGCTCCGGGAAATATTTTTCTGCGAGGCGGGTTACCCGCTCGTCGATGTCCACCTGGGTGGCGGACTTCACCTCGGGGTGCTTGAGCACCTCGCGCAGGGTGCCGCAGTCGCCGCCGCCGATGATCAGCACGTTCTTGGGATCAGAATGGGAATACAACACCGGGTGGGACATCATCTCGTGGTAGATGAAGTTGTCCCGGTCGGTGAGCATCACGCAGCCGTCGATCACCATCAGGGTGCCGAAGCCCTCGGTCTCGTAGATCTCGATCTTCTGGAACGGCGTCTGTTCCTCGTGCAGCTTTTCCTTCATGCGCAGCGAGAAGGCCGTGTCCTGATGGATCTCGGTGAACCAGGTGTTGTCCAGTGACATGGGGTCGGGCTCCCAACGGGATGGGTGGAGGCAGTATGATAAAGCAAGCAAACTTCATGTCCATGTCCGACCATCCGCCGGACATCCCTCGTAATCCACAGGAACGCCCATGACCGCCTGGACCCTGGACCAAGCCCGCGCCCTCTACAACATCGGCAACTGGAACGGCGGCTACTTCCATATCAACGACCGGGGCCGGGTGTGCCTGCGGGTGCCGGAGCGGCCCGAGCACCCGGGGGTGGACCTCTTTGAACTGGCCCAGTCCCTGCGGGAATCCGGCCAGTCAAGCCTGCCGGTGCTGATCCGCTTCCAGGACATCCTCACCGACCGGGTGCACCGCCTGCGTCAGGCCTTCGACAACGCACGGGCCGAGACCGGCTTTACCGGCAACTACACCGCCGTCTACCCCATCAAGGTGAACCAGCAGCGCTCCGTGGTGGAGCAGATCCTCGAGGCCGGCGGCGACCGGGTGGGCCTGGAGGCGGGCAGCAAGCCGGAGCTGATGGCGGTGCTGGCACTCTCGCGCCCCGGCGGCGTGATCGTGTGCAATGGCTACAAGGACCGGGAGTACCTGCGCCTGGCCCTGATCGGCCGGCTGCTGGGCCACCGGGTCTACATCGTCATCGAGAAGCCCTCGGAGCTGGACGGCGTCATGGAGGCGGCCCGGGATCTGGGCGTGCGCCCCATGCTGGGCATGCGCGTGCGCCTGGCCTCCATCGGCAAGGGCAAGTGGCAGAACACCGGCGGCGAGAAGGCCAAGTTCGGGCTCTCCGCCAGCCAGTCCCTCAAGCTCCTGGAGCGCCTGCGGGATGCCGACATGCTGGACTGCATGCAGCTGCTGCACTTTCACATGGGCTCCCAGATCGCCAACATCCGCGACATCCAGGCGGGCATGGGCGAGGCCGGGCGCTTCTACGCCGAGCTGCGCCGCCTGGGCGCGGACATCCAGGTGGTGGATGCCGGCGGCGGCCTGGGGGTGGACTACGAGGGCAGCCGCTCGCGCAACGACTGCTCCATGAACTACAGCCTGCAGGAGTACGCCAACAACATCGTGCGCGGCATCATGAACACCTGCCGCGAGTACGACCTGCCCCACCCGCAGATCTTCACCGAGTCCGGCCGCGCGCTCACCGCCCACCACGCGGTGCTGGTGACCAACGTCATCGACACCGAGCGCGCCCCCGAGCAGGGCGACCTCTCGCCGCCCGCCGGGGACGAGCCCCTGATCCTGCAGGACATGTGGCAGCTCTACGAGAACGCCGAGGGTGTCGCCCCCACCGAGGTCTACCACGACATGGCCCATTGGCTTTCCGAGGCCCAGGCCATGTACACCCACGGGGTGCTGGACCTGGCCCAGCGGGCCCGGGCCGAGACCCTGTACGCGGCCACCTGCCGCCGGCTGGTGGGCGATGCCTCCCTGCGCCTGCCGGCGGAGATCCGTCACGAGATCACCGAGAAGCTGGCGGACAAGTACTTCTGCAACTTCTCCGTGTTCCAGTCCATCCCGGACGTCTGGGCCATCGACCAGATCTTTCCCATCATGCCCCTGCACCGCCTGGATGAGGCCCCCGGCCAGCGCGCTGTACTGCAGGACCTGACCTGCGACTCCGACGGCCACGTGGACCGCTACGTGGAGGCCGGCGGCACCGACACCAGCCTGCCCCTGCACCCGCTGCGCGAAGGCGAACCCTACCTGCTGGGCATCTTCCTGGTGGGCGCCTACCAGGAGATCCTGGGCGACCTGCACAACCTGTTCGGCGACACCGACTCCATCAACGTGGCCCTGGAGGCCGACGGCGGCTACCGGCTGGAACATCCGGAACGGGGCGATACCGTGGACGAACTGCTGCGCTACGTGCACTTCGACCCCGAGTCCCTGGCCGTCGCCTACCGCCAGAAGGTGGCTGCCGCGGGGCTCGACCAGGACCGGGGCCGGCGCATCCTGGCGGAACTGGAGCACGGTCTGTCGGGATATACCTACCTGGAGGAGTGATCCGCCCTCCTTCGCGGGTATACTCAAGCCTGTCGCGACACGGGGAGGGCGCACATGGGCATCATGGACACGGCACTGCTGGTGGGGCTCGGGGGTATCCTGCTGGGCTATCTGCTGGTGGTGCGCGCCGGCTTTCACCGGGAATTCGCCTGGGGCGTCATCACCCTGATCCCCGTGGTCTCCCTGGCCTTCGTGGTGCTCTACTGGCGCAAGGCGCGCTTCGGCTTCATCCTCAGCATCCTCGGCCTGATGGTCACTGCCGTCACCCTCTACGGCGGCGCCGAACAGACCCTGGAACGCCAGCTGGCGAAGGTGGGGATCGAGGTCGACATCCCCATGCCGGTGCAGCGCTTCTGGGAGGTGGAAGTCCCCAACGAGGAGCTGGTGCGGCGCATCGAGGCCGAGACCGGCCAGCCCCTGGTGATGGTGGAGGACAACCCCTACGCCCCCGTGGACATCCAGCCCCTGCCCCCCGCCGGCAGTTTCCGCGTTGAGCGGGCCCCGGCAGTCAGCCGGGCCTGGCGCGAGGCGCATCGGGAGGAACTGACCCGTCTGGTGGGCGAACACATGCGCCTGACCATCAGCCCCGGCGCCACCCGCGAAGGCCTGCTCACCAGCGTGACCGGCCCGACCCTGTTCCTGTCCCAGCGCACCGCCCAGGGCACCATCAGCTTCGAATACCGCATCCGCGACCTGCAATCCATCGAGGTCTGGGACGTGGCGGGCGCCCGGCCGCGCATCCCCGAACCCGAGCCGGAGCCGACACCCGAGGGCGAACCGGACATCATCTTCGCCCCGCCCGACAGCGACACCCCGCCGCCGGCCGAGGAACAGCCGCCGCTGGACTGGTAAGCCACACGACACTCAGGAAGCACGCAGCATCATGCAGGTCTACGTCTACAAAAGCCGCCGCAAGCCGGACACCTACATCTACCTGGCCAGGAAGGACGACTTCGAGGTCATTCCCGCGCCGCTCAAGCAGGTGTTCGGCACACCGGAATTTACCCTGGAATTCGAACTCACCCCGGAGCGAACCCTGGCCCAGGAAGACCCCGAGTCCGTGCTCGCCAGCCTGCGCGAGCGGGGCTTTCACCTGCAGATGCCGCCGCAGAACGAACGGCCGCTGTAAGCCTCGTTTCAACAAGTCGAGTCCGGACCGTTCGGGCGGTCCAGACCGCCCACCAAAGCCGGTGTCAGCCGCGGACTTTTTGACCCCCACAAGTGCGTCGTTATAGTCTTAACGAAACATCACTCATACACCGGTGAATGCCCCTAAACAGGGCGCAGCCACCTTTGACCTCTGGTTTTCCAAGTCGCTCCGACCCGGTCGGATTCCACCGGGGTTATCGGCACCCGCCGTGACAATCCCGCCTACAGGGCCACTCCCAATGGCCTTGCATAAAAACATATCCGCCCCGTGGCGGCCATAAACACAAGACCCGTTTTGGACCCGCGCAGACTCGTCAATGTGGTTTTTCTTTGATTCCTTGTTTCTGTCGATGAGGACATGCCTGTGAAGCATAACAATGCCCTGATTGCCGGTACCGCGGTCCTGGCCCTCGCCGCGCCCATGGCCGCCAACGCCGATGACATCAACTTCGACTTCTACGGTTCTGCCCGGGTACACGCGGAATCCGTACAGCCCGACGACACCTCGGCGCTGGATTCCTACACTGGCGTGCGCGACGCCTACTCCCGGATCGGCTTCAACGCCGACTACGCGCTGAGCGAGAACGTGGAACTGTTCGGTCAGCTGGAACTGCCCCTGGACCTGGCCAACAAGGCGGTACAGGACCCCTGGGATCAGGACCTGGACATCCGTGTCGGCCAGATCGGTCTGCGCGGTGATTTCGGCACCTTCGCCTACGGGCAGATGTGGATGCCCTACTACAACGCCATCGCCTACCCGGTGGATATGTTCAGCACGTACTACAGCGGCTTTGCCACCTTCACCAGCTTCCGCCTGGGCGATACCATCGCCTACTACAGCCCGAGCTTCGGCGGCTTCTCGGTAGCCGCTGCCTGGAGCGACAGCAATGGCGCCGACGGTGATGACCGCTACCAGCTCACCGCCAGCTACAGCTTCGGCGACACCACCCTCGCCGCGGGCCTCGACGATTGGGGGGGAGATTCCAATTCACGCATCTGGGGTGTATCTCTCATGCACACCATCGGCGACCTCTACATCGGCGCCAAGTACGAGGTCCATGACAGCGACATCGACAGCGGCTACGGTGCAGATGGCGACAGCGCCGTGAACCTCTACGCCGGTTACACCCTGGGCAAGAACACCTTCAAGCTCATGCTGGCCAACGTGGACAACTACGGCGAGGGCATCGTGCATCTGGGGGTGGACCACCAGCTCAACGACCAGCTGAAATTATTCGCTGAGTACTACTACGAGGAAGAGACCGCCGCCATCACCGAAAAGCGCGGTGGCCTCAATGAAACCGCCTGGGCCGCCAGCGGCGGACAGGTGCTTGCCGCGGGCGTGCGCTACGACTTCTGATCTCCTGCGTGAGGAGGGGCGAGGGTGAAGCCATGACAATGCCCTTGCCCGCCTGCGCCCCGCTTCGCGCAAACGCCCACCATCTCTGAACCGGAAGAGGAGCCCCGTTCATGTTCAATAAGATCATGGTACCGGTGGATCTTGCGCACCTGGATGCGCTGGAGAAATCACTCACCGTCGCTGCTGACCTGGCACGGCATTACCAGGCCGAACTGTGTTACGTCGGCGTCACCACCTCGCAACCCAGTTCCGTGGCTCGAACTCCGGAGGAATATGAGCAGAAGCTCAAGACCTTCGCGGACGGGCATGCCCCGGACAACGGACATGTTCCCGACGTCCGCGTCTACAACAGCCACGACCCGGTGACCGATCTGGACAACATCCTGGTCAAGGCCATCGAGGACACCGGCGCCGACCTGGTGGTGATGGCGACCCACCTGCCCAAGCACCTGGACGCCGTGATGCCCGCCAACGGCAGCAAGGTTGCTTCACACACCCGGGCATCCATCTTCCTCGTCCGCCCGGACGCGTAATGCCTGACCCAATCCAACTCAAGGGAGCCTCTCGTGGACAACAAAACTGACAAATCCCCGGAGAATCCGAACCAGTCTGTCGGCGTGCCCGCACCGGAGGGTGCCGCCAACCTGATCGACACCGATTACCAGATCGGCCAGGACAACTACCAGGCCAGTCCGCTGGGCGTGAACATCGATATCCACGGCGCGGTTTTCGCCATCTCCGCCCTGGTGATCATCGCCTTCGTGGTGCTTACCCTGGCCCTGCCCGAGCAGGCCACCGCCGTCTTCGACGGCATGAAGAACTGGATCAACAGCAACATGACCTGGTTCATGCTGCTGTCGGCCAACATCTTTGTGCTGCTGTGTCTGTTTCTGATCATCTCGCCCCTGGGGCGCATTCGTATCGGCGGTGACAAGGCGACACCGGACTTCTCGCGGTTGTCGTGGTTCTCCATGCTGTTTGCCGCGGGCATGGGCATTGGCCTGATGTTCTTCGGCGTGTCCGAACCCCTGTCCCATTACGGCACCGCCCTGGGCGGGACCAGCGTCGGCGAGGACGGCATCCGCACCGACTGGGCGCCCCTGGGCGCAGCCGCGGGCGATCCAGCGGCGGCCGCGCGTCTCGGCATGGCCGCGACCATCTTCCACTGGGGCCTGCATCCCTGGGCGATCTACGCCATCGTGGCCCTGTCCCTGGCCATCTTCGCCTACAACAAGGGGCTGCCCCTGACCATCCGCTCGATCTTCTACCCCCTGCTGGGCGAGCGGATCTGGGGGTGGCCGGGGCACGTCATCGACATCCTCGCGGTGTTCGCCACCCTGTTCGGCCTGGCCACGTCACTGGGTATCGGCGCGCAGCAGGCATCCGCCGGACTGGAACACCTGTTCGGCATCGACGGCGGCAACATCACACTGGTGCTGCTGATCACCGGCATCACCGCCGTGGCGGTGATCTCCATCGTGGCCGGCGTGGACAAGGGCGTGAAGCGCCTGTCCGAGATCAACATGGTGCTGGCCTTCCTGCTGCTGATGTTCGTGGTGATCTTCGGACCCACCCTGCTGATCGCCACCGGCTTCATCAGCAACCTGGGCAGCTACCTGATGGAACTGCCGTTCCTGTCCAATCCCTTTGCCCGTGACGACGCCAACTTCAGCCAGGGCTGGACCACCTTCTACTGGGCCTGGTGGATCAGCTGGTCACCCTTCGTGGGCATGTTCATCGCCCGCGTGAGCCGCGGCCGCACGGTGAGGGAGTTCCTGATCTCGGTGCTGCTGATCCCTTCCGCCGTGTCCGTGTTCTGGATGACGGCCTTCGGCGGGACCGCCATCCGTCAGCTCCAGCAGGGCTTCGAGGCCGCCGCCTCCGCAGACCTGCCGCTGCAGCTGTTCATGGTGCTAAGTCAACTTCCCCTCGCCGAGATCACCTCCTTTGTCGCCATCATCCTGGTGCTGGTGTTCTTCATCACCTCCTCGGACTCCGGCTCCCTGGTGATCGACACCATCACCGCCGGCGGCAAGATCGACGCACCCAAACCCCAGCGCGTATTCTGGGGCGTGATCGAGGGGGCCATCGCCATCGCCCTGCTGCTGGGCGGCGGCCTGGCCGCCCTGCAGGCGGTGGCGGTCTCCGCGGGCCTGCCCTTCACCCTGGTCCTGCTGGTGGGGTGTTTCGCCATCGTCAAGGGATTGATGTCGGAGCCCAGGCCTAGCTGACCCGGGCTCTGGGGCTTCCCGGAAAGGCGGCTTCGGCCGCCTTTCTTTTATCCGATATCTCCACACTACCCCGCATATCTCACCGCTCGGACACCGGCGGGCGCGCAACAGGCTGAAATATGCGTGGAATACGTTGAAACGTCCGGCAAGCTCAGCATGGCTGTCTGTTCCCGCCGGTGTCCTATACGGGTTAAACCCAAAGCTTCGATAAAGGGCTGTCCGGGCCGTAGTGCCTGGCCACCTGGGCCAGGAACAGTTCTGCCGTGGCCATGGCATCCACCTTGGCGTGATGGGATGAATAGGCGGGCAACCCATAGCGGGCGCGACTGTCGGCCAGACGAATGGAAGGCGGTCGGACCCCGAAAAAGCCCTTGATGCGTTGCATGAGCCCACCGCGCTGCTGCCGGGCCTCCAGAGACATGGTGTCGATGACGGGGAACAAACAGCGCTCTCCCCGGCGCCGCATCACGGCGGCGTCCATGAACGGCCGCTCGATCGCCCGGTAATGCACCACCACCACGCGGCCCGCAAGCGCTGCCAGGACTTCATCGAGCACGGCGTCCAGATCCGGCGCAGCGGCAACCTCCGAATGAGTGATGCGATGAAACTTGATGGAGGCCTCCGAGAGGGGACGTGGTGGCTTCACGACCCAGTAATACCCCTCTGCGGGTCGAATGCGGCGCAGATCGAAGGGCACGATGCCGATACTCACGATCACATCCCGCTCGGCGTCCATGCCCGTGGTCTCCAGGTCCAGGGCCGCCAGGGGCACCTCGCCAATGGGTGTCTCCTCGGACGGCAGCCCGGCGGCATAGAAACGGCGCAGCGCAGGATCCCGGCAGGCCTGGCTCTGCCGGGAGAAGTATTCCTGCCAGGTGGGCAGGTCCTGCCCATTGCCTGTCTCGCCGGACATGGTGTCAGCGGGTCGGGCTGGGGTAACGAAAGCGCAGGAACTTCTGAGCATTGCTCAGCACCTGGAAGGCCTCCTTCAGATTGTGCCGCTCCAGGGGAGATACCCGCTCAGGATCGATGGCGTTGTCGGCAGGCTGGTCGTGCTTGACCTCATAGGCCTGGTGTCGCAGACGCATGATGGACATGAACTCCAGGGCATAGCGCAGCTTGTCCGTTTGTCCCGCGGGCAACAGGCCGGCCTGATCGATATCATCCAGTCGTTCGAAGGCATTCTGCCTGCGTGAGCCGGCGGCCAGGGCATGGACCCGGATCACATCGTTCATGGGCGCCACACCGCGACGTTTGATGTTGATGGTGTTGTTCTGTTTGCCGTCCTGCTCCAGCACGAAGGTACGGAACAGGCCCAGTGGCGGCGTGCGGCTCAAGGCGTTGCGCGCCAGGGCGGCAAGGAACTTCGGGCTCTGCCGGGCCCGGGTCGAGATCAGCTCCTGCAGGACCTCCACGAAGCGCTCCTCGCCGTACACGGCATCCAGATCAAAGAAGATGGAGCTGTGCAGCAACCGCTGCGGATCGGGTTGCGCGATCCATTCCTCGAAGTAGCGCTTCCACTGCGACAGGGGCTGACGCCAGGGGTCATTTGTAGCCATGATGCCGCCCTTGCAATAGGGGTAAGCGCAGGCATCCAGCCCGTCGCTGACCCTTTGCGCCAGGGCCTTGAAGTAACCGTCATGGCGCTTCGGGTCGAAGTCGTCATGCAGCACCAGGGCATTGTCCTGGTCCGTGGTGACCGACTGGTCATTGCGTGCCAGAGAGCCGTGCACCATGAAACAGTAGGGCACCGGTGGCGGACCCAGCTCTTCCTCGGCCAACTCCACCAGGCGGCGCATCAGGCTGCGCCCGATGGTGGACATGGCGTTGCCGATCATCTGTGATGTGGCGCCCTCGTCCACCAGGCGCACGAACGCAGCGCGGATATCCGGCACCAGGCGCGCCAGCCCCTTCACCGAGGTCCGATTGAAAATATTGCTGACCAGGTAGGCGCTGCTGTTGGTCTCGTAACGCACGATGTCCGCCAGGTGCACCACGCCCACGGGGCGCCGCCGGTGCAATACGGGCAGTCGCTGGATGTTGTTGCGCAACATGGCGAGCATGGCCTCGTAGACCGACTCGTCGGATTGGATGGTGATCAGCTGCCCGTGGCTGATGGCGCTGAGCGGCGTATCCGGCGGCGCACCCCGGGCGACGATGCGTTCCCTCAGATCCTTGTCGGTCACCATGCCGGCCAACTGCCAGTGACGTCCTTCCGCATCGGCGAACACCCGTTCTGAATCATCACTAATCGCGGGTGCGATGAGCAGCACGGACGAAACATCCTGCTCTGTCATCAGACGTGCCGCCTCCTGGACGGTGGCGGACTCATGGATCATCACCGGCAGGCGTGAGATCAGACGGCGCACCCGTGTCACCATCAGGTCATTGCTGCGTGCCGTCTGCTCCACGGTGCTCTGCAGCCGAGACCCGGAAAGCTCTACGAAATCGGCAAATTGATCGTCCTCGTTGCAGAGGCGATCGAACACCGCCTCCGGGATCAGGTAGAGCAAGGTATCTTCGATGGCCTTGACCGGGAAGCGCACCCGCCGGTTACGCAGCAGACCGAACTGGCCGAAGATGTCCCCCTCGCCGAGACGGTTGTACAGTTCGCCGCTGTGCCGGTAGACCTCCACCGCGCCACTGCGGATGTAGGGCAAGGCATGGATGGCATCGCCATGGGCGAAGATGCTCGACCCCGCCTTGTGATAGGCGATCTCCACCGAGGCGGCCACTTCGTCCAGCAGCTCATCACTCAGGGTGTCGAAAGGCGGAAACCGCCCCATGTGTTCACGTATTTCCCTGACTTCTGCTTCCATGGTCAATGCGCTTTTCGGTTGAGAATGGATACCTGCCGAGACAGAGGTCGAAGGTAAAACAACAAGGGGGCTGCTTACCAGCAGCCCCCTTGTGTCGAACCCGATCCCGTCAGCACGGGCCCGCTATCACCACAACAGGGTCTCCGGATTCTCCATCGGTTTGTTGTCCAGGGCGCGCAGCACGCCCTTGATGCAGCGGACCAGGGTCCAGACGAACCACCACAGCAGGATCAGGTAGCCGATGATCAGCATGGCGGTGAGCACGCCCACGATCATGTAGATCAGGCCGATCCAGAAGGTGCGGATCTGGTACTGGTAGTGGCTCTGTGCGGCGGCATCCGCCTCGCCGCGCTTCATGTGCGCCATGATCACGCCCACCAGGGCGGTCAGGCCGATGAAGAAGCCCACGAAATAGAGCACGTAGATGATCATCACCGGGCCGCTCTTGAGCTGCTCGGCCGGCGCTTCCTGCATGGGTGATTCCTGTACCTGGGACATGGGGGTTTCCTTGTTGTGTCGTTGTTGTGTCTCGCCCTTCGGGGCCAGCCCAGTGTGGGCAGGAAGAATTCAAAATTCAACGTTCAAAATTCAAAGGAAGTGCTTGTGCCTTTGAATTTTGAATCTTGAACGTTGAATTATCTCAACACCGGTATCACCCGCACCGTGAACAATCCGAAAGCCAGGGTCGCCGCCAGCGCCCCCGCAATGGCCAGCATCGCGATCCCCGCGTACCAGCCCAGCACCAGCCCGATCACCCCGACGTGCACCAGCCCCTGGGGCAGCCAGGCCAACAGCCAGCCGCCCCGGATGGGCTTGCCGGTGAAACGGGGCAGCATGTGTTCGCCCAGACCCATGATCAGCAGCACCAGGAAACCCAGGTTGAAGGCGTGCAGCATCACCGGCCGGGTGCCCACGTCGGGCAACAGGCCGCCCAGGGGCAGGGACGCACCCGCCACCAGCAGCCAGCCCAGCGCCCCCAGGATTGCCGCCCGGCTGCTGGGCGAGAGCCCCAGGCCCACGTGCTGCACCCGCACGTTCAACCGGGCAGGCGCACTGGCCACCAGGGCGGTGGCGGCCGACAGGTCCAGCAGACCGATATGGCGCAGCTCGCCGTCCACCACCACGGCGGGGATGGAACGGATGCGCAGCCGCGTCGCCAGTTCGCGGCCCTCCGGCTGGCCCATGTCCACCACGGCGAAGTCGATCTGCTTCTGCTCCGCCACCTGGCGCCAGACGCGCTCCGCGTCGTGGCACGAGGCACACCATTCAGAGACCAGCAGTTCGACTTTCATGGGTTTCTCCTTGGTGGGCTCTGGCATGAATTCAAAGTCAAAAGCCGGAACGCAAAGGGCGCAAAGGGAGCGCCAAGGGCGCGAAGAAATTCATGGTGAATACAAAACCTTTGCGACCTTCGCGCAGACCTTCACGCCCTTCGCGGTTCGCTTTACAGCGCCTGATCAATCGGCGCAACGCATGCACTGGATGTCGTAGCGGTCCACCCAGCGCTTGAGGGCCTCGATGGCCTCGGGGCCCGTGTGCAGGCGCTCCAGGGCCTTGTCCGGATCGTCCGGGCGCATCACCACCACCCAGGCATCGGTGTAGGGTGCCACGTTGACCAGGCCGGGGTCCTGCTCCACGGCCGGGTTGATGCGCACGATGGTCCCGTCGAAGGGGGTGGGGATGCCACCGGCCCACTTGCCCGACTCCAGCCGCGCCACCGGCTTGCCGGCCGCCCGGTGGGTGCCCGGGGCGCGAAAGCGGAAGTACTGCACCCGGCCCGCCATGGTCTGGGCCGGGTCGGTGATGCCCAGGGTGAAGGTGCCGTCCCCCTCCGGGCGCACCCAGACATAGTCCAGGTCGTAGAAGAGGTCGTCGGGCAGCTCGCAGCCGCGATACTCGGTATGCGCCATGTCAGGCCCCCTTCGGTCCGTAGTGCCGCACGGTGAGTGCGATGTTCAGGGCGAACAGACCCATGGCGGACCAGGCCAGCAGGCCGCCCACGCTCACCGTCGGGTGATGCCACAACAGCCAGCCGGCCACCATGATCCACAACCCCAGGTTGGCCACGTAGAGCTGCACGTTGGCCAGGCGCTCCGAGTAGAGCGGCCGCCCGGAGAAGCGCGGCAGCACGTGCAGCCCCACCCCGTAGATCATCATGGTGATGAAGCCCAATAGCATCAGGTGCCCGTGGATGCGCGGCACGTTGCCCGGGATCAGGCCGGGATGGGCCAGCCACAGCAGGCCCACCAGCCCGCCCAGCAGGCTGTAGATCAGGGCAGCGAGGATGAACAGACGATTGCGGGGGTGCATGGCCGACTCCGGTGTTGCCTACCACCAGAGTACATAAGATGTATATTAAATACATTGATGATAATCAAAGACAATCAGATCAATCCGTACCACACTTCAACGATGAAATCGTTTTTCAAACCGCCCGCCCCGGGCTTCGACGATCCGCTCGGCATGCTGCACGCCTGCCACGAGCGCATCCTAGAACGCCTGGAGACCCTCGAACGCCTGCCGGAGCACCTGAGCCGGCGTGGCGCGGACCCGGATGCCCGTCACGCGGCGGAACGCATCCTGAACTACTTCGACCGGGCCGCGCCCCATCACCATGCCGACGAGGATACCGACCTGTTCCCCCTGCTGCTCGGCTGCCGGGACCGGGCTGAATGGGACACCCGCCTGCCCCTGTGGCTGGAACAGCTCAGCGCCGAGCACCCGGGGCTCGAGCGGGGCTGGGCGACACTGCGCCCCCGGCTCGAGGCGGTCATCAGAGGCGACAACGACGCCATGCCCCGCGCCGTCGAGTGGATCGCCAGCACCCGCCGCCATCTGGACCTGGAGGAAGAACACGTCCTGCCCCTGGCCCGGCGGCTGCTGAACGCGGATGAACTCCGCAGCCTGGGTCGTGCCATGGCATCGCGTCGCGACGTGGCGCTGAGCCATGGCTGATTTCAGCCTGGACCTGCGCGGCCTGGGCAGCCATGCCCACACCCGCGCCTATTACACCCTCAAGGAACTGCGTCCCGGCCAGTTGTTCGAGGTGCTGCTCGACCAGGCGCCGGAGATGCTCATGGAGGCGTTGAGCCTGCAACTGCGCCACGGCATCCACTGGCAGACCGATGCCGCCGGCCCGCCCCTGTGGCGGCTCAGCGTGCGCCGCCGGGAAGACGTGGAGCCCGTGGACCTGGTGGACCTGCTCACCCGCGACCACCTGCGCATCGACCGCCTGTTCGCCAGCGCCCTGCACAAGGTCAACGCCGAGGACCTGGCCGGTGCCGAGCCGGATTTTCGCACCTACGTCACCGGACTGCGCCGGCACATCCAGGTGGAGAACGAACTGATCGTGCCGCTGCTCGACCTGCCCCGGCACCCGTCTGGCCAGGACCCCACCTCGGTGATGCTGCGCGAACACGAGGAGATCCTGGAACAGACGGCCCTGCTGGAAAGCCAGTTCGACGAGGGCGTGGACGCCGGCTGGGAAGTGGCGCCCTACTTCGCGCTAATCTCCGGCGCCCTGGCCAAGCACGAAGGCCGCGAGGAAACGAACCTGTTTCCCCACTGGTCACGTGCGCTGCGCTCACTGCCCGACGGTGGGACGGAACTGCTGGCTAGGGCGAAGGCGATCCTGGCCGGGGAAAGCCGCGACGCAAAGGCGCGATGACGCGAACGCACGTAACGTCATCAGGGAAACTCGCGAGATGGTGCGTAGGTTGGGGTGAGCGCAGCGAAGCCCAACGAACCGGTGATGGGCTTCTCCATGTTGGGCTTCGCTGCGCTCACCCCAACCTACGAATCACTTCACCTCAGCACGCCGTGCTGGCGCGACCCGCTCAGTCCCAGCGCCCCTGATCCCAGTACATCCGATCCCAGCTGGAACCGTTTGCGGGGTCCGGTCTGTCGCTGCCGCAGGCGAAGAGCAGCAGGACCAAGAAACTGCCGGCAATGACCTTATAGCGCATCATCACCGCGGTCCTCAGGTCTAGGGAGTGGGAGGTGAAATCCCGTCCCTGTTAACCACCTCAACAAACGAACCGCCAAGGATGCTGCTGTAATCACCAGATGCGGTGTTTCTGCGTCCGCCACTCACACTGCTCCATTCCCCGGATCCAGTGTTCCTGAATCCACCGCTGACGCTGCTATTTCCACCAGACGCCATATTTGAGTCGCCGCCACTCACACTGCTCCATTGCCCGAATGCGGTGTTGTCGGATCCGCCGCTGACGCTGCTCCATTCCCCGGATGCGGTGTTCCTGGATCCGCCGCTGACGCTGCTCCGTTCCCCGGATGCGGTGTTCCTGGATCCGCCGCTGACACTGGCATAAGGGGCTGTGATCGTATTGTCGACTCCAACCACCAGACCCCCAAAGCTTGAATAGGCATTACCACTACCGCCCACGAAGTTGTGGGAGCCCGACTTGTCAGTTTCACCAACCATATGTGGCTCGTTGTAACCGACGATGATGTTGCCAAGCCCGTTGATGCTCTCCGTGATGCCTTCACCGTTGACGATCTGCAGGTTCACGCCCGAGAAACGGATGGTGGTGCCGTTCAATACATGGGGGTCCGGCATGACCTCCACGTACTCAGCCATGGCGAACACATTGCTGCCGCGCAGTGCCTGGATCTCCTCTTCCAGCTCGCCGATACGGGCAAGTTCATTTCGCAGTTCGTCTCGCAGATCGTTGATCTGGCTCAGCGCTATGTTGAGTGCGGCACGCAGGGCCTCGAAATTCTCGTTCACCTCCGACGCCCGGGCAGGCGCGCCGGACTGGAATTGATAGGGAATGCTGACCTGCGCCACCAGCGGCACGGAGCCCAGGGCGAGCAGCAGGATACCCGGAAGCAGCTGAATTATTCTTCTTTTCACAGAGGCGGTCTCGTCACAGTGGAATGGGATATTTCCGACCGGAACATCCATGTCACATACCGTGGTGTCCGCAGACCTCGGCAGCCATGGTGGTCACAGTGATTCAGCGGAATTTATATGACCGGCCAAGGCTTCAGGCAAGCAAAATCTCTGGCTCTCACACAGCCACGCCAATCCTAAAGGTTTCTGCTATATACAGCTTTTACCTTTGCGTCCCTTCGCGTCTTTGCGCCTTTGCGTCGCGGTTCCCTAACTCACCCCGACAACAACTCCGTTCCTCATGGCTGTACGCCGGCGAGCAGGCACACAGGATGTGCAGCGGGGTCTCGCCGGTGTTGCGGATGTTGTGGGGCGTGCCGGGCGGGATGCACACCGTGTCGCCCACGGTGACGGCAAAGGTTTGATCCCCCAGGCGCATCAGCCCCTCGCCCCGGGTGATGTGGTAGATCTCCTCGGTCCTCCCGTGCCGGTGCAGGCGGGTCTCCGCCCCAGGCGCCACGATGGCCTCGGCCAGGCTCTGGGCGCGGTTGCCGTGGTGATCCGGGTGCATCAGCTCGCGGATCTCGGAGCCGTCCTTGGTGTCGTAGGCGGGGATATCGGCGTAACGGGTCTTCATGGTTTCAGGGTCACCGGGGCGAGAGATCACAGGGTCGCTCAGATGCCCCACCCCGAGCAACCGGCCCCGCCTGATGATGGCTGCGCCATCGACGGGCGTTCGCTATACACTCCCCGAACAGGCCCCTGCCCTCCAAGGATCACCCATGCAACCAACGGCCCCCGACCTTCCGCCGCGCCGCAGGACCGGCAAACGCCGCCTCGGCCGCTACCTGCCGCTCGTCATCTTCGTGCTGTTCGGCCTGTTCATCCTCAAGGAGCAGGTCCCGGCGGTTGACCAGTGGTTTCAGAAGCTCGCCGCCCCCGAACGCTTTGCCGCCGGCGAGACCTGCCGCCGTGCCGCCCTGAACGCGGCGGATCACCCCGGCTTCGCACGGGTGCGACACACCGGCACGGTACATGACACCCGGGATGGCTTCTACGTCGAGGGGGTGGAGATCGGCAGCCTGGGTGACGGCGGCGCCGAGACCGTGTTCCGGTACAACTGCTACGTGGACCGCGAAGGGAACATCGTCAGCAGCAACAGGACGGATGTCGCAACCCGTCCCTGAAATAAAACCTCACCACCGTCAATCCTTCTGCTCATCATGAGGCGAGCCCACAGGGGACAGTGCATCCTGCGGCAGCCAGATCCACCCTTCCGACGCAGGAATGCGCTCGGGTGGCTGGGCCAGACTCTCGGGCCGATGGGTGAACAGGTGCCCGATCAATGCACAGACCAGGGCATCCCGCTTGTCGCCGTCATCCAGATCTGGCGGCCAGGTCCGCAACGAGGGATCGCGCCCGTTTCTCGGGGCGTAGTCATCCAGCAAGCCCTGCACCAGCGGCGACGCCCTGCAGGGCGACGGATAGGCCTCGATGACGGTGAAGTCCGCCCCGTGGGTCCAGACCCCGCAGCGCTCGACCCGGGGCGCGAACCGCGCCAGCACATGCATGCCCTTGGTGGCCTGACTGCCGATCATGTCCTTGACGGGAGACAGGGGCTTCACGCCACGCGCGAACAGGTAGTGTTCGGCGGCGCGGTACAGGTACGGATTGTCCTGGGATGCCCCGGGTCCCGGCGCGGCCTCGAACCTGGTCACCAGCGCCTTGAAGGCCTCGGAGAAACCCAGTGGCGTATCGATGGCCAGAACGACCCGGCTGTGATCCGGCGGCGCGGGCAGACCGCACAGGGCGAACAGGCCCCTGATCCAGCCCCGCATGCCGGCCGCCCCATTGATGGTGGCGCGCAGATTTCCCCGCCAGGGTGTGCCGATGCGTCTGCGCTCTGCATCCAGGATCACAAGGGCATCCCGGCTCTCCCGGTTGCGCTCGCAGTTCCAGCCACCCACGTCCCATCCGATGCTGTAATCCCCGCCGATCACCGCGCCTCCGACTGCAGCCATGTGAGCAACTCGTCACCCGGAACCGGCTTCCTGATGAAGTAACCCTGGGCCTCGTTGCACTTGAGTCTCGCCAGCATGTCCAGGACCTCCCTGGAGTGCACTCCCTCGGCCACGACACGGATGCCCAGGTTGTGGGCCAGGTCAACGATGGCACGCACGATCACCAGGTCGTTCTCATCCTCGAGCATCTCCCTGACAAAAGAGCGATCAACCTTGATCTCGCTGATGGGCAGCTGCTTCAGGTAAGCGAGCGAGGAATAGCCTGTACCGAAATCGTCCACGGAGATCCGCACCCCGATGACATCCAGTTCCATGAGGATCTCCTTGGCACGCAGGGGGTCCGCCATCATGTCACTCTCGGTGAGCTCCAGCACACAGGCCGATGCCGGCAGGCGGAACTCGTCGAGGCATCGGCGCAGTGTGTCCAGCAGCGAATCCTCCCGCAGGCACTGGGCCGAGAGATTGACCGCCACGCTCAGATCGAGGCCGCTCTCCCGCCAGCGGGCGCATTCCTGGAGCGCCTTTCTCAGCACCAGGTTTGTCAGCGGGCGTATCAGTCCGGTCTTTTCCGCCAGGGGGATCAACTCGTCCGGGTGGATCATGCCACGGTCAGGGTGATCCCAGCGCAGCAGCGCCTCCGCGCCCGTCACCCTGCCAGATTCGATGTCCAGCTTGCACTGGTAGTGGCATTCCAGACTGCCTGTCTCGATGGCCCTGCGCAGGTCGGAGAGCAGTTCCAGGCGGCTGACATGGTGGGTGTCCTTGCCCGGGTCATAGACGGCATAGGTCAGGCCGTTCTGCTTCGCCGCGTACATGGCCACATCGGCTCGTTGCATCAGGATGTTGACGTCATCTCCATGGGCGGGAAACTCGGCGATGCCGATGCTGATGCCCACGTTCAGGTTGTGGCCCTCCACCGCGAACGGTGACTCGAAGACACGGCCGATCTGGCGCGCGATCTTGAGCCCCTGCTCGAGGGTGGTATCCGGGAACAGCATGCTGAACTCGTCCCCGCCCAGACGGGCCACCGTGTCCGCCTTGCGCACGGTCTTGTAGAGGCGTTCCGCCGCCTGCTGCAGGACCAGGTCACCCACGTGGTGGCCCAGGGTGTCGTTGATCTCCTTGAAGTGATCCAGGTCGCTGACCATGAGCACCAGCGGCGCCCCGGTGAAACCGCTGCGCAGCAGCTCGTTCTGCAGTCGGTCATTGAGCAGTTTGCGATTGGGCAGGTCGGTCAGGGGATCGTGAGAGGCCTGGTACTCCAGGGCCTCGGTTTCGCGCATGATGGCGCTGGTCAGGGTCTTGAAGCGATCCTCCAGTATATCCAGTTCATCCCGGCTGTCGGTGCGGTCCTGCTTGACCGCCATGTGACTGGAAAACTCCACCACCCGTTGGGTCAGGGCACGCACCCGGCGGGTCAGCAGGTAGATGAGCAGCATGAAGGTCACACCGAACGCGGCGGTGATCATGATGCGCTGCTCACGGGCGCGGTCGAGCGCCGCCTGGGTCAGGTCCGAAACCTCCTGCAGCGGGATGAAGGAGGCAAACCGGATCACCAGGTCGGATGAGCCGTAATCGAAGAATCCCTTGCCCACGGTCAGATAGAGATCGCTCAACTCCGACAGGCGGATGCCATCGGGCACCGCGTTCGGGTCGCTGCTCACCAGGATCCTGTCGGCGCCCTCGGACAGCAGCGCGACCGTATGGGGTGTCGTTGCCAGCGCCTGGGATTCACGCAGGAATCCGCTGTCGATAGGCGCTGCCAGCATCAGTATGGCCACCAGTTCGCCGCCCAGCATCACCGGCTCGGAGCTCAGCAGGTAGGGGCCCGCCTCGAGCCGCGTCAGGTAGCTCTGCCCCCGCGACAGGGCCAGCACCAGGGCGGAGGGCGTGAGCAGGTCGGGAGAGGGCACAGTCTGGTCCCAGTGATACAGCTCCCGGACCCGACCCTCCGAATCCAGTAACAGGGCGTAGCGCGGCACCACGAACGGACGCAGCACGGAGTGCGCCGGCATCCAGCCGGGCGGATCGACGTGGTACTGCACGGATTGTGCATCCCGCCCCTCCCAGGGCTCGCCGTGGAGGTAATCGAGCATCATCTGCGAGCCCGCCAGCATCTTTGCCGCCTGGGTGTGGATGCGCACATGGCGGTCGAAGCGCGTGCGGTGTTCCTGGGCCTCCAGGCTGAAGCGTTCAGCCAGCCTTTCGTGGAACAGCTCCTTCAGGGAACGGGTGTGGTGGCTGTCCGAGACCAGCCAGACCGCCACCCCGAGGGCGGCGGTCAGAATCAGCATCTTCAGGGTGAGTGCCGTCCGCCGGAACATGTGGGCAGACATCACTCCTGCCCGTGGTGGTGGTCGTGATGTTCCGGGTGGTGCTGCACCAGCACCGCACCGGACGGCTCGCCCACCAGTTCATCGCCGATGAACTGCCAGCCTGCCTCGCGCAGCAGGGAGACGGGCGCCATGTGGAAGCGCTCGTGATGTGCCTCGATGTAATCACGCAGGTGCGCGATCAGTTCGAGTGTTCTGTCCCGATCGGGATCATTGCTCCAGGTGGTCATGTTGAAGGTGCGGTACACCGGGTATCCGCCCGAGGCGAGGTGCGCGATATCCGTGGGCGCGTGCCCGTCGATGCGCAGCAGCTTCACCTGACCCGGGGCGCTGTGTTCGCGCACCATGTACGGGGTCTCCAGAGCGACCGCGTTACGCTCCTGAGCCGTCCTGGCCACCAGGTCCGGGATGACCCCCACCTCGCGCAGGGTGGGGCTGAACAATGTCTCGTTGGCCAGCAGCAGGGTCCAGTGCCCCGGGCGCTTGGTGCAATGCAGGCGCGCCGTGGTGGCGATGGGTTCGTTCAGGCCCGGCGTCGTGCCCAGCTCCTGCCAGTGGCGCGTCCTGCCGCGAAAGATGTCGCGGGCCTCGTCCAGGGTCACCTCCTCCAGGGGGTTCTGTGCATTGACCACCACCGCCACCGCCGTAATCGCCAGGGTGTGGAATTCCAGCCCCGGCAGCCGATCCATGTCGCCCGGCGGACAGCAGAATGCACCGCTGTTGATGCGCTTCTGCATCAGCTTGCCCGCCGAGGTGCCACAGGTGCCGCTCTGCATGACGATCTTGAGCCCGCGTTCCGCTGCGTAGCGCTGAATCTCCGGCCCCAGTATCGGGTAGGTATCCTGGTTGAGAGTGACCACGAGATCCGCGTCCTGGTGCGCCGCCTCATGGGTCACCGTCTGGGCCACCCATTCCGGCGGCATGTCGACGATCTTGTCCCGGTTGTCGAAGAAGGCCTCGCCCCTGAGCGCCGGGTCATGGGCGTGGAGCACTCCCGTCAGGGACAGGGCGCACAGGACGAGGATGAATTTGAGAAGGGTGGGCATGGGCTCAAGCTCTCTTGTGAGTTGTTATATAAGCTTGGCGGCACTGGTCGTTCAGAACGGCCCTCTTTCCCCGCAGGTCAGAGGGCCCAGGGCCTCCTGCAGCGGTCCCCCGACCGCCCGTACCGTGTGATCCGGCACATAATCCTGCCTTGCAGGATACAAGCTGCCGGGCTCAAGTCGGGCGCTCGGGCATGGGATTCAGGACGAAAAGGGCCAAATAGAGGACAAAAAGGAGGTATTTTCGCCAGATCACGGGTTTCTGCCCTGTCCGGGACGTTTTCCCCCGCAGATCAACCGGCTGCCTTACCTGCCCGGCCGGCTCTAGAAGAGCGGATCAAAACCGGTCTCTCGCGAAGACGCAAAGACGCCAAGAAAGACACCTGTGTAGGAGCGGCGAACCCGTCGCGAATAGCATGATCTCGCGAGATCATTACTTCGCCACATTTGGATACTGATCGGGATGCTCAATAATCTCATCCGTCAGATCTACATCCAGATCCGGCCAGTGGTAATGCCCGGGCGCGGGCTCTTCAACCTTGGTGATTGCCTTGACGGTCTGATCCTTGAACCATGGAAAATCCTCATACGGCAGAAAGCGCTCCTTTCCGTGTGCAAGCAACCATATTCCGTGAGCCGAGATGTTGGTCACTTCAACGTCTGAAGTAGCCTCGCCATGCGCCAGTGAGCTCATCGTATTGCTCCTCGATTAACGCCTTGATGTACCGGAGTTGTGGCACGGGATATCGGTAATTCCGGGCCAGCTCGATGTTCGGCTTCAGCCAGAACTTGGCTTCTCCATCCGCCGACACCACATGAACGTGCATCCGCTCCTCTTCACGGGAAATGAAGAAGAAACGGTAACCCGCCTTTCTGAATACCGTGGGACTCATGGCCTCCTGCCACTCCAAGGTCGCATCCAGGCAACCAGTCGCTGACTCATGAACTGGGATTATGGCTCACCAATCCGGCTCTCGCCGACTCTGCGCCTCCGCACCTCTGCGGCAATCCTTTCCAGCCGCCCTAAACCTCACCGATTCCGCATGTGATCCGCCAGCTGCCAGAAGGCATGGCGTACCCCCTCGCGCAGCGCCTCATCCTCCACCCGCTCATCCAGGGCCTGGTTCATGCACAGCATCCACTGGTCCCGGGCCTGTGCGTCGATGGGAAACGGCAGGTGGCGGCGGCGCAGCATGGGGTGGCCGTATTCCTGGATATAGAGGGGCGGGCCGCCCAGCCAGCCGGAGAGGAACTTGAACAGTTTTTCCCGGGAACCGGCGAGGTCTTCCGGGTGGAGCTTGCGGATCTCCCAGGCCTCGGGGAGGGTGTCCATGAGCTCGTAAAAACGGTCTACCAGGGCGCGGACGGCGGGTTCGCCGCCCATGCGGGTGTAGGGGGATTCGGGATTGGCAGAGGACATTCAAGACTCGATGTTGAAAGCTGATCCGTTATCTGCGAACAACGCGGAATTCACAGAAATTAAACACTCAATCGCCACAATTTGCGTCCATTCGCGTCTATTTGCGGACCCTCGGTTGATTTTTGGCCGGTTTCCGGCCCCAAGGACGCGCCGGCACAAAAGAAATCCGACGCTTCTCCTGACGTTCGGATATAATTTTGCACCTTTTTCTCCTTACCCGCCCAGGCAGGGCCTCCCAGTATGACCGACAAGCTTCGCAATATCGCCATCATCGCCCACGTTGACCACGGCAAGACCACCCTGGTGGACAAGCTGCTGCAGCAGTCCGGTACCTTCGGTGAACGGGCCCACATCACCGAACGCATGATGGACTCCAACGCGCTGGAGCAGGAACGCGGTATCACCATCCTGGCGAAGAACACGGCCCTGACCTGGAACGGCTACCGCATCAACATCGTGGATACCCCCGGGCACGCCGACTTCGGCGGCGAGGTGGAGCGGGTGCTGTCCATGGTGGACTCGGTGCTGCTGCTGGTGGACGCGGTGGACGGGCCCATGCCCCAGACCCGCTTCGTGACCTCCAAGGCCTTCGCCATGGGCTTCAAGCCCATCGTGGTGGTGAACAAGATCGACCGCCCCGGCGCCCGGCCGGACTGGGTGGTGGACCAGATCTTCGACCTGTTCGACCGCCTGGGCGCCACCGAGGAGCAGCTGGATTTCCCGGTAGTCTACTGCTCGGCCCTGAAGGGCTTTGCCGGGCTGACCAAGGACGTGACCGAGGGCGACATGACGCCCCTGTTCCAGACCATCATCGACAAGGTGAGCCCGCCGGCCGTGGACGCCGAGGGCCCGTTCCAGATGCAGGTCTCCTCGCTGGACTACAACAGCTTCCAGGGCCTCATCGGCATCGGCCGCATCACCCGCGGCAAGGTCAAGACCAACAGCGCCGTGAAGGCCATCGACCGGGAAGGCAATGTGCGCTCCGGCCGCATCCTGCAGATCCTGGGCTTCAAGGGCCTGGAGCGCGTCGAGGTGCCCGAGGCCCGCGCCGGCGACATCATCGCCTTCACCGGCATGGATGAACTGTACATCTCCGACACCCTGTGTGACCCGGCTGCGGTCGAGGCGCTCAAGGCGCTGACCGTGGACGAGCCCACGGTGAGCATGACCTTCCAGGTCAACACCTCGCCCTTCGCCGGCAAGGAAGGCAAGTTCGTCACCTCCCGCAACATCCGCGACCGGCTGTTCGAGGAGCTCAAGCACAACGTGGCCCTGCGCGTGGAGGAGACCGAAGATCCGGACAAGTTCCGCGTCTCCGGTCGCGGCGAGCTGCACCTGTCCATCCTGATCGAGAACATGCGCCGCGAGGGCTTCGAGCTGGGCGTGTCGCGCCCCGAGGTGATCGTGCGCGAGCGTGACGGGGTCCGGGAAGAGCCCTACGAGATGGTGACCGTGGACGTGGAGGAGCAGCACCAGGGCGCCATCATGGAGAAGCTGGGCGGGCGCCGCGGTGAACTGCTGGACATGATCCCCGACGGCAAGGGCCGGGTGCGCCTGGACTACAAGGTGCCCTCCCGCGGCCTGATCGGCTTCCAGACCGAGTTCCTCACCGCCACCTCCGGCACCGGCATCCTGCACCACGTGTTCGACAGCTACGGCCCCTACCGACCCGGCTCCGTGGGCGCTCGCAACAACGGCGTGCTGATCGCCAACGGCGCCGGCAAGGCCCTGGGCTACGCCCTGTTCAACCTGCAGGAGCGCGGCCGCCTGTTCATCGGCCATGGCGATGAGGTCTACGAGGGCATGGTGATCGGCCTGCACAGCCGCGACAACGACCTGGTGGTCAACCCGCTCAAGGCCAAGCAGCTGACCAACATCCGCGCCGCCGGCTCCGACGAGAACATCATCCTCACCCCGCCCATCCGCATGACCCTGGAGCAGGCCCTGGAGTTCATCGAGGACGACGAACTGGTGGAAGTCACGCCCAAGTCCATCCGGGTGCGCAAGAAGCTGCTGCTGGAACACGAGCGCAAGCGGGCCTCGCGCGCGGCGAGCTGAGACTGCGCCTTGCCCCGACCCGCGCGTCCCCAACAAGGCTTGCGGGGTCTGACGCTGGACCAAACCCCGTAGGAGGCCCGACCACGGGCCGAACGACCCAAGCATGGGTATTCGGCCCGGGGTCGGGCCTCCTACGTCTACACCGGGGCCTCGGGCGATTCCGCCCTAGCCCGCATATTTCACCACCCTTCTACTGCGGCCGCCGATCTGCTCGCTGTGACGGGGCGTGCTCACTCCAGCCGGCTTGACGTAGTGTCGGCTACGCCGGCGCCGTCTTCCGCTGTGCGCGCCCCGTCACAGCGGCATCTCGTCGCCCTCGCTACGAACGGTGGTGAAATATGCGGGCTAGCTTCCTACAGACAAATCCGCCATTCATCCCGGCGGGGACACCGTTTGTGTCCCAGGCCTCATTACTTCTTGCAAATTGGGTGCTAACCTCCTGAAAAACATCGGGAGGAGCCATGCACGCGACCATCGCAGACAGCACGGAAAGCGCGGAAAGCGCCGACAGCTACACCATCGCCAAGCCCCGCATCCTGGTGGTCGAGGACTCCACCACCATGCGCAAGGCGATCCGCCGCCTGCTCAGCAACGACTTCGAGGTGGTGGAGGCCGACGACGGCGACACCGGCTGGGAGCTGGTGCGCGATGATCCCAGCATCCAGGTGGTGTTCTCCGACCTGATGATGCCGCGCATGAACGGCTTCATGCTGCTGCGCCAGATCCGTGAGTCCATCCACAGCCGCATCAGCGAGTTGCCGGTGATCATCATCACCGGCCACGAGGACGACGAGAAGATGCGCCGTCAGGCCATGGCCCTGGGCGCCACCGACTTCATCACCAAGCCCTTCGACTCCCTGCAGCTGCGCGCCCGCGCCAAGGCCCACGCCAAGTTCGAGCACACCCAGCGCCGCCTGCAGCAGGCCACCCAGGCCCTGGAGCAGCGCAGCACCATCGACCCGCTGACCGGCCTGGCCAACGCCAACTACTTCCGCGAGCACGGCCCGGTGCTGCTGTCCTTTGCCATCCGCCACGGCAACGAGCTGTCGGTGCTGCGCATCGACGTGGACCAGTACGACGAGCTGTTCCGCAAGCGCGGCCGCCAGGTGGCGGACAAGGTGCTGGTGAACATCTCCAAGATCATCAGCGGCAGCGTGCGCCGGGAGGACACGGTCGCCCGGGTGGGCCTGTCCAAGTTCGCCGTGCTCATGCCCGGTGCCAATGAACAGGTGGCCCGCGAGGTCGCCAGCAAGATCCACGATCTCAACCAGAAGGCGGGCTACCGCCTGGGCAACACCCGCTTCGCCATGACCGTGAGCGCGGGCCTGGTGACGCCGGCCCTGTACGAGAACCTGCAGTTCGACGAGGTGATCAAGCTGGCCGAGGCGCGGGTGGCCAAGGCCATGGCCTCCGGCGGCAACACGGTGGTGTTCGAGGAAGGCCCGCCGGCGGAGAGCCGCGCCGCCCCCGAGGGGCGCCGCGTGGCACTCTCCGTGGAAGAGGCCCTGATCCTGCTGCGCACCGGCGACACCGCCAAGGTCAACGAGCAGCTCGGCCCCCTGCTGCGGCGCATGTTCCCGTTGCTGGTCCACGCCAACCGCCAGCTTCGCCTGGGCATGGACGGCGCGCTGCTGCAACTGAAGAACCGCGCCAAGGAGCTTTGAGATCATCAATAATGGACAGGATTAACAGGATGTACATGATTTCAAAAAGGAAGCGGCCAAGAGGCCGCTTCCTTTTTTTCTAATCCCGTTAATCATGTCAATCCTGTCCAGTCCCTGGCTATTCATCCACCCTGGACAGCATGCGCAACCCGCCCAGCATGCCGGTCAGGCGTCGGCGGATCTCCGCTTCGGTGTCCTCGGGGGGAAGTTCGGGCAGGTCCCAGACCTTGAGCCGTGCCGTGGGTGGCAGCGCCGGACAGCGCTGCCGGGTGTGGACATCGAGGGGAATCACCAGGTCGGCCCAGGCAAGCTGGTCGGCATCGAGCCGGTCCAGATCCGCCCCGAGCCCTTCCATCCATCCCGCCCCGATCTCCCCGGTCAGCCGGGCCGCCAGGTCCGTGCGCGAATCCCCGTTTGCCCCGATGAACAGGACACGCGCCGGACGCTTATACATGGGATCTTTGCTTGCCTCTTGTCTCTAGCGACTTGTCTCTACCGCATTTCTTCTCTAGCGCATGTCCCTGATCACACCCGTGACGATGCCCAGGATCTCGATCTCCTCGTTCCTGAGGATGATGGGCTCCATGTCCGGGTTGGCGGGCTGCAGGCGGATGCCTTCGCGCTCCACGTAGAACTTCTTCAGGGTCACCTGCTCGCCGTTGATCATGGCCACCACGGTCTGGCCGTTCTCGGCACTCTGGCGGCGCTCCACCACGATGATGTCGCCGTCCTGGATGTTGTCGTCGATCATGGAGTGGCCGCGCACCCGCAGGGCATAGGTGTTGCGCCGGACCATGTGGGCGGGCACCGAGACCCGCTCCTCGTTGCTGCACAGGTCCACCGGCAGGCCGGCGGCCACCCAGCCGAGCAGGGGGATCTCGCAGGTATCGACCGGCGCCGCCTCGAAATCCTCCATGCCGGCGGGCCAGACGGGACGGTTCCGCTTGGGGATCAGCAGGTGCAGTTCAGACATGGGTTTCACCTCGGGGCTGGGACGCATGATCCGAGCATAACACAAGACCTTTCATTTACAGCAAGTTAACAGAAACTCCTAAAGTTGATTGGGCCTTTTGTGGGGCGCTGTTCCCGGGTCCATAATGGCAGGCACCCATGCTTCAGGAGCCAGCCCCATGCGCACCCTCAAGGAATACCCGGTCAACGAGCTGAAGCTCATCTACCAAGCCCTGCACGCCAGCCTGCCCAATGAGCCCGAACTCATGGACAGCCTGCTGCTGGAGGACCTGCAGCGTTTCCTGCAGGAGCGGGCCAGTCAGGACGGGGTGGACGTCTCCACCCACAGTCAGTGGGCCGGGTGGCTCAACGACCGCTGAAACTTCCCAGGATCAGGCCTCCCGGGCGACGCATCGGGACAACGCGCCCGCCGGCCCCGGGCGACCATAGAGGTAGCCCTGGAAATAGCGGCAGCCCAGGGCCAGCAGCTTGTCCCGCTGGGCCTCGCGCTCCACGCCCTCGGCGATCACCCGAAGATCCAGGCTCTCGCCCAGGGCCACCACGGTGCGCACGATGGCCTCGTCGTTGCTGTCCACCAGCAGGTCGCGCACGAAGGACTGGTCGATCTTGAGCTGATTCAGGGGCAGGCGCTTGAGATAGGACAGGGACGAATAGCCGGTGCCGAAGTCGTCCAGGGAGAAACGCACGCCCCGGGCGCGCAGTCGCATCATGATGCCAATCATCTCTTCCACGTTGTCCACCAGCTGGCTCTCGGTGAGCTCCATCTCCAGCCGGCGCGGATCCGCGCCGCTGTCTTCCAGCACGTCCAGCACCCGGGAGACGAAATCCGGGTGCCGGAACTGGCGCACGCTGACATTGATGGACAACACCAGCCCAACCATGGCGGGATCGCGTGACCAGGCCGCCAGCTGGGCACAGGCCTGCCGCAGTACCCAGTCGCCCAGGGGCAGGATCATCCCGGTGGCCTCGGCCACCGGGATGAACTCGCCCGGCGAGACCAGACCCCGCTCGGGATGACGCCAGCGCAGCAGCGCCTCGGCGCCCACGGCCGTCCCGGCCGCATCCACCTGGGGCTGTAGTTCGAGGAAGAACTGCTCCGTCTGCAAGGCCTCGCGCAGATCCGCTTCCAGCGCCGCCCGAGCACTGACCGCCGCCTGCATGGAAGGATTGAAGAACCGCAGGCCGTTGCGCCCGGCGGACTTGGCCTCGTACATGGCCAGGTCCGCGCGCTTGAGCAGCTCTTCCACCGTGTCATCGCTGTCGCTGAACATGGCCACGCCGATGCTGGCGGTGATGCGGTAGACCACCCGGTCCAGGCTGAAGGGTTCGCTCAGCACCCCCAGCAGTTTCTCACCCACGTGGCGCACCTGGTGCACCGCCTCGCCGCCCTCGGGCTGCAGCCCTTCCAGCATCACCACGAATTCGTCGCCACCCAGGCGTGCCAGGGAGTCATTCTCCCGCACATGCTCGCGCAGCCGCTCGGCGATCTGCTGCAGCAGCAGGTCGCCCATGTCGTGACCCAGGGTGTCGTTGAGATTCTTGAAGTTGTCCAGATCGATGAACAGCAACGCACCCTCGTGACCGGTGCGGTCGCAATTGGCCAGGGCGTGGCGCAACTGGTCGATGAGCAGGCGGCGGTTGGGCAGGCCGGTGAGCGGATCGAAGAAGGCCAGCTGGTGCACCTCTTCCAGGATCTTCTTCTGTTCGCTGATGTCGGTGGAAATGCCGCACAGTGCGTAGATGTGGCCATCCGCACGACGCAGGGGGAGCTTCACCGTCAGGAAGGTGTTCACGTGCCGGCCATCGCGGGTGCGATTGTGCTCTTCCTCCGCGAAGCGCTCGCCGCGCTCCAGCACCAGGCGATCGTTCTGTTCCAGCCTGGCGGCGGTCTCGGCATCGAAGAAGTCCGCGTCCCGGCGGCCGATGATGCGTTCCGGCGAGGCACCGAACAGCTCGCAGACCTTGCGGTTGGCGTACTGGTAACGCAGCTCCGTGTCCTTGATGTAGATGCACGCCTCGACGCTGTTGAGGATGGTGGACAGGCGCTCCTCGCTGGCGCGCAACTGGCGGGTGCGCTCGTTGACCTGCAGGCGCAGGAACAGGCTGAACAGCAAGGCCAGCCCCAGGGCCGCCAGCAGGCCCGCCAGACCCCACCACAGATGCTCCGGGATGCGTGTCTCGGTGTGCTCGAAGCCCCAGCTGCGCAGGATGTCGAAATAGGTCGAACCCGGGGTGTCCTTCCAGTGAGTCAGGTGGGCATCGATGCGCGCCAGCAGATCGGCGTTACGCCCCCTGGGGACGGTATAAAACAACTGTACCGGCTGGAACATGATGGGCGTGACCCGCAAGCCCATCTCCAGGGCGCGCTGGTCACCGAAGCGATGGTTGGCCACCACGGCGTCGGCCTCACCGCTGATCACCCTGTCGAAACCCTCTTGCAGGGTCTGCACCGGCAGCCAGGAGACGCGCACGCCAAAATTGTCCAGCAGGTCCATCAGGTAACCTTGCTGAATGGAGCCCTCCAGCACCGCCAGGGAACGCCCCTCCAGATCCAGCATGGAATCGATACGCTGCCCCGGCCTCTGGTAGACCTGGGACCAGCTGTACAGGGCGGGCACCCGGTGAAAATCCATGCGCGCGGCCCGCGCGTCGCTGTAGGCCACATCGGGCAGCAGGTCGAGCTCGCCCCGGCTGAGCAGGTCCAGGCACCGGGACCACTCGCAGGGCACCGGGACCAGCCGCCAGTCTTCTTCCTGCGCGATCTCCCGGAGCAGATCCCCCAGGATGCCGGTGATCGTGCCGTCGGCCTCCAGCATCAGCTTGGGCGCGTTGTCATAGACGCCCACCCGCACCTCCCGGGCATCGGCCGCGAACGACGCAACCACCAGGCCCAGCCACATCAGGCCGATCCTTAGCCATCCCGCTGAAGCGACGAACCGCATGGGGTCTCCGGAAATGAGCATCCGGGATTACTTTACAATCAGACTGGGATTTATGCCGCCCTTTCTTGCCACCGTGCAGCGCGCCTGGCTCAGCGGTAAAACAACACCAGCGTGGACACCGCCACGGCATTGCCGAGGCCATGCACCACCATGGCCGGCAGCAGGCTGCGGAAGCGCTCGAAGCTCCAGGCCAGCAGCACGCCGCTCCAGAACACCGCCAGCATGGCGGTGAAGCTGTACAGGTGCAGCAGGCTGAACAGGGCGGCGGAGAGCAGGATCGCCACCCAGGGACGCATGACGCTTCTGAGCGTCACGTAGACCAGGCCCCGGAAGGCGATCTCCTCGATGATCGCCGCCCACAGGATAGCGTTGATGGCGGCCAGCAGGGTGTTGCGCCAGGAGCCGAACATGGCCAGCTCATGGATGCCCTGGGACCAGTGGCTCTCCAGTCCCAGGCCCCAGCCGAGCGCCGAGATGAGCATGTTGCCGGCCCAGTGCACCGCCAGCAGCATCACGGTCACCGCCGCGAAGGCCTTCAGACCCACGCCTCGCAGGGTGAGGCCGAAGCCCTGCACGAAGCCCATGCCCCGGGGCTTGAGCAGGTGCCGGCGCATGAGCCAGAGCATGGGCAGACCCGCCACCAGGGTGATCCACAGGGACAGGATGCCGGGGCGGAAGTAGTGCTGCTGGAACAGCCCGATGCCCACCACCACCAGGATGGCGTACAGGGCGGCGCGCACCATCACCGCGAAGCCTTGGGCGGCGGGCCAGGGATCGTCCAGCACCGCCGCGCGCCAGGCAGGAGGGTGGGTGAAGACCCGCGCCCGGGCCAACAGGATCAGGCCGAGCGCCAGGGTCACCGTGACCGTGATGCCCAGCCAGCGCAGCCGCTCGCGCATCTCGGCGCCGCGCAGGTTCAGGGCCAGTCGGAAGGCCTCGGCGGTCTCCAGGTCGCCGGCCCGCTCCGCCAGGCGCATGCGCAGGTGGTCCCTGCCCCAGCCACCCGGCACCATGCGCGCACCATAGCGCAACTCCGAGGCGGTCAGCTGCTCGCCCTCGACCCCGTAGGCATGGGCCAGGGTGGCCACCAGCACGTCCTCTTCCGGCCCCGTGCCCAGGGTCTGCAGCCCCTCGATGAAGGCCTCCCGCTGACCGGTCTCGGCCAGGGCGATGAGCCAGCGGGCACGGGTGTTCTGCTCGTTCCAGGGCTTGACCCGGTGCGGGTTGCGCTCGAACCACTCCAGGGTCTCAGCGTAGATGGCGATGGACTTCTGCTCCACCGCGCCCCGTTCGCCGAACAGCAGGCGGTGGTAGGCCCGCTCCCAGGCGGGCACGGTCTCGTAGCCGCCGTAAAAGTAGAGATGCCGGTCCGCCTTGCGTCCCGCGGACTCACCCACGAAACGCAGCCCCGAGGGGCCGTCGGTGGTGAAGGCGGGGTACAGGCTGATGGCCATCACGGCCGCCACCAGCAGGGCCAGCAGGCCGGTAAACCAGGGATTGGGGCGGGATCGGGCCATACAGCTCCGATCATGGCACGGCGCGCTTGGTTCCCGATACGGGGACAGGGGCCACCATCCAGGGGACGCGCGGTGCCCCACATCCCGGCCGGGATGGTTTATGGTTAGTGCAGGCGATCTTGCCCGTTGCGCTGCCCGATAAAGAGACTCGCATGTCCCAAGCCCAGTATCGCGTCATCCTCACCGGCACCCTGGCCAGCGGCGCCGATCCCGCCCAGGCCCAGGCCAACCTGGCGCAGCTCTTCAAGCTGCCGCCGGATCGGGCCGAGGCCCTGGTCAACGAGGCGCCGGTGGTGATCAAGAAGGGGCTCGACGAGGCCACCGCCCGGAAGTACCAGGCAGCCCTGCACAAGGCCGGCTGGCTCTCGGAGGTGCGCCTCTGGGAGGCGGCGGAGAGTACCGACACCCCACCCGCCGCGCCGCCGGCCCCGGAATCTCCCCGCGCCGCCGGCCCCGCGCCCCTGGAGGCCAGCATCGCGCCGCCCGGCTCGCTGCTGGCCGACCCCCGGGAGGTGCCGCCGCTGCAGGTGGATCTCTCCGGCATAACCCTGGCCGAGCCCGGCGCGACCATCGGCGATCCCCGGGAAATCCCCCCGCTGCGAGTCGATCTCTCCGAACTGAGCCTGGCGGCACCGGGCGCGCGCCTGGACGAGGACCCGACCGGGCGCTGAGTACCCCGGCGCCCGGCCGGCACGGGGAACTTGAGGGCGCCCCGGCAAACAAAAACCCTACCATTCAAGGTAATGAGAGGATTCGTCATGACCCGATTCATCACCTGGCGCAGCCTGCTGGCCCTACTGCTCATCCTGCCCCTGGGCGTGGCCTGCGCTAACCCCAACCTGGACACGCGGGAACACGTGGTCAAGGTGGTGCCCCTGACCGACGGCCTGGAAAACCCCTGGTCCCTGGCCTTCCTGCCCAACGGCGACATGCTCATCACCGAGCGCCCCGGGCGTCTGCGCATCTTCCGCGACGGCCAGCTGCTGCCCGATCCCGTGGCCGGCCTGCCCGAGATCCGCGCCTTCCGCCAGGGTGGCCTGCTGGACATCGCCCTGCACCCGGACTTCGAGAACAACCGCCTGCTGTATCTCTCCTACGCCGCCAATCACCAGGGCGGCATCACCACCCGGGTGGCCCGGGGCCGCTTCGAGAACGACACCCTGCATGACGTGGAGGTGCTGTTCACCGCCGAGCCCGCCTCCGACAACGGCCGCCACTTCGGCTCCCGGCTGCTGTTCGACCGGGCCGGCTACCTGTACATCACCGTGGGCGACCGGGGCGACATGCCCCGGGCACAGGACCTGAACGACCACGCCGGCAGCACCATCCGCCTGCACGACGACGGCCGCATCCCCGAGGACAACCCCTTCGTGGGCCGCAGTGACGCCCGCCCGGAGATCTACACCTACGGCAACCGCAACGCCCAGGGCATGGCCCTGCACCCGGACACCGGCGCCGTATGGCAGAACGAGCACGGCCCCCGGGGCGGCGACGAGCTCAACCTGATCCGCGCCGGCGTGAACTACGGCTGGCCGGTGATCACCCACGGCGTCGAGTACTCCGGCGCCACCATCGGCGAGGGCCTCACCGAGAAGGAGGGCATGGAACAGCCGGTGCACCACTGGACCCCGTCCATCGCCCCGTCCGGCATGGCCTTCTACACCGGCGACGTGTTTCCCAACTGGCGCGGCAACGTCTTCGTCGGCGCCCTGGCCCACACCCACGTGACGCGCCTGGTCATGGACGGCGACCGGGTGGTGGAAGAGGAGCCCATGTTCAGGGAGATGGGCCAGCGCATCCGCGACGTGCGCCAGGGCCCGGACGGCTACCTGTACCTGCTCACCGACCACACCAACGGCCGGCTGCTGCGGGTGGAACCGGCGGAGTAAGATCAGAAATTGCCGCAGAGGCGCGCAGGCGCAGAGAAATCAAGGGATCTGACAGGATTTACATGATTCACATGATGAAAAACCAATACCCGTGATGCAGTTTTTTCAATCCTGTTAATCATGTAAATCCTGTCAAACAGATTTTTCTTTGCGCCTCTGCGGCAGCTTGTCATGCCCTTGAACCCAACCGAGGACCAACGCCATGTTCGGATTCCTCAAATCCGTTGAAATGCCCCGCCCGGAGGAGGCCCTGCCGGGTCGCGCCGAGGCCATGCCAGTGCCCGAGCGCCACGCCGTGCTGGGCACGCCGCTCACGCCCCCCTGGCCCGAGGGGATGGCCGAATCCGTGTTCGGCCTGGGCTGTTTCTGGGGCGCGGAAAAGACCTTCTGGAAGCTGCCCGGCGTGTACACCACGGCGGTGGGCTATGCCGCCGGCTACACCCCGAATCCCACTTACCGGGAGGTGTGCACCGGGCGCACCGGCCACAACGAGGTGGTGCGGGTGGTCTACGACCCGGCGAAGATCCGCTTCGCCGAGCTCTTGAAGGTGTTCTGGGAATCCCACGACCCTACCCAGGGCATGCGCCAGGGCAACGACGTGGGCACCCAGTACCGCTCCGGCATCTACGTCACCGACCCCGCCGGGCGGGCCGAGGCCGAGGCCTCCAAGGCCGCCTACGGCGCGGCCCTCGCCGCGCGGGGGCTCGGGCCCATCACCACCGAGATCCTGGACGCGCCGCCCTTCTACTACGCCGAGGACTACCACCAGCAGTACCTGGCCAAGAACCCGGGCGGCTACTGCGGCCTGGGCGGCACCGGCGTCCCCTGCCCCGGCTGGGAACCGGCGGATGCCAGGGCCTGAGTCCACCCTGCCGCCGGATGCGGCGGCGATCCTCGAGTTCTGGTTCTCCAGCCGGGTCAAGCCCCGCTGGTTTCATTCCACCCCGGAACTGGATGCCGAGATCCGCGAGCGCTTCGAGGCCCTCTGGCAACGGGGCCGTGCGGGGGAGCTGGACCACTGGGGCGAGACCGCGGAAGGCGCCCTGGCCCTGGCGATCCTGCTGGACCAGCTGCCGCTGAACATGTTCCGGGGTCATCCCGATGCCTTCTCCACCGAGGCCGCCGCCCGCCGGGTGGCCGATGCCGCCATCGCCGGGGGCCTGGACCAGCAGTTGCCCCCGGAGCAGCGCGCCTTTCTCTACCTGCCCTTCATGCACAGCGAGGACCTGGACGACCAGGACCGCTCCGTAACCCTGTTCTCCCAGCCGGGCCTGGAATACAACCTCAAATGGGCCACCCATCACCGGGACATCGTCGCCCGCTTCGGCCACTTCCCGCACCGCAACGCCATCCTTGGCCGGGAAAGCAGCCCGGAGGAGCAGGCGTGGCTGGAGAGTGGGGAGGGCTACGAAGGTTAAGTGCGAAGTGTGAATTGGGAAGTTGGAAGGATAAACAACACTTCGTACTTCCCAATTCACACTTCGCACTTCTGATGCGCCGCATCCACCAGCGCCCGGAACAGGGCCTGCTGACTGCGCTTCTGCGGCAGGTACTCCGGGTGCCACTGCACGCCGATGGCGTAGCGCCGCTCGGTGTGCTCCACCGCCTGGATCACCCCGTTGGCCTCCCGGGCCACCACCCGCAGGCCTTCGCCCAGCCGATCCACGCCCTGGTCGTGCAGGGCGTTCACGGGGCAGCGTTCGCAGCCCAGTATCTGCCGCAGCACGGAATCCGGCGCCAGGGCCACGGTCTTCCTCGGCAGCACGCTGCGGATCTGCGGGTGTTCCTCGTGGAAGCCCTCCAGCCCCTGGTGCAGGGAGCCGCCACAGACCACGTTCATGAGCTGCATGCCCCGGCAGATGCCCAGCAGGGGCAGATCCCGGTCCAGGGCGTCGCGGATCAGGGCCTGTTCCAGATGATCCCGGTCCGCATCCCCTTCCGGCGCATGGGTGAGCAGGGTGCGGCGCAGGGCCCACAGCAGCGGATAGACCAGCAGGCCCAGCAGGCGCTGACCCAGGCGCGGTTCGGCGGCCTCGTAGTCCTCCAGCAGGGTGTGGCGGTGGGCCCCGTAGAGCACCGGGTCCACGTCGGCCCCGCCGCCGATGATCAGGCCGTCGAGCTTGAGTTCCGCCCGTGGCCGGCGCGGGGTGATACGCACCGCCCGACCGCCGGCGCGACGCACCGCGAACCAGCTGGCCATCCAGGCGGCCAGGCCGCCCCGGTCCGGGCCGGTGACGCCGATCAGGGGACGAGAGGACATGTCAGTCCTGGAACAGCTCGACGAGGGCCGAGCGCCAGCGGTCGCCGATGCGCCCCAGGGCATGGCCCGGCGAGGCCAGGACCTCCTCGGACAGGGCCGCGAGACGCTCACGATCGTCGGCCAGGCGCTCCACCGCCACCCAGTCGTTCCAGGGCAGGGCCAGGCTCCAGTCCGGCTCGTCGATCTGGCAGTTGGGCAGGCGGTAGTGGAAGGCCGGGCGGGGCTTGACCAGGTGACGTTCCACCGGCGCGGCCATCACCCGCGCCCTGTCCACGTGGGTGAACAGCGGCAGCATGTCCAGGGGCCTGTTGCGGGTGGGATTGTCGCGCAGGTAGTCATCGATCAGGCCCGCCATGTCCGGGGCGTAATCGGCCGCCAGGATGCGCCGGGCATAGCGGCCGGGGAAGGGATTCACGTAGGGGGTGAAGCGCCGGGACAGGTCCACCTCGCCCCGCTCCATGAGCCATTCGTGTAGCAGCAGGAAGGCGCGCAGGATATCACGCAGATAGCCGGCCTCCAGGCAGGCCGCCTCCACGTTGAGCTGCAGGCCGAAGGCGTAGAGCAGGGAGGCATGGGTGCCCAGGGCACCCTTGTTGCGCAGGGCCTCGCGCAGTTCGTCCAGTTCTGGCAGCGCCGTCCAGGGCACCGGCGGGGCCACCAGTTCGTGGGGCACCACCAGGCCGGCCAGGTCCGAGAGCACCTCGTCGAGCCCCGCCTCCGGGTCCACCTCAACCCCCAGGCGGCGCAGGAATTTCAGGTACTCCCGCTCCTTGAGCAGGTTGCTGTCCAACTCCAGCTGGAAGTCACCGTGACGGGTCCCGCGCACGTGGACCACGAAGGGGTTGTCGGACTCGATGCGCCCGCCAAAGGCCCGCTGCACGGCCCGGGCCATGTCGGGCAGGGAGATCTGCGCCATCTCCATCTCCACGCCCACCCGGCGTATCTCGTCCCCGGCGGTGCGGGTCTCGGGGAGCTGCATGAAGCACGTCATGGTGCGCCTCGGGTCATCGGGTACGAAGCGATGTGTGCGTACATGAAACCCAGTCTAACAAGATGCCCTCGCCGCCCTGATGACAATACGCCCCATGCTGGCAGTTCGGGTTGTGCCGGCATGCTGATAATCCAAATATCGTTAAATAATAATTAACATGGATACAAATATTTAATTGGTCTGGCAACTTTCTGTTTTTCCGTAATTAATCATGGACAAATCTATTTTTTAGATGTGAATGAGCGAATTTTTGTATGAATACAATCACGCTTCCGTCACATAAAGCGCCCGTCGGCAGATTGACGGCAGTCGTCAGATTGTCAGATTCTCGAAAGTGCTCAAACACGGTTTCAGGGATCCTGGAGCCCGGTCGCGCATCCTCCAGATCCCCGGAGATGCCACCCAGGAGCTGCGGCGGCGGTCGCTTACGGACAGCCACCAGCGCCGCCCACTCGCCAGGATGGCCGGCCATACCCCATGGCCAGGGTCCGGGAAGACCCCATAAAACACAAAAATAAAGATGCGCTACTGCCTTCGCCGGCAGATTCGCGCCGAAATTATATTTTGGAGGAGTCCAACATGCAGAGAAGACAATTCCTCAGGGCCGGCGCGGCCCTGACGGCGGGTTGCGCCGTGGCCGGCCCCCTGGGCCTGCTCTCCTGGTCCCCAAGGGCCGAGGCTGCCAACCTGAGCGTCACCCTCACTGCCCGCCGGGGCAACGTCACCATGATCGACGGCACCCAGGCGACCCTGTTCACCTTCAGCCACAACGGCCAGATGTCCTTCCCCGGCGCCACCCTGGTGTGCCAGGAAGGCGACACCCTCACGGTGAACCTCGTCAACCAGCTCTACACCCGGGTGGCCTTCAAGGTGGGCGGCACCGCGATCCGCACCACCGTGAACAGCCGCAGCTCCAGGGCCTTCAGCTTCAACGCCCCGGCCGCCGGCACCTATCTCTACTACGACGACCAGAACAACGGCGTGAACCGCATCATGGGCCTGCACGGCGCACTGATCGTCATGCCCTCGGGCATCAAGAACCGCTCCTTCAGCGGCGGCCCCACCTTCGTGCGCCAGTACAAGTGGCTGCTGGGCAACGTGGACCCGGTCTGGGGCCAGCAGGTGCAGAGCCAGGGCGACAACCGGGTCACCCAGATCAACCCGGACAGCTTCATGCCCAGGTACTTCACCATCAACGGCCTGGCCTACGAGGACACCCACGAGTACAACACCGAGATCTCCGGCCATTACGGCGAGGCGGCCCTGGTGCGCCTGCTCAACGCCGGCGGCATGGTGCACTCGCCCCACTTCCACGGCAACCACGTGGACATCGTCAGCGTCAATCACCAGAACTTCGCCAGCAACCGCAAGAAAAAGGACGTCGTCTCCATGTTCCCCCTGGACGTGCGCGACGTGATCTTCCCCTTCAACCCGCCCCCCGATGCCTGGCCGCCGGTCACGCCCAACCGCATGCAGCATTTCCCCATGCACTGCCATGCGGAGATGTCGCAGACCGCCGGCGGCGGACTCTACCCCCACGGCATGCACGCACCCATCGTGATGGGTATGGCACCTGCCCAGGAGTCCGACCTGAACCAGACCGTGAACAACCTGCCCTGAGGCAGGCCCTCACACCAGGCATTCGATTCGAGGAGACAAGATCATGAGCAGAATGAGCACAACCAGCAGCGGCGGTCATAGCGGCGGCGGCGGTGGCATGGGTGGCGGCGGCATGGGCGGCGGCTGCAACGCCGGCATCGCCGGCAACTGCGGCCTGCACATCGACGCCCCGGCCACCCCCAACCGGGTCACCCCGGACGTGGAGTTCTTCCTGACCACCTTCATGCAGGGCAGCCAGGTCATCAACGGTGTCGAGGTCCCCATCTGGGGCTTCAACATGGACGGCGGTATGGGCGGTATGGGCGGCATGGGCGGCGGTGATGACGGCGGCATGGGTGGTGGCGGCGGCGGCATGATGGGCGGCACCATGCCCAACCCGCCCATGCGCGTGCGTCAGGGCCAGATCGTGCACACCCACCTGAACGCCATGGCCATGATGGCCCCGCACACCGTGCATCACCACGGCATCGAGCCCGACACCTTCAACGACGGCGTGGGCCACTACTCCTTCGACGTGCTGGGCCAGTACACCTACCAGTGGCGCGCCTCCCAGGCGGGGACCTACTTCTACCACTGCCACGTGAACACCGTGCTGCACGCGGAGATGGGCATGTACGGCGCCCTGATCATCGACCCGCCGGAAGGCCCTGGCCGTGCCTACCAGAACGGCCCCACCTATGACGTGGAGGCCATCTGGGCGGTGGACGACATCGACATGGCCTGGCACTGCAAGCCCTGGGATGCGGCCCTGTGCGGCGGGGACGCGGGTCTCAATAACTTCAACCCGGAGATCTTTTGCATCAACGGCATCGGCGAGGACCTGAGCGAGACCCACGCCTCCGTGGTGGTCAACGCCAGTCGCGGCCAGCGGGTGCTTCTGCGCTACATCATGGCCGGCTACGTGCCGCAGAAGGTGAAGTTCCCCGCTGCCCTGGGTGCCTTCCAGGTGGTGGCCGAGGACGGGCGCCCCCTGCCGGTCATCGAGACCAAAGCCGCGGGCAGCGAGATCCTGATGACACCAGCGGAGCGTTACGACCTGATCTTTACGCCCCAGACGGCCGGTTCCTTCCCGGTGGAGATCGATTTCTTCGACTACCGGGCGGCCTCCGGGAACCTGCGCAAGATCGGTTCCATCCGCACCCGCTTCAACATCTCGTGACCGGCGCCGGGTGGCGGAGACGACTCCGCCACCCGGTCTCAGACACGAAGGAGAAGTGACATGCCAAAACAACTGCCTTGCCTGTTCGCCGTTCTGCTCTTGCTGCTGGCCGGCCATGCACAGGCATCCCATGCCAACGAGGCCGACTGGCGGCTCTTCGAAGCCGCCTACCGGGGAGACGTGGCCGAGGCCACCCGCCTGATCAAGGAGGGTGCCGACGTCAACCGGGCCCACCGGCCCTGGGGGCTGACGCCCCTGCTGGTGGCCGTGGGGGTGAGCGAGCCCATGACTGACCTGCTCATCCGCGCCGGCGCCGACCTGAACGCCCGGGAACGTGAAGGCGTGACCGTGCTCATGAAGGCGGTACACGGCGGCAGGCCCGAGGTGGTGCATCGCCTGCTGCAGGAACCGGAACTGGTGATCGACACCCCCGGCCCCCGGGGCAACACCGCGCTGACCTACGCCATCCTGTACGGTCACGCGGAGATGGTGGAGGCCCTGATCGAGAAGGGTGCCGACGTGAACGTCGCCCGGGCCAACGGCACCACGCCCAAGGCCATCGCCGACCACATGCACGCCCTGGCCCTGGCCATGCCCGAGGCCGGCGCGCATCACGGCCACCATGGCCATCACGCCAGCCATCATGGCGACATGCATCACGGCCATGCCGGTCATGACCACCCCATGCGCACCCGGGCCGAGGCCGTGGCCTCCTACAGCCGCGTCCTGGCCGCCCTGGAAAACGCCGGCGCCGCGAAGGCCCCTCAGCAATGCCACCACAACCGTGGCGAACCCCATAACCACAACAATAAACAACAACATCACCACCACCACGGACACCACTGAGGAGTCCCTGACGGTGCACAACCCTGACGCCCCCTCGTGGGGCGTTTTCTTTGCCTGACTGGCGAATCCCCAAAAGCCCAACGCAAAGGCGCGAAGACGCAAAGATCGCAAGGGGTTTTTTATCCAGAAGATTTATAGCGTTCCTTTGCGTCTTAGCGCCTTTGCGTTGAATGCCTTTTAACCAGGTTTATTCGGTATGCCCCAAGGCCTAATATGGGCCCATGACACCATCCCCCAAACCGCGCGTCGCGCTGTTCGTCACCTGCCTGGTGGACCTGTACCGGCCCGCGGTGGGGTTTGCCGCCGTGAAGCTGCTGGAGGATGCCGGCTGCCAGGTGTCGGTGCCCGGGACCCAGACCTGCTGCGGCCAGCCCGCCTACAACAGCGGCGACAACGCCAGCGCCGCCGCCCTCGCCCGACAGGTCATCGAGGCCTTCGAGGGCTACGACTACACCGTGCTGCCCTCCGGCTCCTGTGCCGGCATGATCCAGTACTTCCCGCGCCTGTTCGACACCGAGCCGGACTGGAAGACCCGCGCCCAGGCATTCGCGGACAGGACCCATGAGCTCATGAGTTTCCTCACCGATGTATGCGGTGTCCAAACCATTTCCGCCAGCTATCCCGAGACAGTGACCTACCACGACAGCTGCTCCGGCCTGCGCCAGCTGGGCATCAAGCAGCAGCCGCGCACGCTCCTTGCCAGCGTCGACGGTCTGACGCTGGAAGAGATGCCCGACGCGGAGGTCTGCTGCGGTTTCGGCGGCACCTTCTGCGTGAAGTACCCGGAGATCTCCGGGCGCATGGTGGATGACAAGGCGAGCAACATCACCGCCACCGGCGCCAGCACCGTGCTGGGCGGCGATCTCGGCTGCCTGCTCAACATCGCCGGCCGCCTCAAGGCCACCGGCAGCCCCGTGAAGGTACGCCATGCCGCCGAGGTGCTGGCCGGGATGACGGACCAGCCGGGGCTGGGAGATCCGGAGAAAGAATGAAAAGGCGATTTGCCACAGAGGGCACAGAGGACACAGAGGTGAAGGCCAAGTCAGAACGCGGGAACTGACGACATCGAGTTCTGATCGCATGTCGTTCTTTCTGGCTTATCTCTGTGACCTCTGTGGCTAAAAAGGTATTTCATGCACACCACCCGAAGTCACGAATTCCAGACCCGCGCCGTGGAGGCCCTCCACGACGAGACCCTGCGCACGGCGCTCGGCCGTGCCAAGGACGGCTTCGTGCTCAAGCGCCGGCTGGCCTTCGACGCCCTGCCCGAATACGAGCAGTTGCGCGACCGGGCCGTGGCGATCAAGAACCACACCCTGGAACACCTGGACCACTACCTGGAACGTTACGAGCAGGCGGTCATCCGCCAGGGCGGGCAGGTGCACTGGGCGGAGAACGCCGAGGACGCCCAGCGCATCGTGGTGGAGATCTGCAGCAAGGCGGGCGCGACAAGCGTCACCAAGGGCAAGTCCATGGTGGGCGAGGAAATGGGCGTGAACGCCGCCCTGGAAGCGGCGGGCATGGAGGTGGTGGAGACGGATCTGGGCGAATACATCATCCAGCTGGCCGGCGAACCGCCCAGCCACATCATCGCGCCGGCCGTGCACAAGACCAAGGGCCAGATCTCGGACCTGTTCCATGAACACCACGCCAAGTACGGACTGACGAAGCGGCTCACCGAGATCCCCGACATCGTCAACGAGGCCCGCCAGGTACTGCGCCAGAAGTACCTGGACGCGGACGTGGGCATCACCGGCGCCAACTTCCTCATCGCCGAGACTGGCTCCAACATCATCGTCACCAACGAGGGCAACGGCGATCTCACCAACACCCTGCCCCGGGTGCACATCGTCACCGCCGGCATCGAGAAGGTGGTGCCCACCCTCGACGACGCCACCACCCTGCTGAGGCTGCTGGCACGCAGCGCCACCGGTCAACAGATCACCAGCTACACCACCCTCTCCACCGGCCCGCGCCGGGCGGGCGATCCCGACGGCCCCGCGGAATACCACGTGGTGCTGGTGGACAACGGTCGCAGCGCCATGCTCAGGGACGAGTTCCGCGAGATGCTGCGCTGCATCCGCTGCGGCGCCTGCATGAACCACTGCCCCGTGTACGGCGCCATCGGCGGCCACGCCTACGGCTGGGTCTACCCCGGCCCCATGGGCTCGGTGCTCACCCCCCTGACCCTCGGCCTGCGCGAGGCCAAAGACCTGCCCAACGCCTGCACCCTTAACGGCCGCTGCGCCGAGGTCTGTCCGGTACGCATCCCCCTGCCCGACCTGCTGCGCACCCTGCGCCACCGGCAGTTCCAGCACCAGATCGGCACCCGCCGCGCCCGCTGGGCCCTGGGCCTCTGGTCCTGGCTCGCCCGGCGCCCGGGGCTTTATCACGGCATCACCCGATGGCAGGCGCGCGCGCTCAAGTGGCTTTCCGGCAAAACCGGACGGCTCAAGGCCATGCCCTTGGCTGGTCACTGGTTCAAGGGTGGCCGCGTGCTGCCCGTCCCCCAGGGCGAGACCTTCATGGACGCCTGGCGACGCCGGGAGAAAAAACCATGAGCGCCGCCCGAGACAAGATCCTCGCCAGGATTCGCACAGGCCTCGGTCGAGGCACCTTGCCCCGCGAATCCAGAGAGGCCCTGGACGCCCGCCTGGACGGCACGCTCAATCCGGACAAGCCACTGCGCCCACGCCTGCCCGACACGCCACTCGCCGCGCTATTCCGTGAACGCCTGGAGGCCATCGCCGGCACACTGCAGACCCTGCACGATGAGGCCTACATCCCCGGCGCCGTAGCGACCTACCACGCCAGCCGACAGGTCACGGGCCCCATCGCCGTCGCCCCGTCACTGCAGGAGCTCGACTGGTCCGCCACCGGCCTGGAACCCCGCTTCGGCCGCAGCCACGGCGAGGAACTGCTGTGCGTCAGCCGCGCCTTCTGCGCCATCGCCGAGACCGGCACCCTGGTCCTGCTCTCCGGCCCCGAAAACCCCACGACGCTCAACTTCCTGCCGGATCATCACCTGGTGGTCCTCGATGCCGCGGACGTGCTGAGTCACATCGAGGATGCCTGGGCCCGCATCCGCACCCGGGATGCCGACTGGCCGCGCACGGTGAACCTGATCACCGGCCCCTCCCGCACCGCTGATGTGGAGCAGACCATCCAGTTGGGGGCCCATGGGCCGAGGAGCCTGCATGTGCTGCTCATCAATTCACCACGGGTTGCCTAGATCCTTTGAGCGTGAAAACCAAATACACCGATGAACCCATTGGCCCGGTCAAGGTTATCCCGGATGTACTACCGTCACCCGAGGAACTGGTCTTCAAAGAAGACACTGTGGAGGTAACTATCGCCCTGACCCGCGAAACCGTGGAATTCTTCAAGCGCGAGGCAAGCAAACACGATACTCAATATCAGATAATGATTCGCCGACTTCTGGATGCCTACGCAGTGGCCAATAGCAAGGCGACATAAGACGAGAAGATCGCCAATAGCCCGGCTCTAAGACGATGATTCGGTCATTCTCGCTCGACATATGACAACGGTTTTGGGCATCCATAATTCTGGATTGTGGATGCCCCAAACCGTCCACTACCAGGAAGAATGCGTGCCAACAGCAACTCTTAAAATATTTCTTGCATACGGCGACCCCAAAAGGTTGCGCACTGCCGAACTCTCAAATTGGACCGGGAAAGCTGTTTCTGGACCTCGGAGTGAATTCGATAAGGTATTGGAGCGCGAGGAGTCACAAGGGTCAGGTGTTTACTTCCTGTCTGGCACTGACCCAGAGACCAATAAGAGCGCGATTTATATTGGCGAAGCGGAATGCATCAAGGATCGCGTGAAATCTCATCTATCCAGAGACTTCTGGAATAACATCACGTTCTTTGTCACCAAGGATGAGAACCTGACCAAGGCGCACATTAAGTACCTGGAAGGTCGATTGATTGATATTGCGCGCTCTACAGAACGATCTATTGTGATGAACAGCCAAAGCAGTGGCGCAAGGCTACCAGAGTCAGACCGTGAAGATATGGAAATATTTCTTGAAAAAATGCAACAGGTGCTTCCGGTTCTTGGGGTAGAGGCATTTCTGGACAAATCCTCATCCACAGTACATGGAAAACAAACAACGGATTTCCTTAACTGCAACATCAAGGGGCTAACTGCAACCGGCTATTTGACGCCTAATGGGATTGTTGTGCTCAAAGGTTCCCAGGCTGTTCTGGAGGAGCGCGCCTCCGCCCAGAAATGGCCAAGCGTTTTAGCGCAACGTAAGAAGCTTATTGAGGACGGCGCGCTTATTGAGAAAGACGGTGCTTACGTCTTTGTTAAAGACATCGAATTCACAAGCCCGAGTTCTGCTGCCGCAACCATTCATGGCGGCAGCGCAAACGGCTTAACTGCATGGGTTAATCAGGATGGGATTCCTCTCAAGCAGTTACAAGAGAAGAGCTAAAGGGGTCAGCGCCCTTCATGTTTCCGCGCGAAATGCACTTAGAGTTGCCTTATTGGCGGCATCGTTATTGATGCTTGGTTGCGGCCTGTTTACCGATGCAGCAACTCGCCTTGCTTACGACATAGAGGCCGCCGCCAAGAGGCTGAATAACACTGGTGACAGATTTACTCTGTACCATGAGACACCTTCCAGGCGAGGCGAATGCGAAGGCCCTTACACCGTACAGTTTGACAAAGTCGGGGCCTTGATCATCTGGTGCAAGGATGCTGCCGGCGAGGTGTTATCCAGTCCAGGCACAAGCTACCATCGGCGCTTTGTTAAGACGCCCGAAACGTACTACCTCGATAAGGCGCCAGGCGAAACACTTGTCGTTGAGTTAGAGAAACGCGGAAATAATGTGATGATCGTTGGCGTTCATTAACAGATACAAAGGGGATCAGCACTCTTTTGGGTTCTCAAACAGACGCTCCTCTATCTCTACAATGCGAAGGAGCCTGGTCAGCCCGAAATCCAGACACCTCCACGACCAGCGCGATCGTCAAGATCCGATTCAGGAGAACAGTCACACCCATGACCGGTCCAAGCCCAGACAACACGCACCCCATGGAAGGCTTCCCCCAGGTGTGCTTCGTCAAGAACACCGTCAGCAACCCGAACATCATCATCGGGGACTACACCTACTACGATGACCCAGAGGACTCGGAGAATTTCGAACGCAACGTCCTCTACCACTTCCCCTTCGTCGGCGACAAGCTGATCATTGGCCGGTTCTGCGCCATCGCGCGGGGCGTGAAGTTCATCATGAACGGCGCCAATCACAAGCTCTCCGGGATCTCCACCTATCCGTTCCAGATCTTCGCCAACGGCTGGGAATCATTCGCGCCCGCCGAGGAGGAGTTTCCCTACAAGGGTGACACGGTGATCGGCAACGACGTCTGGATCGGCTACGAGGCGCTGATCATGCCCGGCGTACAGATCGGCAACGGCGCGGTGATCTCGGCCCGCTCCGTGGTGACGAAGGACGTGCCCGCCTACAGCATCGTCGGCGGCAACCCGGCAAAGGTGATCCGCCAGCGTTTCACCGACGAAGAGATCGAAACCCTGGAGGCCATCGCCTGGTGGGACTGGCCGGTGGAGAAGATCACCCGGCATCTGGCGCAGATCATGGCGGGCGATGTGGATGCGCTGCTCGACTGTGCGCAGATTCCCTGAAAACCCTGTTCTCTCGCAGAGGCGCGGAGACGCTGGGAAAGGCATCAAGTTAAAACCTTGAAATCTCGCCAAGACGCAAAGTCGCCAAGAAGACCGCTTTTTATACTACAAGCATTTCCCAGCGCCTCTGCGCCTCCGCGAGAGAATGGGTTTTTCGTTCTTCATCCAGATAAGGGCCGACATCGATGCCAGCAAACATCCTCTATCTCCCCCACGGCGGTGGACCGCTGCCACTCATGGATGATCCCGGCCATGCGCAACTGACCGCGTTCCTGCGCCACATCCCGGAACGGCTCGGCAGGCCGGACGCCATTCTGGTGATCAGCGCCCATTGGGAAACGGACATTCCGACCGTGACCTCCGGTCCCAGTCCTGCGCTCATCTACGACTACTACGGTTTCCCGGAGGAGACCTACCAGATCCAGTACCCGGCTCCGGGCGATCCCCTCCTGGCGGATCGCGTATGCGCGTCGCTTTCTGGCCACGGCATCGAATGCCGGCAGGACGATGAGCGGGGTTTCGATCACGGCCTGTTCATCCCCCTCATGCTCATGTATCGGGGGGCGTATATCCCCTGCATCCAGCTCTCCCTGGTCAAGGGTCTGGACCCCGCCGCCCACATCGCACTAGGCAGGGCGCTCTCGTCCCTGCTGCATGTAAACCTGCTGGTGGTCGGCTCGGGCTTGTCCTTCCACAACATGCGTGCACTGATGGATCCAGGCTTCGGTGACAAACACGATGAGCAGGCCTTTCACGACTGGCTCGTGGAGACCTGCACCGCGCCGGGCCTGTCGGGTGACGAACGTTCACAGCGCCTGGTCAAATGGTCACAGGCGCCGGGGGCACGGTTCTGTCATCCCCGGGAGGAACACCTGCTGCCGCTTCACGTGTGCCACGGCATGGCGGCGGACCGCCCGGCGGAGGTGGTGTTCGACGGGGAGGTCATGGGGCGACGCGCGGTGGGTTTGCTTTGGTGACCCGCCCGGCTTGAATCGCTGAAAGTATCACTTTAGTATCACAACATGCGCACCGAACTCGTCACCACCCTCAAACGCAGGGCTACCGAACTGCTCAATGAACTTGAGCAGAGCAAGGAGCCGATCCTCATCACGCAACATGGGGTGCCCAGCGCATACCTGGTGGATGTTCAAAGCTACGAGGCCTTACAGCGCAGGATGCACCTGCTGGAAGGCATCGCACGGGGCGAGATGGCGGTCGAAGATGGGCGCACCGTGACCCAGGCACAGGCAAGGAAGCGCATGGCCCGATGGCTGAAGTGATCTGGACTGAACCCGCCCTCAGTGACCTGGATGCGATCGCGGACTACATCGCCCTCGACAACCCCGAGGCGGCCAGGACTCTCGTACGCAAGGTCTTCGATCATGTCGCCTTGCTGGCTGATCACCCGAGACTGGGCACAAAGCCGCCGGAACTGAAGGGATGGCGTTACCGCCAGATCATCGAGCCTCCTTGCCGGATCTTTTATCGACAGGACGGCGATCGCATCTTCATACTCCACGTGATGCGCGCCGAGCGTCTGCTCGATCTATCCGCGCTCACAGATCCCAACAACTGACCGCCGCCGACTCCATGTCCTTCATCCGCATCTTCCCCCTGCAGGAAATCGAGCACGCCGCCGACGAGCACTTCGGAAAGAGTCAGCCTGCCCGCTGCCATGCCACGGATCGCTTCGATGCCCGGGAGTTCTATCTCAACGTCGACGAGATCGCCGCCTTCGAGGAATGCCCGCTGTACCTGATCTCCGAGCAGGAGACCGATGCACTAGTCAACGGCATTCGCATCCGGCTGCGCTCTGGCGCGCGCTTCGTGATCCCCGACGACCCGGAGGACGAGGAGGCCTCGTTCCTCGCCCTGCTCGGGCGCGCGCTGAAGGGCGAGATCGTGGAGATGGAGTTCTCCCGCTATCTCGGCAGCCTCGCCAAGCCCTAGCCCGCATATCTCATCACCGTTCGTAGCGAGGGCGTCGAGATGCCGCTGTGACGGGGCGCGCGGACCGCAAGACGGCGCTGGCGTAGCCGACACTACGTCAAGCCGGCTGGAGGGAGCACGCCCCGTCACAGCGAGCAGATCGGCGGCCGCAGTAGAAGGGTGGTGAGATATGCGGGCTAGACCCTTCGCTGAGTTCTATCGCGGTTTTACCTGTCATGCTCTCTTCGGCATCCTGAAGGGACATCGTGACCCCGGATCTGCCATGACCCTGCCCGTGCTGTTCACACTCGCCCTCACCCCGGTCATCACCGTGTTCCTGTTCCTGGTGATCCTGCGCTGGCCCGCGTCCCGGGCCATGCCCCTGGCCTACGGGGTCACGGCGCTGATCGCACTGCTTGCCTGGGGCACGGACTGGATCGTGGTGGCGGCGGCCACGGTGCACGGGGTGGTGACGGCGCTCAACATCCTGTTCATCGTGTTCGGCGCCATCCTGCTGCTCTACACCTTGCGCGAGTCCGGGGCGATCATCGCCATCCGCCGGGGCTTCATGGACATCTCCCCGGACCGGCGCGTGCAGGCCATCATCGTGGCCTGGCTGTTCGGTTCCCTGATCGAGGGGGCCTCGGGCTTCGGCACCCCGGCGGCCATCGCCGCGCCCCTGCTGGTGGCCATCGGCTTTCCCGCCATGGCGGCGGTGCTCTCGGCCCTGATCATCCAGTCCACGCCGGTCTCCTTCGGCGCCGTGGGCACGCCCATCCTGGTGGGGGTGAACACGGGGCTGTCCGGGCAGGCCATGGTGGAGAGCCACATCGACGTGCCCTTCTTCCCGGACTACCTCTACGAGATCGCCTTCAACGTGGCGCTCCTGCACACCCTCATCGGCTTCCTGATCCCGCTGATCATGATCGGCATGCTGACCCGCTTCTTCGGCGCTGCGCGCTCCTTCCGCGAGGGGCTGGCCGCCTGGCCCTTCGCCCTCTTTGCCGCCGCCGCCTTCACCCTGCCGTATCTTGCCGTGGCCGCCTGGCTGGGGCCGGAGTTTCCCTCCCTGGTGGGCGGCCTGATCGGACTCATGATCGTGGTGCCGGCGGCGAGGCGCGGCTTCCTGGTGCCGAAGCAGGTGTTCGATTTCGAGCCCCGCGCCCGCTGGCAACCGGAGTGGGTGAGCGCGCTGCAGGACCTGCCCGACCCGGTGCGCAACGGCGCACCCGTGACCCTGATCCAGGCCTGGATCCCCTACCTGCTGGTGGCGGTGCTGCTGGTGATCACCCGGGCCGTGGATCCGGTGAGCGAACTGCTGCGCTCATCCGCGCTCACCCTGTCCTGGCCCAACATCTTCGGCACCAGCGTGACCACCTCGTCGCAGCCCCTGTACCTGCCGGGCTTCGTGCTGCTGGTGGTCTCGCTGCTCACCTACGCCTTGCACCGCATGGACCGGGAGCCGGGCGCCTATGCCCGCGCCTGGCGCCAGTCGGGGCGCACGATCCTTTCGGCCAGCGCGGCGCTGCTGTTCGCCGTGCCCATGGTGCAGGTGTTCATCCAGTCCGGGCAGGCCTCGCCCTACGCCAGCATGCCCCTGGTGCTGGCGGAAGGGGTATCCCTGGCCTCGGGGGAATTCTGGCCGTTGTTCTCGCCGCTGATCGGGGCGCTCGGCGCCTTCGTGGCCGGCTCCAACACCATCAGCAACATGATGTTCGCCCTGTTCCAGTTCGCCACCGCCGAGAGCATCGGGCTGGACGCACGGGGCGCGGCGGTGGTGGTGGCCCTGCAGGCCGTCGGCGGCGCGGCGGGCAACATGATCTGCGTGCACAACGTGGTGGCGGCCTCGGCCACCGTGGGCCTGATCGGACGCGAGGGGGACCTGATCCGCAAGGCGCTGATCCCCATGGGCTACTACGTGCTGGCGGCGGGACCCCTGGGCATGGCGCTGATCAGCGGCGGACTCAATGGCTGGTACGCGGTGTGGCTGGCGGTGATGGTGCTCATGCTGATACTGATGCGCTTCAACCGGGCGCATCGCTGACCGGCACCAGGCGCAGACGGTGCCCGCCGGCCAGCCAGTCCAGGAAGTCATCGGCGGACATGGGCCTGGCCAGGTAATAACCCTGCAGCAGCCGGCAGCCCATGCCCAGCAGGGTGGCGCGCTGCTCGGCGGTCTCCACCCCCTCCGCCACGCATTCCACGAACAGGGTGGATGCGATCTGGATCAGGGAACCCACCAGGGCGCGTTCGCCGGGATCCTCCATGGCGGCGACGAAACCCCGGTCGATCTTGATGGCCTGGATGTGCAGGCGGCGCAGGTAGGCGATGGAGGCGTAGCCGGTGCCGAAGTCGTCCAGCACGAAGCGCACGCCCAGCTCCGCCAGTTCCTCGATGAGCCGGCCCACCTTGTCGAAGTCGTTGATGACCGTGCTCTCCACGATCTCGATCTTCAGCCGCGACGGGTCGCAGTCGGGATGCTCGCGCAGCATCTCCCGCAGGCGCGAGGCGAAGCCGTGTCCTTCCAGCTCATGGCCGTCCACGTTTACGCTCAGCCACAGTCCCAGGCCGCGCCGCTCCCAGTCCGCCAGCGTCGCCACCGCATGGCGCAGCACCCAGGCGCCCAGGCGGGCGCTGACGGCGGTGCCATCGATCTGGGGCAGGAACTGTCCCGGCCCCAGCAGGCCCTGCTCGGGATGCGCCCAGCGCACCAGGGCCTCGGCACCCACCGCCCGGCCGGTCTGGGCATCCACCACCGGCTGGAACACCAGCCTGAACTCGCCCTCCTCCAGACCCCTGCGTACCTCCAGCTCAATGTGCTGGCGGTCGTGGATGCGCCGGTGCAACTGGGCGTCGAAGTAGCCATAGCGCTGGCCGCCGGTCTTCTTGACCTCGTACATGGCAGCGTCGGCGTGGCTCAGCAGGGCCTCGGGCGCGGCATCGTCGAAGGGATAGACCGTGATGCCCACGCTGGCGGTGATGCGCAGCGCCAGGTTGCCGCCCATGCCGACGCCGAAATTGAGCGCCGTGACCAGGCGCCCGGCCACGTGCTCGATCTCCGCCACGCTGGCACAGTTCTCCACCAGCACCACGAACTCGTCACCGCCCAGGCGCGCCACCATGTCGGAACGGCGCACCACGTCCCGCAGGCGCCCGGCCACGTCCTGCAGCAACCGGTCGCCCACCTGGTGACCGAGACGGTCGTTGACCTGCTTGAAGCCGTCCAGGTCCATGACCATCACCGCCGTGAGACGCTCCGCCTGGCGTGACTGGTACAGGGCATGCTCCAGGCGTGCGAACAGCTTGCTGCGGTTGGGCAGACCGGTGAGGGCGTCATAGAGGGCGCGGGTCTCCAGCTCCTGCTCCAGGCGCAGGCGATGAAATGCCGTGCCGATGAGCCCGGCCAGGACCTCCACCATCGCCACGCGCCGGCGTTCCAGGGACTCGGGCGCGCGATGGCTGAACCAGGAGATGGCCAGCACACCCACCGGCATGTCGCCGGCGAACACCGGCACCACCAGATTGGACTTCAGGCCCGCGGCCACGTACTCGGGCATGGCCTGGTCACTGGCGGCGTAGTCCTGGCAGAACACCGGCCGGCCGCTGCGCAGCGCCTGGCCCGAGGTGCCCATATGCGCGGGAAAGCGGTGATTGCGGTAGCGGGCCTCGTACTGGGGCGGCAGGCCGATGAAGAAGCGGTACTGCAGGTGGCAGCTGCCGTCCAGCACGATCAGGGCGGCGCCGTCGGCACCCAGCAGGTCCGCCGCCGCCCGGGCGGCGCGCTCGAAGAACACGGAGAAGTCCAGCTGGCGCGACAGCTCGCCCAGGGTGCCGACGAGCTGGTCGAACAGGCGGTCCGGGGACTCGCCCGCACCGTCATCGGACGCGCTGGGGTGTGAATGCACCATGATGGGGCCTCTCGGCGAAGATACAGACGCCACAGAGAAGGTCAGCAAGTTATATGCCCGCATTTCCCTGACAGTTCGGGCACCAGTAGGTGCCGCGCTGATCCCGGCCCAGCCGGGCATAGCGGATGGCGGATGCGCATTTCAGGCAGTGCACATCCCGGCGACCGTAGACCCAGAGGCGGCCGTGTCCGTCCGCCTCGAAGCGGGTGGTACGCGGTCCGTAGCCGAGATTGCGGGAGAGCAGATCCCGGGCCAGGGCATAGGCCGCGACCAGGGTCTCGTCGCTCACGGCCTCGAGCGGCGTCAGGGGCGCGAGCCCGAGCAGGAACAACAGCTCGGACTTGTAGACGTTGCCGATCCCGGACGCGACGCGCTGGTCCAGCAGCACGTCCACCAGGGGCGCCTCACCGGGCAGGATCTCCCGGGCCCGGGCGGGCAGGGCCGCCAGGTCCACATCGGCGCCGAGCAGGTCGGGACCCAGTCGGGCCGTCAGCCCCCGGCGCCGCACGCCCCCGGCGGACATCACCTCCACCTCCCGGGCGTTGAAGCACACGAACACCGCGTCGTCGGCCTGAAGCACGACCCAGGCCTGGCGGGCGGGCTTGCGCCAGGGCTCGCCCGGCGCGTACTGGTGCCAGCCCCCCCACAGGCCCAGGTGGGTACGCAGCACCTGTGCGCCGCCCTCCTCGCCGGTGAAGCGGATCAGCAGGTGCTTGCCCTCGGCGGTCACGGACTCGACCCGTCCCTCGGGCAGGGGGGTGCGCGGCGGCACGCCCCGCAGGCGGGTCAGCCGAATGGCCTGCCCCTGCAATCGGGGTTGCAGGGCCTTGGCCAGCTTGTGGAGGGTATCGCCTTCGGGCATGGCATCAGTGTGCCCGGCGGCGGGAGAACTGCAAGCTCATGGGCAGGTAGACCGGATAAGGCGCGGCCGCATCCGGCATGTGAACTTCAGGCGTGGCGGGTGCGCTGCGCTTATCCGCCCTGCGTGTCGCTCAGTCGCCGGGATAGGTCTCCGGGTTCGGAGGGGCATCCGCATCTGCCTCGGCATCGCTCTCGGGCTCCGGCGCCACCAGGCGGCGGAGCTGCTCCGCCGCCACCTGCAGATGCTGCAGGAACCGGGTGAGATCCCCCTCGCCCATGCGCCCCAGCAGCCGGTTGATCAGGTCCTGCTCCCGCTCCTGCAGGTCACGGGCCAGGCTCACCAGGCCCGGGCGCTCGTCACTGCGCCGGGCGGCCTCCACCTGGGGGTCGTCGTGGGGCAGGCGCAGGCTCAGGTCGATCAGCCGCTTCATGCGCGCGGCGCCGGCCTCCTCGGCCGCCTGGGACAGCTCCGCGCCCAGCACCTGGGTGTCGTGGATCTCGCCCATGATGTCCTGCAGGGCCTTCAGTTCCCTGACCAGGTCCTGGCCGTTGTCCAGCTCCGGGGCCAGGGGCTCCAGCAGGTAGCGCAGGCGCTTGGCAGTGATGCGCGCCTGGTGGATCTCGTCCTCGTCCGCCTGGCCGTGCACCAGCTCCAGGTGGGCGCGAAATTCCTCGCCGGTCTCCAGCAGCAGGTCCGCCGCCACCTCGCCCAGAGACGGTGAGCTGTCGTCGTAGTCCAGGGCCAGGCGGGTGGCGATGCGCTCGTGCAGGCGCTCGAAGCGCCCGGGCAGGTTCTCGCGGATGTCCTGGTACTCCTCGTCCAGGCGCGCCTCCAGGCGGCGGATGATCCACATGTAGCCGGGGCGCTCGTGGGAACGGGCCTGGCCGCGCTGGTCGTTGAGCCAGGCCAGCTGCACCTCCGTGTCCCGGGCGATGCCCGTGCCCGCGGCCAGGTCCTTCACCCGGCGGCGCAGCTTCTTGGGCAGACAGTCGCGAATGTAGGGCTTGTAGGCGCGGGTCAGGCTGCGCAGGCGGCGCAGGGCGACCCGGAAGTCGTGCAGGGCCTCGGTGTCGGCCGGATCCTTGAGGCGCCGGCAGGCGGCCGCGGCGGCCTCGAGATGGCCGGCGGCCAGTTGCCGGACCGCGAGGGTCACCGGCTGGGTTGCCAGGGGGGAAGTCATGGTGCTTTCCGGGATCGGGTCATCATCGCGTGACATTACCGTCATGGCCAGGACCTGGCAACCAACAAAATGATGACAACGTGCCGCGATTTGTCACAAAAGCGTCATCATCCCATGGTATCCACTCAGGCCATGAGCACCCCGCTTCAGACCGAGGAGGCCGGCCGTCTTCTCGACGCCCTGTTGGCGCTGCGTACCCGGATCACCCGGCACGCCGCTGCCCGCCTGTCCCGTTTCGCGCGGGATTTTCCCGAGGGCCCGCCGCCCAGCGCCGTGAACCTGGCCCACTACCTGGCCCTGCGCACCGTGGACCTGCGCCCCTTGCAGAGCGGCCTGACCCGGCTCGGCCTGTCTTCCCTGGGGCGCAGCGAGTCCCACGTGATGACCGCCCTGGACCAGGTGATCCGGGTGCTGGAAGTGCTCACGGCCCGCGGCGGCGATGACGCCGATCGCCCGACGTCCGACTTCGAGTCCGGGCCGAAGTGCCTGGCCGAACATGCGCGAAGCCTGTTCGGCCCGCCGCCGACCGGTCGGGATGTGCGCATCATGGTGACCCTGCCCACAGAGGCCGCCCGTGAACCCGGCCTGGTGCAGCGGCTGGTGGCCACGGGCATGGATGTCGCACGGATCAACTGCGCACATGACGACCCCGAGGCCTGGAGCCGCATGATCCGTCATGTGCGCGAGGCGTCCGAGGCCAGCGGTCGGCCCTGTCGCATCCAGATGGACCTGGCCGGCCACAAGCTGCGCACCGGGACGCTGGCACCGGCACCGCCGGTGCTGCACCTGCGTCCGGTCCGGGACGCTCTGGGCCGGGTCCTTGCCCCGGCCACCCTGGCACTGGTGGCCGATACCAGTGCCCCGGGGAGTGACGCCGCCCTGCCCCGACTCGCCCTGCCTGCCGCGGTGCTCGCCCGGCTGCAACCCGGGGACCGCCTGCGTTTCCGGGACACCCGGGGCAAACGACGCAGCCTGCAGGTGACGCAGAACACGGCCGATGGCCTGCTGGCCCAGTGCGAGGCGACCTGCTATCTGAACCCCGACACCCGCCTGAGCGCAGAGCGCATGGCGGAGGACGGCCTCTGGCATGCGCTGGCCCGGGACATCCCGCCCGGTGGTTTCCTGCTTTGCCCGGTGGAGATCCGCCTGCATCGCGGTGATCGCCTGAGCCTGACCCGCGAGGCCATCCCCGGCGAACCGGCACGCCTGGACGCCCAGGGCCATGTGATCGCGCCGGCCCACGTGAGCTGCACCACGCCCCAGGCCCTGGAGCGTCTCACCGCGGGCCAGGCCGTGTGGATCGACGATGGCAAGCTGGGCGGCGTGGTGGAGGCGGTCGATGCCGAAGGGGTGCACCTCAGCATCACCCACTGCCGGCCCCAGGGTGTGCGCCTGCAGGCGGACAAGGGGCTCAATTTCCCCGGCGCGGACCTCGGCCTGCCACCGCTCACCGCCAGGGACCTGGAAGACCTGGACTTCGTCGCCGCCCATGCCGACCTGGTGGGCTACTCCTTCGTCGAGACCCGCGAGGACATGCAGGCGCTGATCCAGGCCCTCTCGGAGCGGGGCGCCTCCCGGCTCGGCATTGTGGCCAAGATCGAGACCCAACGCGCCCTGGCTCACCTGCCCGACATCATCCTGAGCACCATCGGCCGCCACCCCCTGGGCATCATGATCGCCCGGGGCGACCTGGCCGTGGAGATCGGCGGCGAGCGCATGGCGGAGATCCAGGAGGAACTCCTGTGGCTGTGCGAGGCGGCCCACGTGCCGGTGATCTGGGCCACCCAGGTGCTGGAGACCCTGGCCAAGAAGGGCGTGGTCACGCGCCCGGAGATGACCGATGCCGCCATGTCCGGGCGCGCCGAGTGCGTCATGCTCAACAAGGGGCCCTACATCGTGGATGCCGTGCACACCCTGGACGGCATCCTGCGCCGCATGCAGGAACACCAGCGCAAGAAGACCTCGCGGCTGCGGGCGTTGCGCCTGGCGGGGATCGATCAGGACCAGGAATGATTCCATCTACGCGAAGACGCCGGGGCAAGGCGATCTCAAAGGACTGGACAGGATTCGAACAGATTGAACGCCTTTGATCTCTCCTGTTAATCCTGTAAATCCTGTCCAATGTTTTTTCTGCGCCCCTGCGTCTCTGCGGCAAAAGCCTTTCGCCGAGAGGCCAACTGGTCAGCACGCCGGATCGGCTCCGGCAGCCGGTAGCGGGGCGCCGCCTGCAGCACCAGCTCGACGGTGGTCTCCAGCGACACCCGGTGGCCGATGGAGACGTACACCGGCTTCACGCCCGCGCGGGTGCGCAGCACCGCGCCGATCACCTCATCCCCATCCCGCAGCGCACTCCAGGCGCCCCGCGCCGAAGGCACCTCGTCGTGCGCGCCGATCAGGCGGGTCTTGCCCACACCGATGGCGGGCAGGTCCGTGAGCACGCCCAGGTGGGCGGCGATGCCGAGCCGGCGGGGATGGGCGATGCCCTGGCCGTCGCACAGCAGCAGGTCGGGAAGCGCGGATAATCGTTCCAACGCCTCCAGCACCGCCGGCAGTTCGCGAAACGAGAGCAGCCCCGGCACGTAGGGAAAGCTCGTGGGCCGGCGTGCCACCGCATCCTCCACGGGCACGAGGTCCGGCCAGGAGAGTACCGACACCACCGCCCGGGTGATCTGGCCGCTGTCCTCGAAACCCACGTCCACGCCGGCCACCCGTTTGAGCGGGCCCAGCCTGTCCTCCCGCACGACCAGCGGCGCGAGACGTGCCTGTACCGCCCGCGCCTCGGCCGGCGTCAGCTTCCAGGCATGGGCGTGGCGGAGCCTCACTCAGGCGATCCGGTAACGGCTCTGCACCAGCCCGTCCGGGTAGGACCGGGTCTCAAGGTGCTCGAGATACACATCACCCGCCAGGGGGCCGAACAGCGGAATGCCGCGGCCGAGCAGCACCGGCACCCGGGTGAGGGTCAGTTCATCGATGAGCCCTTCAGACAGAAAGCCCTGAATGGTCTTGCCGCCGTCGATGTACGCATGCCGCAGCCCCCGTGCCGCGAGCCTCTCCAGCACCTCGCCGGGCGGCGCGGCCAGGCACTCCACCGTGGCCGCGAGATCCGGCGGGATCTCAACGCCACGATGGCTCAGCACCACCACCGGCGTGTCCCCGTAGGGCCAGGCGCCGAAGCCGCGCGCCAGTTCATAGGTGTTGCGCCCCATGACCAGCACATCCACCGAATCAAAGAACGCCTGGTAACCGTAGTCCTCCTTCCCGAAGGCGGGGAGCCAGTCGATGCCGCCATCCTCGCGGGCGATGAAGCCGTCCAGGCTGGTGGCGATGAATACGCTTGCTCTCATGATATGAAGTCACCCAAGGACGCCCAACCAGACAGCTTACGCAGGTCGGGCTGAAGTCCGATCTATCTTGGCGCCTGCCTTTGTAGGAGACGACGCTCGCACAGGCCGCCTGGACTCCTGTTCCGGCGGTATAGTGTCCATCATGAGCCAGCCCGAACACCCCGACAACGAGCAGATCGATCTGTTCTCCCCGTCAGCGGAAGGGCCCGCCGATGCCTGGCCGGAACATGCGCGCTTCCCCTGCAACCGCCCCGGCCATACGGTCGGCGAGGTGGTACTGGAGGATCTGCGCACATCCCAAAACCCGCTAATCGTCAGCGGTTATGCATCGCTGGAGCGCATCCTGCGCCTGCTGGCGGATCTGAAACCCGAGCAAGGGCCCGTGCGCTTGCTGTTCGGTGTCGAACCCCACGTGACGGGCCGGGAACGCTTCACCCTGCAATACACCGACTTTCCCGGTGAGGTCCGGGACTACTGGCTGTCACGGGGTGTCTCGGTGGAAGCCAGCGCATCGCTGATCCACGCCATCGGACTCATCGAGGCAGGCCGGGTCGAGGCCCGATACCTGGGCGGCAGCCGCAAGCGGCTGCACGCCAAGATCTACTGCGGCGATGCGGGTGTTACGCTCGGCTCCAGCAACTTCACGGACTCGGGTCTGCGCCATCAGCTGGAGGCCAACGTGCGTTACACGGCGGCGGAACCCCGTCGCTTTTACGAGGCCCGTCGCATCGCAGAGAATTTCTGGGACGAGGGCCTGCCATACGGAGATGAACTGCTCGCCCTACTGCACCGCCTGCTGGCGGTGGTCGGCTGGCAGGAGGCGCTCGCCCGGGCCTGCGCGGAACTGCTAGACGGCGAGTGGGCACGCAACTACCTGGGCTCCCTACGACTTGAGGACGCGGGTCTCTGGCCCTCCCAGATCCAGGGCATCGCCGAGGCCCTGTGGCTCATGGAGAACGTGGGCAGCGTGCTGGTTGCCGACGCCACGGGTTCCGGTAAGACCCGCATGGGCGCGCACCTGATCCGCGCCGCCATGGACCGCATCTGGGGCAGCGGGCGCATGCGCAAGGGACGCCCGCTGATGGTCTGCCCGCCGGCGGTGCGGCATGCCTGGGAACGGGAGGCGCGGCTCTGTGATCTTCCCCTGGAGACACTCTCCCACGGCGTGTTGTCCCGGGCCGCAGGCAACGCCGGTGAACAGGTGGAGGACGCCCTGCGGCGCGCACAGGTACTGGCGGTGGATGAGGCCCACAACTTTCTCAACCTGGGGTCGCGGCGCACCCGCATGGTGCTCTCCAACATGGCGGACCACACACTGCTTTTCACCGCCACCCCCATCAACCGCAGCGTGATCGACCTGCTGCGTATCGCCGACACTCTGGGCGCCGACAATCTGGCCCCGGAGACGCTCACCATGTTCGAGGGCTTGCTGCGCAGCCGTCGCCTGGACCGCAGCCTGACGCCCGGTGAACTCTCGGCCCTGCGCCAGGAACTGGAGCGTTTCACGGTTCGGCGCACGAAGCGGGAACTCAACGCCCTGGTGGACCGGGATCCCGAGGCCTACCGGGACGCTCGCGGCAAACCCTGCCGCTACCCCCGGCACCATTCACACATCTACCCCTTGAACGAGCCTGCCGCCGACCAGGCCCTGGCCGGTGAGATACGCGCCCTGGCGGGAAAACTTCGGGGCCTGCTCTATCTGCGCGGCGCCATCGAGATGCCGGCGGTACTCAAGCGGGAACACTGGGATACGGCCCGTTATCTGGACAGCCGCCTGAAATCCGCCCACATGCTCCCCGCCTACGTGGTGAGTGCGGCGCTGCGTTCCTCCCGCGCTGCCCTGGCGGAACATCTCAAGGGCACAGCCTTTGCCCTGGAATACTTCGGGCTCACAGGGCAGTTCAACAAACCGCCTACCGGAGACGTACTGGGCAAGCTCCGGGAGATCCGCGGGCAGATCCCCGAAAACCGTCTGGGCATCCCCCTGCCGGACTGGCTCTGCGACCCTGAAGCCCATGCCCAGGCCTGCGACGAGGAAGCCGCACTCTACGAGGCCATGTGGTCGGCACTCACCCGTCTCACCGATGGACGCGAACGGGCCAAGGCGGCGTTGCTGACCCGGCTGTTATCCGACCACCACCTGGTGCTCGCCTTCGACAGCCGCCCCATCACCCTGGCGGTCATCCGCAGCCTGCTGACTCAGGAGAGCGACGCCCGCGTGCTGCTGGCCACCGGCGACAGCGGCTCCGACCGGAGCGAGATCGCCGAGGTGCTGCGCCCCGGCTCCGCCCATCAGCGGGTGGTAGCCCTGTGCTCCGACAGCCTTTCCGAAGGCGTGAACCTGCAACAGGCCAGCACCATCGTGCACCTGGACATGCCCAGCGTGGTGCGCATCGCCGAGCAACGGGTAGGTCGCGTGGATCGCATGGACAGCCCTCACGAGGCCATCGACGCCTGGTGGCCCGACGATGCCTCCAGCTTCGCCCTGAGTTCCGACGAGCGCTTCATCGAGCGATTCGAAACGGTGGAGAACCTGCTGGGCTCCAACCTGCCCCTGCCCGAGGAGATGCTGGGCAAGGGCCACGGCGCGGTGCGTACCGAGGAATTGATCCGGGAGTTCGAGGAACAGGTCGACGCGGATCCCTGGGACGGCATTCGCGACGCCTTCCAGCCGGTGCGCGACCTGTTGGAAGGCCCCAAGGCCCTGGTCTCCGAGACCGTGCGCGACGAATTCCGTGGGCGGAAGGCCACGGCACAGACCCGCATCGCAGCCGTGCACGCGGCGGAGCCCTTTGCCTTTTTCTGCCTCGCCGGCGACGGAGACCGTGCGCCCAAGTGGATCCTGCTACGTCGGCGCGCAGGCCGGACCAAACCCGCACTGGACACGGATCTGCACCGGGTCGCCGGCCACCTGCGACGCCTGCTGGGACCCGCAACCGAGACCCTGCCCCTGGACGATGCCGTGCAGACCCAGCTGAGCGATTTCTTCCAGGACCTGCAACACGCCGAACGGGAGACCCTGCCGAGGCGCAAGCGTTGTGCACTGGACGAGATGCAAAGAGTGCTGGAGGCACATGCCCGGCAAAGCCATGACCCGCGGATGCGCCGGGTGGTGAACGCCCTGCTGGTGACCCTGCGCGCCCCGGACCCCGAGCAGATGCCCGATTGGGACGCCCTGGCGGAGCGCTGGCTGGACCTGATCCGGCCTGTGTGGTACCGGCGACTGGCCGAGCGCAAACGGGCCCGGCCCCTGCTGCTCAAGGATATCCGCCAGGACCTGCAAGCCGAGGATGCCCTGGATGCAGCCACCCTGGAGGCCGCGTTCAAAGACCTCCCCCTGGCAGGTCGGCTCGAAGCACGTCTGGCCGCCTGCGTCATCGGCGTCACTCAAGACGCTAAACCCGGCTGATCCCGTAGGTCGGCCTTCAGGCCGACAAGCGGAGTCTGATTGGCTGCGGCTGTCGGCCTTCAGGCCGACCTACGGGATCGTTATCCTGGAAGGAGACAATCCAAGCGTGGGAACACCATGACCTTGTGTCATGGTTCTTTTCCCGGTTACACCCCCAACACGGCCATGATCCACCCGGGCCTGACCAACAGGAGGATTCCCAGGCCGATCTGCGCCATCAACAAAAACAACGCCGGCCCCACCGGCAACTGCCCTGACACCTCGCAGCTGGAGGCACTGCCGGCATAGCGCCTCAAGCGCTGGATCACGGCAAACAGGATCAGCAGCCCACCCGCCGTGCGCACCCCCGGCTCAAGCCCCGCGAGGCCCGTGACCAGCACCACGGTGATGATGGCGGCCAGGCGCAGCAGCGGCCACGGCACGCGTGTCATCCAGGATTGCGCCATCACCAGCACCCCGGGTCAGGCCTGCACGCACCGGCGTGGGTCACTGGCATTGCCCACATTCGGCCCGGGGTCGGGCCTCCTACTGCAAACATCGCATTCTCCTCGCCACTTGAGACTTGCCACTAGCCACTTCTAACCTACCCTCCCATACTCCTCCGCGCCGCTCAACCAGCGGGCGATGAGCGGCTCCACGTTCTCCGGACAGGCCTGCATCAACCGGCCGGCAGCGTCTTTCACCGCATCCAGCAGGTCCTGGTCGCGCAGCAGATCGGCAATGCGAAACTGCATGTCGCCGGTCTGGCGGGTGCCGAGCACCTCGCCGGGGCCGCGCAGTTCCAGGTCGATGCGTGCGATCTCGAAACCGTCGGTGGTGGCACGCAGGGCATCCAGTCGCTTGCGGGCGGTGTCGGAGAGCGGCGGACGGTAGAGCAACACGCAGGAGCTCTCCGCCGTGCCCCGCCCTACCCGGCCGCGCAGCTGGTGCAGCTGGGCCAGGCCCAGGCGCTCGGCATTCTCGATGATCATCAGCGAGGCGTTGGGCACGTCCACGCCCACCTCGATCACCGTGGTGGCCACCAGCAGCTGGATCTCGCCGGCCTTGAAACGGGCCATCACCGACTCCTTGTCCCTGGGTTTCATGCGCCCGTGCACCAGACCCACGTTCACATGGGGCAGGGCCTCGGTCAGTTGCGCGAAGGTGTCCTCCGCCGCCTGGGCCTGCAGGGCCTCGGACTCCTCGATCAGCGTGCACACCCAGTAGGCCTGGCGGCCCTCGGCCACCGCGCCGCTGATGCGCTCGACCACTTCGTGGCGGCGCTTGTCGCTCACCGCCACGGTCCTGATGGGCGTGCGTCCCGGCGGCAACTCGTCGATCACCGAGTAGTCCAGGTCCGCGTAGGCGGTCATGGCGAGGGTGCGGGGGATGGGCGTGGCGGTCATGATCAGCTGGTGAGGCAGACGGCCGTCCCGGTTGCCCTTTTCCCTGAGCGCCATGCGCTGGTGCACGCCGAAGCGGTGCTGTTCGTCGATCACCACCAGGGCCAGGTCGTCGAACGCCACGTCCTCCTGGAACAGGGCATGGGTGCCCACGGCCACCCGGGCACGCCCCTCGGCCACTTCGGCAAGCGCCTCGCGGCGCGCCCTGACGGTGAGCTTGCCGGACAGCCACGCCACGTTCACGCCCAGAGGCGCCAGCAGGTCGCCGAAGTTGTGAAAGTGCTGCTCCGCCAGGATCTCCGTGGGCGCCATCACCGCCGCCTGGTAGCCTGCCTCCACCGCGTGCAGGCAGGCGGCCACGGCCACCAGGGTCTTGCCGGCGCCCACGTCGCCCTGCACCAGGCGCAGCATGGGATGGGGACGCGCCATGTCGGTGCTCAGTTCCGCGATCACCCGCTGCTGGGCGCCGGTGAGGGCGAAAGGCAGCCGTGCCTGCAGTTGCGCGAACAGTTCGCCTTTGACCTTGATAGGGGATGCCGGCTCGTCCGTGGTGCGCGCGCGCAGTCGCGCCAGGCTCAGGTGATGGGCCACCAGTTCCTCGAAGGCAAGACGGCGCTGGGCGGGATGCCGTCCGTCGAGGAGCGCGGCGACCGGTACATCCGGCGGCGGACGATGCACCGTGCGAAGCGCGGTCTCCAGATCCGGCAGACCTGCCCCGTTCAGCACCCCCGGCGGCAGCCAGTCCGGTAGCCTGTCCAGACGCGCCAGGGCCTCGTCGGTGAGGCGGCGCAGACTCAGCTGATGCAGGCCCTCGGTGGTGGGATAGATGGGGGTGAGGGTGTCGTCCACGCTGGCGGATTCATCCAGCACCGCCCGGTACTCCGGGTGAACGATCTCGAGACCCGCCTGCCCGCGCCGGGCCTCGCCGAAACAGCGCAGGCGCAGGCCACGCACCAGCCCCTGCTGCTGCGCGGCGGAAAAATGAAAGAAGCGCAGGGTGATGGACCCGGTGCCGTCACTCAGGCGCACCAGCAGCATGCGCCGGCCGCGGAACACCACCTCCGCGTGATCCACGACCCCTTCCACCACGCCCTCGTCACCCGGGCGCAGGCTGCCCATGGGCATGACCCGGGTGCGGTCCTGGTAACGCAGGGGCAGGTGAAACAGCAGGTCCGTTACCGTGCGGATGCCGATCTTGGCGAGCTTTTCGGCCAGCTTCGGGCCGACGCCCTTGAGGACGGTGACGGGTTCGGTCATTGGTTCGGTGTCCTTACCGGGAAAACCAATGGACAGGATGAACAGGATAAGGGCAAAAGAAATTTTGACAGGATTGACATGATTTACAGGATTTTTTCTTGAAGGCCTTTAATCCGGTCAATCATGTCAATCCTGTCCAGTCCTATATGCTGATCGTTCAATCCTGAAAAATCCTGTTCATCCTGTCCCTGCCTTTAAAGTTCGAGGACGGCGTCCATCTCCACCTGCGCGCCCTTGGGCAGGCTGGCAACACCGATGGCGGCGCGGGCCGGGTAGGGTTCGCTGAAGTACTCGGACATCACCTGGTTGACCAGGGCGAAGTGGGCGAGGTCGGTGAGGAAGATGTTGAGCTTAGCCACATCCGCGAGACTGCCGCCGGCCGCCTCGGCCACCGCCTGGAGGTTGTCGAACACCCGGCGGATCTGCGCCTCCATGGGGCCGTCCACCAGGTCCATGGTGGCGGGATCCAACGGGATCTGCCCGGACAGGTAGACGGTGCTGCCCACCTTCACGGCCTGGGAGTAGGTGCCGATGGCCTGGGGGGCCTTGTCGGTGCGGATGATCTCGCGGGGCATGCTGGGCTCCTTTGTTTTGCTCTAGAGGCGAATGGACAGGATGAACAGGATTAGAGCGAAAGAACTTTTGACAGGATTGACATGATTTACAGGATTTTTTCTTGAAGGTCTTTAATCCGGTTAATCATGTCAATCCTGTCCATTCCTTTATCTGTTTGTTAGGTCACGAACAAACCTGTTCATCCTGTCCATTGAGAATCAACCACGCGCGCGCTGGATCTTCATCACCTGGGGCAGGCGCCGGATGCGGCGCATCATGCCGGCCAGGTGACGGCGACCCTGGGTGGAGAGGGTGAAGGTGATGGTGGTGGAGGAGCCATCGCGCTCGTCGAAGGAGACGTTCTCGATGTTCGAGCCCATGTCGGCGATCACCGCGGCGAGGCTCGCCAGCACGCCGCGCTGGTTGGCGGTCTGCACGCGGATGGCGGCGGGATATTCCAGCCCCGGCTCCGGGGACCATTCCACGGGGATCCACTTGTCCGGTTTGTCCCGGTACTCGGCCACGTTACGGCATCCCTCCCGGTGCACCACCAGGCCGCGGCCGGCGCTCATCACGCCGACGATGGGATCGCCGGGGATCGGATAGCAGCAGCGGGCAAACGACAACACCATGCCCTCGGTGCCCTTGACCGCCAGGGGACGGTCCGGGGCGGCCTGCTCCGCCGGCTCCTCCTCGGCACCGCCCAGGCGCCGCGCCACCAGGGCGGCCATGCGGTTGCCCAGGCCGATGTCTGCCAGCAGGGCATTGAGGTCCTTGAGCTGCAGGTCTGCCAGCAGGGTCTCCACTCGCTCGGGCGCCACCTGGTCAAGGGACAGGCTGTAACCGGCAAGCGCCTTGTCCAGCAGGCGACGGCCCAGGTTGGCGGCCTCGTCTTCCTGCAGGTTCTTGAGATAATGGCGAATACTGGTGCGTGCCTTGCCGGTGACCACGAAGGACAGCCAGGCAGGGTTGGGCCGGGCGCCGGGGGCGGTGATGATCTCCACGGTCTGACCGCTGAACAGCTGGGTGGACAGGGGCGCCAGGCGCCGGTCGATCTTCACCGCCACGCAGGTGTTACCCACGTCGGAGTGCACCGCGTAGGCGAAGTCCACGGCGGTCGCCCCCTTGGGCAGCTCCATGATCTCGCCCTTGGGGGTGAAGATGTAGACCTCTTCGGGGAAGAGATCCACCTTGACGTTTTCCAGGAACTCGATGGAGTTGCCGGCGCTCTGCTGGATCTCCAGCACCCCCTTGAGCCACTCCCGGGCGCGGGCCTGGGCGCTGGCGGAATGCCGGTCGCCTGCCTTGTACAGCCAGTGGGCCGCGATGCCGCTCTCGGCCACCTGGTCCATCTCCTCGGTGCGAATCTGGATCTCGATGGGGATGCCGTGGGGACCGAACAGCACCGTGTGCAGGGACTGGTAGCCGTTGGCCTTGGGGATGGCGATGTAGTCCTTGAAGCGCCCGGGCACCGGTTTGTAGAGGTTGTGCACCACGCCCAGGGCCCGGTAGCAGGTATCCACGTCGGCCACCGCGATGCGCACCGCGAACACGTCGAACACCTCGTTGAACGGCAGGCGCTTCTGCTTCATCTTGCGGTAGATGCTGTAGAGGTTCTTCTCCCGACCGATGATGCGCGCCTCGATGTGCGCGTCCTCCATGCGATTGCAGATGGCCGCCTCGATCTTCTGCATCACCTCCTTGCGATTGCCCCGGGCCCGGCTGACCGCGTCCTGCAGCACCTTGTACCGGTTCGGGTACATGGCCTCGAAGCCCAGCTGTTCCAGTTCACGGCGGATGGCGTTCATGCCCAGGCGCTGGGCGATGGGGGCGTAGATCTCCAGGGTCTCGCGGGCGATGCGCCGGCGCTTGTCCGGGCGCATGACGCCCAGGGTGCGCATGTTGTGCAGGCGGTCGGCCAGCTTCACCAGGATCACGCGCAGATCCTTGGTGATGGCCAGCATCATCTTGCGGAAGTTCTCCGCCTGGGCCTCGGCCTTGGAGCGGAACTTCAGGTGGGTGAGCTTGGAGACCCCATCCACCAGCTCGGCCACGTCCTCGCCGAACTCGGTGACGATGCGCTCCTTGCTGATGTGGGTGTCCTCCATGACGTCATGGAGGATGGCGGCGATGATGGACTTGTGGTCCATCCGCATCTCGGCCATGGTCTTGGCCACGGCCAGCGGATGGTAGATGTAGGGCTCGCCGGAGAGGCGGGTCTGGCCCTCGTGGGCCTCGGCGCCGAACAGGTAGGCCTTGTAGACCTCACTGACCTGCTGCGGCTCCAGGTAGCTGTCCAGGTACGCGCACAGGTCACTGGCCAGGAATCGCGTGTTGTCCTTGGATGCGATCCCTGTGGTGGGGACGGTTGTAACGGTTTCCACCATGGGTGACGGTGCGCGGCATGGATCAGAGCTCCGCGCGCACCTCGTCCTCGCTGATCCGGGAGGACACCGCGGCGTGCTCCTCGGCCACCACCTCGTCCAGCACCTCGCGGCCCACGTGGCCGTCGGCGATCTCGCGCAGGGCGATCACGGTGGGCTTGTCGTTCTCTTCAGCCACCCGGGGCTGGTGGCCCATGGACAACTGGCGGGCGCGCTTGGCGGCCACCAGCACCAGCTGGAAGCGGTTGTCCATGTTGGTCAGGCAGTCTTCTACGGTAATGCGTGCCATGGAATTGCTTACTCCACAAAGAATTCGGTCGAACTGGTCATTCTAGGGCCTGGAAGGCCCGGACGCCAGCAGGTCTTCCAGCAGACGGCGATTGCGATCCAGCTGGTGGCGCAATCGCAGGCGGTTGGCGGTGAAGATCGCCTGCAGGTCGGTGAAGGCCTGCTCAAAGTCGTCGTTCACCACCAGGAATTCATATTCCACGTGGTGCTCAATCTCTTTGACCGCCTCCCGCAGGCGCCGTTCGATCACGGCGTCACTGTCCTGACCACGCCCGCGCAGGCGCTCCTCCAGGGCCTGGCGCGAAGGCGGCACGATGAAGATGGACTGGCAGCCGGGCATGAGCTTGCGCACCTGCTGGGCCCCCTGCCAGTCGATCTCCAGGATCACGTCCAGCCCGCGGGCCAGTTCCCGCTCCACCGCCTCCCGGGAGGTGCCGTAGTAGTGGTCGAACACCCGGGCATGCTCCAGGAAGGCGCCGTCCTCGATCATGGACAGGAAACGCTCGGCATCGGTGAAGTGGTAATGCCGGCCGTCCTCCTCGCCGGGCCGGGGCGCCCGGGTGGTGTGGGAGACCGATACCACCAGGTCCTCACGGGCCTCCAGCAGTCTGGAGACGAGGCTGGTCTTGCCGGCGCCGGAGGGGGCGGAAACGATGAACAGGGTGCCTCGGGACACGGAACGGACTCCAGGGTCGGGGATTCGGCTGCGGACAGCATAACCGCAATCGGCCCGCCCGGGTAATCGCCCATAACTGGCCCGGCACTGACCCGGAGCGGGCTGGAGCCGTCCGCAGCTTACCGGCCCCGGGCGGGGCCCGGCGGGGTCTTCTCAGGCAGGCATCTTGGAGGAATGGTGGTGCACGATCAGCCACTTGCCGTTGCGGTTCTCGTAAACGAAGGTGTAGCGGGCGGGGACTTCCATCACCTGCTCGCCGTCCACCACGCGGAAGGTGTAGATGCCCGCGTCGGTGATCTTGTTGCAGCCGAACTTCACGTTGCGCTGGTTGATGGTGCCCTGGGGCTTCTTCGCCAGGAAGTGCACGAAGTAGTCGCGGATCTCGGCGTGGTTGGTGCGCGGTACGTTGGAGACCGTGGGCAGCAGCACCGCGTCCTCGGCGTAGCAGGCGGTGACCTTGTCCGGGTCGCCGGTCTTGAGGGCATCGTTCCAGCGCTCGAACAGTTCCTCGGCCAGGCGCATGGTGGCCGGGGCGCACACCACGCAGGTCTCACCCGGCGGGGTGTCGATGCCGGCGCCCAGGTCACCGCGGGGGGCGCCGGTGACCGCGTGGGCATGGCCCCGGAATGAGGCACTCAGGCTCAGCCGACCCTCGCCACTGGCGGTGGGGTCGATGAAACGGGTCCCGCTGATCCGGGGACGGGATGGGGTCGAGGCCTTGTTCACCGCGCTACGCTCCACTGAAAGGTTCGTTCATTCAAGCCCCCGACCCGTCTCGCGGTCCAGGGGCACGTCATTCTATGCCCGCCGATGATCACTGTCATGGCCGGTCACTAGCCCGCATATCTCACCACCCTTCTACTGCGGCCGCCGATCTGCTCGCTGTGACGGGGCGTGCTCACTTCAGCCGGCTTGACGTAGTATCGGCTACGCTGGCGCCGTCTTCCGCTCCGCGCGCCCCGTCACAGCGGCATCTCGACGCCCTCGCTACGAACGGTGGTGAGATATGCGGGCTAGCCTATCGAGTCAGCCCCGCGTAAAGCATGGGCAGACGGTCCGGCAGGCGCTCAACATTGTCGATCACCGCATAATTGCGTGCGCCGAAGATGCGTTCCACGTACTCGTCCGCGTTGGGGTCCAGGCTGATGCAGAAACTGAACACCCCGTGCTTGGCCACCTCCTCCACGGCGCGCTTGGCGTCATAGCGCAGGTACTGGGGGTCGCGCACGTCGGTGTCCGCGGGCTCGCCGTCGGTGAGGATCAGCAGCAGCTTCTTGTGACTGGGCTGGCGCTTGAGGATCTCGCCCGCGTGCCGGATGGCCGTGCCCATGCGCGTGGACATCTGGCCCGACATGCCCGCCAGCCGCGCCTTGACCTTGTCGTCGTAGGGGGCGTCGAAATCCTTGAAGCGGAAATACTCCACGTCGTGGCGACCATCGGAATCAAAGCCGTGGATGGCGAACGGGTCGCCGATCTTGGAAAGCGCCCCGGCCAAGAGCGCGGTGGACTCCCGGGCCAGGTCCAGCACGCTGGTCTCGGTGCCGCGCACCAGCTCGTTGGTGGACTCGGACAGGTCTATGAGCAGCAGCACGGACAGGTCGCGCACCTTGCGGATGTTGCGGATGAACACCCGCGGGTCCGGCTGCTGGCCCATGCGCTGGTCCACCATGGCATGCACCAGGGCGTTCACGTCCAGCTCGTCGCCGTCGGGCTGCTTGCGCATGCGCTGCACGCCCTGGGGCTGCATGGCCTCGATCAGGTACTTGATGCGCGCGATCAGCGGACGGTGCTTCTCCGCCAGCCCCTCCAGCACGGACAGGTCACCGCTGGAGGGCCGGCGCTCCAGCAGGGTGCACCAGTGGGGACGCTCCAGCTGCATCTGGTAGTCCCACTCGTGGTAATGGAACGGCAGGGAGATGGGGGCCTTGCCCTCCTGCTCGTTGATGCTGGTCTCTTCCTCGTCGCGGAAGAATTCCGTGGCCAGCACCCAGATCTCCTGGGCGTCATCCCCGGCACCGGGCACATCCACGGCATTGAGCATCTCCATGAGACTGACGTACTTGCGCACCTGACGGGCATCCCCCAGGCGCACGTGCTCCGGTTCCTCTTCCTCGCGGCCGAAGGCCCAGATGTAGCGATTGTCGTCCCGGTAGGTGATGTCCGGCTGGTCCTTGGATGCGTTGAACCCGCCCAGCAGGGGGAAGTGCTTGGCCAGCTCCTGACCCAGCTCCCAGGCCAGCTGCGGCTGCTCCAGGTTGTCCATGCGCTCGGCGAAGGCGGCCCGCACCCGCGCCACGAAGGCATTGCTGTCCTGGTACTCCGGCTCGATCAGGGCACGCGCGGCACGCGCCAGCAGCACGGCGGGGGCATCGCCCGCCTCGGGCGTGACCGTGTGCAGGGGCTGCCAGATCTGGCGCAGGCCGGGGAAGGCGGCCATCGCCAGGGCCTCAACACGGGCGTCCTCGATCAGGCCCACCAGGGCACCGGGCACGCCCTTGGGCTTGGCCTCGGGCAACATCTCCCGGGTGTAGACCATGTGCGCGGCGGCGTGTGCAGCGGCGGCCCGGTACAGGTCCAGACCGGTGAGTCCGGCCTCGTCGTCATAGGCGTCGGGCAGAAAGATCGTGTAGCCCTCGATGTAGGGCCGGTAGCCCTCGCGGGACTCGAAGTCGCCGGAGGTAGGACGCATGAAGAAGTCCCGGGCCCAGAGGGCGCGCAGGTACATGTTGATGCGTCGCTGCACGTCGATGAACAGGGTGCCGCGCCGTTCCTTCTGGAACACCGATTTCGATTCCGGTGATTCCAGGGAGAAATAGGCCACCTGGGCCTCGAGATCGGTCTTGTGGGCCTGGGCACCCCACATGGCCCAGCGGCGCAGACCGCCCAGGGTCAGGTGGGTGAGCAGCTCGTCCAGGTGTTCCAGCATGGGCCGCACGCCCCGGGGGGCCTGTCCCACCAGGTGATCCAGCAGGCGCAGGTAGCCACTGAACAGGGACTGGTCACCCAGGCGACGGGCGGCGACGTTGACCGTGGAGACCATCAGGGTGATGACGGCACCACTGGTCTTGGAGAACAGCTTGGTGGTCGCGCTCAGCAGTTCCTGGACCGAGTCCTCGCCCAGTTCCTGGGCCAGCCCCGGCGCCTCCTGGATGAAGGCCACCACCAGCTCGGTGCCGCGGCCCAGGGATTGCAGGGCGCGAGCGCCCTCCAGGTAATAGGCCTTGAGCCCATGACTGCTGAAGGCCCGCGTCGCCTCCTGCCAGGCAGACTCCATCACCTCGGCCGCGTGGGGGCCGAGATCATCGAGGATCTCCTGGTAGTCTTCCAGACGAATGCTCATGGCGGGACACGGGCTGCCGCGGGACGCGGCAGCCGCCTCAGAAGAAGGTGGTGACGGCCGCGTCCAGGGCGTCGCGCATGTCCGGATCGTCGGTGATGGGACGCACCAGGGCCATGCGGCAGGCGGCCAGCGGGGCCACGCCCTTGTGGATCAGGGAACCGGCGTATACCAGCATGCGGGTGGAGATGCCTTCGTCCAGGCCGTGGCCCTTGAGGTTGCGGGCACGCTCGGCCACGCTCACCAGTTTGCTGGCCACGTCCAGGCTCACGCCGGTCTCGTGAGCGACGATCTCGGACTCCAGGTCGTGGGCCGGGTAGTTGAAGTCCAGGGCGCCGAAGCGCTGCTTGGTGGACTGCTTGAGATCCTTCATCAGGCTCTGGTAGCCCGGGTTGTAGGAGATCACCACCTGGAAATCGGGATGCGCCTGGATCAGTTCGCCCTTGCGCTCCAGGGGCAGCACCCGGCGGTTGTCGGTCAGCGGGTGGATCACCACGGTGGTGTCCTGGCGCGCCTCAACCACCTCGTCCAGGTAGCAGATGGCGCCGTGGCGGGCGGCCATGGCCAGGGGGCCGTCCTGCCAGCGGGTGCCGTTGGCGTCCAGCAGGAAGCGGCCCACCAGGTCGGAGGCGGTCATGTCCTCGTTACAGGCGACGGTGATCAGGGGCTTGTTGAGCTTCCAGGCCATGTACTCCACGAAGCGGGTCTTGCCGCAGCCGGTGGGGCCCTTGAGCATCATGGGCATGCGTACTGAGTAGGCCGCCTCGTAGAGCTCGATCTCGTCCGCCACCGGACGGTAGTAGGGCTCGTCCTTGATCAGGTAGTCGCGCAGTTCGTCTTGCATCACAACAACGTCTCCCGGGGATCAGCTCCCCAAGCGCGCCTCGCGCCGTTGCGAGGCTCGGGTATGTTCAGTCGGGCCAGACCCGCTCCGGGTGCAGGTTGCCCCAGGGATCATCCCCGGTGGCCTTCTCGGTCTGGGCTGCGGCAGGCTTCGCGGCGGGCTTGCGCGCGGGGGCGGCCTTGGCCGGCGCCCTGGCGGCGGGGGACTTGGCGGCCGCTGCTTTGGGGGTCTCGGCCTTGGCGGCCTGGGGCTCGTCCTGCTGCTTCTTGGCCTCGCGGATACCGGCGGCCAGCTTGCTCTGAATGTCGCTCATGATTCGAACACCTCTTGGATGATGGCTTCCACTTCGGCGGCCGCCGGCTCGCCCGGCTTGCCCAGGTCATACACGGAGCAGCCTTCCAGCGCGGCGCGTCGGTAGATGGCTCGGCGTTTCAGGCTGCTGTCCAGCGCCGGGATATCGATCTCCATGAGCGCATGGCGCATGGCCCGGGAGAGCGCGTTGCGGACCTCCACCTGGTTGACCACGATGAAGGCCTTGAGATCGGGATTGCGCATGCGCGCGTCTTCCAGGCCCTTGGCCATGCGCACGCTGCCCCACAGATCCACCGGCGAAGGCAGCACCGGGATCAGCACCGTGTCGGCCACCGACATGGCGGCACCCGCGAAGGCCCCTTCCAGGGTAGGCGGGCAGTCCACGATGACGTACTCGTAGTCCCGGCGGAAACGCTCGACCTCCCGGCTCAGGGGGCCGGCCACGGAGATCACGGAGGTGGGAAACGGGCGTTCATCACTGGACATGCGCACCCAGTGACCCGCGGAACCCTGAGGGTCCGCATCCACCACCAGGGCACGTCCGCGACGCGCAAGGCCCGCCGCGAGATTCATGGTCAGGGTGGTCTTGCCGGTTCCACCCTTCTGGTTGATCACCGCAATGACCTTTGACGACACGCCGCGCTCCCGTTATCAGCCCTTGTCCACGTAAAGGCGGTCGATCTCCAGCGCGAAGGCGACGTCCGCCTCGCCGAGGCGCTCGCCGTCGCGAGCATCGATGGTGATGTTCACGTACGTGGTGCCGAAACTGATGTTGGGATGGTAGCCATCCGACTCCGACAGTTCGGCGACCCGGTCGAGAAAGTCCCGGGTCTGCCCGTAGCGCTCAAAGTTGTAGCGCTTGTTCAGGGCGGCCGCCTTGCCCCTGCCCGGGTCCCAGCCTTCGGGCACCACCAGGTCGGAATCAGCCACTGGCCTGACCCCGGCCCGTCAGCTCGGCCATCTTGGCGTCGATCTCCCGCACGTGGGCGATCTCGTCATTGAGGATGTGCTCGAACAACTGGGCATCCTCCATGGCGCGACGGCGCTGACAGTAGATCATGGCCTCTTCGTACAGCCTGATCGCATCCAGCTCCATGGCCCGGTTCTGCATCAGCAGATCCGCCAGGGAACGGCCCACGCGTACCGGCGCCAGCTGGCTGCCGCCGGGCACGCTTCCATGGTGCAGCATGCGGGCAATCAGCAGATCCGCATGTCCCATTTCCTCGTGGGCGTCCTTGCGGAAGTCGGCGCTCTGCGCCTCCATCCCCCACAGGGCCACCAGCCTCGACTGGGCCAGATACTGCTGGGCAGCCGAGAACTCGTGGGTGATCGCCCGCCCGAGGTATCCGATGATACGCGGATCGGACATCAGACCCTTCCTCAGCCCAGGGAGACCGCTGCGTCGCGGCCGTCAGCACCGCTGTCGCTGGGGCTGGTGGGCAGGATGCTTTCCACTTCGGAATGCACGCGGGCGATGATGTGAGCAGCCACCAGGCCGTCACCCACGCGCTCGCAGGCATCGGCGCCGGCACGCACGGCGGCGTTCACAGCACCCGTCTCACCGCGCACCAGCACGGTCACATAACCGCCACCCACGAACTGGCGGCCGATCAGGCGCACTTCGGAGGCCTTGGTCATGGCGTCAGCCGCTTCGATCGCGGGCACCAGACCACGGGTCTCGATCATGCCCAGGGCCACACCGGTCACTTCGTTAGCCATCTTCTATCTCCTTGCTTCAAACCCTGCCGCCGGGCCTATACCGCGGCGGCGCTTACGGGTTCTGCACCGGATCCGCCGCTCAGGGCTTCTCGGGCAGGATGCTTTCCACTTCGGAATGCACACGGGCGATGATGTGAGCAGCCACCAGGCCGTCACCCACGCGCTCGCAGGCATCGGCGCCGGCACGCACGGCGGCGTTCACAGCACCCGTCTCACCGCGCACCAGCACGGTCACATAACCACCACCCACGAACTGACGGCCGATCAGGCGCACTTCGGAGGCCTTGGTCATGGCATCAGCCGCTTCGATCGCGGGCACCAGACCACGGGTTTCGATCATGCCAAGGGCAACACCAAAACGTTCATTCGCCATTGTCTTAACTCCTAGTCAAGGTTTGGTTGACTTACTTTTCCACGCGCTCGGGCAGGATGCTTTCCACTTCGGAATGCACACGGGCGATGATGTGAGCAGCCACCAGGCCGTCACCCACGCGCTCGCAGGCATCGGCGCCGGCACGCACGGCGGCGTTCACAGCACCCGTCTCACCGCGCACCAGCACGGTCACATAACCACCACCCACGAACTGACGGCCGATCAGGCGCACTTCGGAGGCCTTGGTCATGGCATCAGCCGCTTCGATCGCGGGAACCAGACCACGGGTCTCGATCATGCCGAGGGCCACACCAAAACGTTCATTAGCCATTACTTTTCTCCTGAATTAACGAGTTCAAATCCCAAATCCCGCTCACGCCACCTTGTGTGGAGTGGCAGAGCCTTGTGCTTCAGCCTGGTTGCCGCTGGCCGGTTTGCCGGCGGCCGCCTTGTTACCCTCATCATCGTCCCAGTGGTCGATGATTCCGCCGATGGTCAGATCCGTCAGCGTCGCGCGGTTGTCCAGCGCATATCGCGCCGCGGAACCGCTGATGGTGAACACCCAGTTGCCCGGATGCGCGCCGACGGGGTCCACGGCGACGTTCAGATTCCCCTTGCTGTCCGCCAGCACCCGCAGGGATGCGGTGAACAGCCCCGGCACCCGCCGGGTCACCACCAGTTCGTCGACCACCCGCATGATATCCACGGGTCAGCCCTCTTCCTCGTCCCAGTAATCGATGATGCCCACGATGGTGGCATCACTGGGGTATTCCTTGCTGCCAGCGGCCTCGCGCGCCGCCGAGCTGCCCACCACGATGACCCAGTCACCAGGCACGCAACCCACGGAGTCCACGGCCACCATGCGCGGGCCACCGGCCTTCTCACGCACCACCAGCAGGGGACGATGACCCAGGTCCTTGATTCGGTTGGTCGAAACCAGCGTCTTTTCAACCTTGCAGATCTTCATGTATTCGTCCCGTGCCTACCGCTTCAATCTTCCAGCAGTTCGAGCCTGCTGCCGCTCTTCTTGTCGCGTATCACCATGTGGCAGCCGATCAGGCTCTTTTCCGCCAGATCCCTGAAGCGCTCCATGATGGCCGCCTTCACACGCCGACAATGGGCCTCGACCCGCTCCCGCGATCCGGGCACATTCCGGTTGTAGCGATAGTGCACCACCACCGGGATGGGCAGGCCGCGCGAGATGTTCAGTGGCCTGAAGATCTGGTTCACGGCCACGTCCATGTTCTTCGCGCCTTCCTCCATGGTGTCCAGATGCGTGAAGTACGCAAAGTTGCGCACCTGCATCTCGGAGAAATGATCACCCACAATGATCATCCGCTCCTGGTGTCCCACGTCCGCATACCGGCCACCGTGGTAACGGGCCACGTAGTCGAGCTGCGAGATATTGTTCAGCAGCAGCCTCGACACCAGCCTCAACATGCCTTCGTGGGGCGGGCCGTTGCCCTTGCCCCAACCCTGGGTGTTGATCGCCTCCTGGATCGCCTCATAGACCCGAAGCGATGCCGACTGGGCGTCCATCTCCAGGGTCTCGCGGTAAAGCTCTCCACAATCCACGTAGCGGTACAGGCTCATGCGCGTATCCGCATCCGGCACGTGCACCTTGATGGCGTCCGTGTCCGTATCCACCCCGATCAGCAACGTGTCCACCGATGCGCCGCAGCTGTACGTGTTCTCGATCGCCTGCCTGAAGGACCGCAACTGCAGCAGCGCGGCCTCGGCCGCATCGCGCTCGTTACTGCCGTGGGCAGCACAGCCCTCCTGATTGGGCTTTGAGCTGCTGTAGTGATAGGCAGCGATCTTCAGGTAGCGACTCGGCACGTCCGCCGAGGTCGGCACCCCTTCCCGGTGGCGGATCAGCTCCCGCCTGGTCCAGTGCTGGACACCCTCTTCGATGTCAAACAGCGCACCGGCGTAACTTCTCACGCGAACCGCCAGAGCGGGCAGGCGCAGGATGAAACGCCGCAGGCCCAGCAACCGTCCGTCCGAGCAGGGCGTGATGTCCACTTCATGGAAATCACAATCCAGGAAGTAGGCGATGGCCCTTTCCGCGTCGGCGATCAGGTCATCACGGCCCTGCCAGTGTTCGTTGACCACCTGGTCAAACATCTCGAACATGCCGTGCAGGTATAGGGCACGGGTGTCCAGGTCCCTGATCCAGGCATCCGCCAGCATGCTCTCCGGCAGCTGGTAGCCCAGGGTGCGCTGCACCAGATCCTGGGCGCGCAACTCAAAATCCGGCTCGTGCTGCAGCGCGTGCACTTCCTTGAGCACCGGCACCAGCCGCGCGAAGCGTTCACGGAAGCCCCGTTCGTAGCCATACAAGGCCTCGTTGGCCTCCTGATCCGCCAGGGGATGCCCCGGCAGATAGCTTTGCAGCATGCTGGCATCACCACCGCAGGCGTGTTCGTGTTCGCCCTCGGCGACCTGATCCTGCTGTTCTGCTTCCGGCTCTCCTGCGCCCATCTCCCGGGTCGCCACATAGCGGCTGCCGAGGGGAGTCTTGTCACGGTTTCGCAGCATGCATGCCCACGCTGTCACACCGAATCACACCGCCTTTAGCCACGGGCGCCACCGGACAGGGTCACCAGGGAGCCGGCGCCGGTATTCCCGGAGCTGCCGGTGATCTTGCTCTGGGGCACTTCCGGGCGCTCCATGCTGCGGTAGCTCACGGCACTGCGACCCTCGCCCCGGGGCTGACCCCGCAGACTGGTATTGCGGCGCACGGAGAAACCTTCCGTGCCGGTCACGCTGCTGCCACGGGCCCAGTGGTCGCCGGTGATGGTCACGCCGGTCTCGCTGCCATTGCCGGTGATACGGCTGGTGGCGGGCTGGGCGGACTCCTCAACCTGCATGGGCTGCACGGGCACCTGGGCGGCCACGCCCTCGGCGTAGCGGAATTCCGGGGTACCGGAGACCAGACCGGCGGCCTTGTTGATGGGGCCGGTGATGTGGCCGTTGTTGCCATAAGCTGTGCCGGTCACGGAACGTTCGCGGCGCTCCCAGGCCTGGCGGGCCGGGGTCATGACACTGAAACGGCTGTTGGGTGCAGGCTCGAAGGCCTGGCTCACCACGGGCGCGGCCTGCGCGGCCATGCCGGCGGGACGCATGCGCGGATGCACGTTGGCGGCGCCGCCCATGTGACAGGCCTGTGCATAGTCATCGGCACCCACGTAGGGCGTACCGGAGACCACTTCACAGGCACCCGCTTCGGTACCGGTGACCTGCCTGTCGTAGCCCGGCTGGCTGCCTGTGATGGGCATGCCCGGGGTGGCGTGACGCTGGGCGACGCGCTGCTGCGCGGCGCTGTTGTCGACGGTCTCGCAGAAGGCCTGGTACTGATCGGGGCCCACGTAGGCGGTCCCGGTCACAGGCTTGCAGGCACCGTATTCGTCACCGGTGACCTTCACGCTGCGACCCACGGCGGTGCCGGAAACGGCCTGCATGTTCCAGGTGCGGCTCACGGTCACCTTCTCGGGCGAGGCCACGGGACGGGTGCCGCAGAAGGCGTCGTAGTGCTCGGAACCCACGTACTCGGTGCCGGTGATCGGCTTGCAGCCGCCGTACTCGTCACCGGTGACCTTGAAGGATCCGCCCACCACGGTGCCGGAGACCTCGCGACCCTTGAGGGTGTGCATCACGCCCACCTTGGGCACGCCACCGGCACCGGGGGTGTCGCAAGCCGCCGCATAGTCAGCCTGGTTGTAGTAAGGCGTACCGGTCAACCGGGCGCAGGAACCGGACTCGTTGCCGGTCATGCGCTCGCTGCGGCTCACGGCGGTGCCGGTGACGGCCTGGCCGTGTTCCGTGCTCATGCGCTGCACCTTTTCCGGGGCAGGCGCCGGGCGGGTCCCGCAGATGGACTCGAACTGCTCGGAGCCGATGTACTCGGTGCCGGTCACGGGCTTGCAGCTGCCGTACTCGTCACCGGTCACCTTGACGGAGCGACCCACCTCGGTGCCGGTCAGCTCGCGACCGCGCAGGGTGTGCATCACGCCCACCTTGATCGGAGCGCCCTCAGGCTTTCCCACGCAAGGCACCTCGCTGGCGGCCTCGTTGATGTACTCGGTACCGGTGATGCTGCGGCAGGAGCCGGGCTCATCGCCGGTCACCTTGACGCTGCGACCCACGGTGGTGCCGGAGACGGTCTCACCCTTGCGAGTGGGCATGGCACCGATCTTGCGCGGGGCCGGGGCGGGGGAAGTCCCGCAGAAACCCTCGAACTGCTCGCTGCTGATGTATTCGGTGCCGGTGACGGGCTTGCAGCTGCCGTACTCATCGCCGGTCACCTTCACGGAACGGCCCACCTCGGTGCCGGTCACGCCCTGGCCACGCAGGGTGTGGCTGGCGCCCACCTTGGGGGCATTGGCGTTCGGCCGGGTCCGGCAGAAGGCGTCGTACTGCTCGGCGCCGGTGTACTCGGTGCCGGTGATGGTCCGACAGCTGCCGGACTCGATGCCCGTCACCCGGGAGCTGCGATCCACCTGGGTGCCCGAGACACGCTGACCGGCGAGGGTGGTGCCCTCCTCGACCTTCACCGGACCTGCGGGGCGCACGCGACCGCAGGGACGACCCTTGTCATCGCTGCCACGACCGATGTTGCAGAGTTCTTCGCGACGCTGACGGGCGATCTCGCGCCCGGACAGGCCCTTGCGCTGGGCGCCCTTCCAGGAGCCCTGCTGGGGCAGGGTGCTCACGGACACGCTGCCATTGGGGCCGCGCTTGCGCAGCGCCTTCTTGCCGCTGCCGGCCAGGGCCTGGCGGCGGGCCATGCACAGGGCACGCACGGCGGAAACCATGGGCTGGGGCAGATCGCTGTCGGCGGTGGTATCCACCACCTCGCACACCGCGTCGAGACCCGCCTGCATGGCGGCCTCTTCCAGGGTGGGCTGTGTCTCTTCCCGCTTCTTGCCCTTGCAGCCGCAGCCGCAACCTTCTTTCTTGACACCCGCATCACGGGTCTCGGCCGGCGTCTCCGCCTGGGCCCGATAGTCGCTCTGGCGGGTCCGTTCGGTCTGCTGGCCCAGGGCCTTCTTGCCGGCCGAGGACAGGACCTGACGACGCAGGCGGCAGATCTCGCGACCGCTCATGTCGGAGCAGTCCACATTGGCGGAGGCGGCCAGGGCCTCCAGACTCTTGACCTTTCTGGCACCGGCACGGGCCATGCCCAGGGCGCCCTTGCCCAGGGCAGCCTTGCCGTTCTGCGCCATGGCCTGACGACGTGCCAGCGCAGCCTGACGTCCGTTGGACAGCCCGGTGTTCACCCCCGGCGCGGGCGCCGTGATCGGTGCCGGTGCAGGCGCTGCAACCACGGGCTCACGGGGACGCTCCGCTGCGACGGGCGCCGGCGGGGCGCTCACGGCAGCACTCTGGCGTCGCGCGGCTGCGCTGCGGCTCGCACTGGCGCTGGTCTGGGTGTTGACGCTGGCCTTGCCATTGCGGGACATGGCCTTGCGCCGCTCGAGGGCGAGTTCGCGACCCCGAGAAGTGCCGGACGCGGCTGTCGAATTACTCATGGCACATCCTTCCTGATAGGCGTCTGCTGTATATGGCTGCGTATGGGGCCGGGCCTTCACGGCCCGGCCTCACCCGGCAATCAACGACCGCGGTACACCACGAAGGCCATGCCCTGGCTCTGGGCGTAGTTGTCGTAGGCCACGAAGCGAACCATCTGGTTCGGGTATTCGCGATGGCAGGCCTCGATCTCGGCCAGCACGGCATCCACGGACTGCTCACCGAACAGGGGCAGCTTCCACATGTACCAGTAATGGCCGAAGGCGTTTTCCTTCTCGCTGTGCTCCACGGCGGGGTTCCAGCCCTGGGCGATGCAGTAGGCGATCTGACGACGCACCTGGTCGGCGTTCATCTCCGGCAGGTAGGAGAAGGTTTCGTACTTCGGAGTCTGCTTGTAGCTCTGAATATCGGACATGTCGGTATCCCTTTAATCTGGTTCTCAAGACGCGGGCGGCGGGGAAGCGCCGCCCGCGAAGCGACGATTACTTGTGCGCAACGTCCAGCTTGTCGACGGTGTCGAACTCGAACTTGATCTCTTTCCAGGTTTCCATGGCGATCTTCAGTTCGGGGCTGTGGGCGGCGGCAGCGGTGAGGATCTCCTTGCCTTCGCGTTCCACGTCACGGCCTTCGTTGCGGGCCTGCACGCAGGCCTCCAGGGCCACGCGGTTGGCATGGGCGCCGGCAGCATTGCCCCAGGGGTGACCCAGGGTACCGCCACCGAACTGCAGCACGGAGTCGTCGCCGAAGATGGTGACCAGGGCGGGCATGTGCCACACGTGGATACCACCGGAGGCCACGGCGAACACGCCGGGCATGGAGCCCCAATCCTGGTCGAACATGATGCCGCGGCTGCGGTCTTCCGGCACGAACTGCTCACGCAGCAGGTCGATCCAGCCCAGGGTCGCGGCGCGGTCGCCTTCCAGCTTGCCCACCACGGTACCGGTGTGCAGGTGGTCGCCGCCGGACAGACGCAGGATCTTGGCCAGCACGCGGAAGTGGATACCGTGCTTGGGATGACGGTCGAGCACGGCGTGCATGGCGCGGTGGATGTGCAGCAGCACACCGTTGTCACGGCACCAGTTGGCCAGACCCGTGTTGGCGGTGAAGCCGCCGGTGATGTAGTCGTGCATGATGATCGGGGCGCCGATTTCCTTGGCGTACTCGGCACGCTTGTACATCTCTTCCGGGGTCGGGGCGGTCACGTTCAGGTAGTGGCCCTTGCGCTCGCCGGTCTCCGCCTCGGCCTTGTGGATGGCCTCCATGACGAAGTCGAAACGCTGACGCCAGCGCATGAACGGCTGGGAGTTGATGTTCTCGTCGTCCTTGGTGAAGTCCAGACCGCCACGCAGACACTCGTACACGGCGCGGCCGTAGTTCTTGCCGGACAGGCCCAGCTTGGGCTTGATGGTGCAGCCCAGCATCGGACGGCCGTACTTGTTCATCATGTCGCGCTCGACCTGGATACCGTGGGGCGGGCCACCGCAGGTCTTCACGTAGGCGATCGGGAAGCGCACGTCTTCCAGACGCAGGGCGCGCACGGCCTTGAAGCCGAACACGTTGCCCACCAGGGAGGTGAACACGTTCACCACGGAACCCTCTTCGAACAGGTCGATGGGGTAGGCGATGAAGGCGTAGAAGCACTCGTCGTCACCGGGCACGTCTTCGATGCGATAGGCGCGACCCTTGTAGTAGTCCATGTCGGTCAGGAGGTCGGTCCACACCGTGGTCCAGGTACCGGTGGAGGACTCGGCGGCCACGGCTGCGGCAGCCTCCTCGCGGTCCACGCCGGGCTGGGGCGTGATCTTGAAGCAGGCCAGAAGGTCGGTATCGAGCGGGACATACTCCGGCGTCCAGTACGTCTGCCGGTACTCCTTCACGCCAGCGCTGTATTTCTTGGCGGCCATGTGCGACTCCTTAAATGTATTGAGGATCGAAAACCACGCCTGTGGCCCGCGCAAGGCGAGACCGCAAGCCATTTTGATTTGGACTGCTGGAATCCTAGAGGAAAGGCCAGCATAATTAACAATCAATTATTGTGATTATTACGATAACTGATCACTTATATTTTGGCCAGGGAGATCGAGATCCTACGGCCACGCCGACGGTGCGATTGCCATCGGCCTGTCTGATGCGGCGAGCAGGCCCGGACGCATCGGCTTGGCACCCGGGCGGTACTGAAGCCCGGGCACCCGTCACCGAATGCCGTCTTTCTTTACAGGCGGGGCCTGCCGGAAAACCATCCAAACGGTGGGGATCGACATGATGAACTTTACCTTCCGCCAACTCAAGGCCTTTGAGGCGGTAGCCAGACACCTCAGTTTCACCCGCGCCTCCCAGGAGCTGCACCTCACCCAGCCCGCCGTTTCCATGCAGATCAAGCAGTTGGAAGAACACGCCGGCCTGCCGCTGTTCGAGCAGGTAGGCAAGCGCATTTTTCTGACCGAGGCGGGCCGGGAGATGTATCACTACAGCCAGGCGATCTCCGCCCAGCTCTCGGAACTGGAAATGGTGCTCGACGAACTGAAGGGCTTCAGCCGCGGCCGGCTGACCATCGCCGTGGCCAGTACCGCCAACTATTTCGTGCCGCGCCTGATCGCCGCCTTCTGTCACCGGCACAGCAACGTGTCCGTGACCCTCGAGGTCACCAACCGGGAGAGCCTGCTGAGCCTGCTGTCCGCCAACGCCATGGATCTCGCCATCATGGGCCAGCCGCCGGACAAGGAGCTGGTGGCCCATCCCTTCATGGAAAACCCCCTGGTGATGATCGCGCCCCCGGACCACCCCCTGACCCGCGAGCACAGCATCCCGCTGGAGCGCCTGCGCAGCGAGCCCTTCATCCTGCGCGAACCGGGCTCCGGTACCCGGGGCGCCGCCGAGCGCTTCTTCGAGCAGCACGGCGAGCAGTTGCTGCCCACCCAGGTGATGCACAGCAGCGAGGCCATCAAGCAGGCCGTGGAAGCCGGGCTGGGGCTGGGCATACTGTCCCTGCACACCCTGGAGATGGAACTGGCCCTGGGACGCCTGGCGGTACTGGACGTGGCCGGCTTCCCCATCCGCCGCCACTGGTACCTGGTCCACCCCCAGGGCAAGCGCTTCTCCCGGGTGGGCCAGGCCTTCCTGGACTTCACCCTGCGGGAGGCCTCCGGGATCCTGCGCCTGCCCACCCTGGAGGCGGCCGGAGCGCCTTCTGCGCAGGTGCCCGGCACTAAGGCATCAGGTCGCAAGAAATCCAGGGCCTGAAGACGATCTGCGCGGGCAAAAGAAAAGGGCCTGACCGGTTGCCGGTCAGGCCCTTCGACATTCGGTACGTATAGATGGTCGGAGTGAAAGGATTCGAACCTTCGACCCCTGCCTCCCGAAGGCAGTGCTCTACCAGGCTGAGCTACACTCCGAAGAATTGCGCAAGATACAAGATCCAAGAGACAAGATACAAGAAAAAACAGCTGCCACCCTTCAAAAACCCCGCGTCACCGAGAACCGGGCCAGGAATTCCAGGGCCTGGCGCTCCGGGGTGTCGGGCAGCACGGCGAGGCTCGCGGCTGCCCGATCGGCCTCGGCGGCGGCCACGGCACGGGTGTAGTCCAGCGACCCGGTGGCCTGGATGATCCCGAGCACCCGGTCGGCATAGTCGCGCCCGCCCTGCTCGATGGCCTCGCGGATCAGCCCGGCCTGGTCGGCGTCACCCACCCGCATGGCGTGGATCAGGGGCAGGGTGGGCTTGCCCTCGGCCAGGTCGTCACCCATGTTCTTGCCCATCTCCTCGGCGGAGGCGCCGTAGTCCAGCACGTCGTCGATGAGCTGGAAGGCCGTGCCCAGGTGCATGCCATAGGCCGCCATGGCCTGCTCCACGGACTCAGGCTGCCCGCCCAGCACGGCGCCGATGCGGGCGGCGGCCTCGAACAGCTTGGCGGTCTTGGACTGGATCACCTCCATGTAGCGCTCCTCGGGGGTGTCCGCATCGTGGCAGTTGAGCAGCTGCAGCACCTCGCCCTCGGCGATGGTGTTGGTGGTGTGGGCGAGGATCTCCATGACCCGCATCGAGCCGATCTCCACCATCATCTCGAAGGAGCGGGAGTAGAGGAAATCCCCCACCAGCACGCTGGCCTCGTTGCCGAACAGGGCGTTGGCAGTCTCCCGGCCCCGGCGCAGTTCCGAGGCGTCCACCACGTCGTCGTGCAGCAACGTGGCGGTGTGAATGAACTCGATGATGGCCGCCAGGTCGATGTGGCGCCGGTCGCCGGCCCCGCAGGCCCGGGCGGAGAGCAGCACCAGCAGCGGGCGCAGGCGCTTGCCGCCGCTGTTGATGATGTAGTGGCCCAGCTGGTTGATGAGCACCACGGAGGACTGCAGCCGCTCGCGGATGCGGTCGTTCACCGCATTCATGTCATCGGCGACGAGCGCGCGTATCTGGTCGAGGTCCATGGGGAATCGGTATCGGAGAGGCCGGGAACTGCGCATGCTAGGTAGCCGGGACGGGGGGTGTCAAGATTGACACCGTCAAGAGGGTTTGACCTCGGCCCCGGCCCCCGGTATTATTCCGCTCCTTTGGATTGCCAGACCCTTTTTGGGAGACACATCAAGATGTACGCGGTCATTGCAACCGGTGGCAAACAGTATCGCGTCGCCCAGGGCGACGTATTGCGCGTTGAGAAGCTCGACGCCGAGGCAGGTGCCACCGTGGAATTCGATAACGTCCTGCTGGTCGGCAGCGGCGACGACGTGAAGGTGGGTACCCCCAACGTGGAAGGCGGCAAGGTCACCGCCACCGTCAAGGCCCACGGCCGTGGCGAGAAGGTGATGATCATCAAGTTCCGTCGCCGCAAGCACCATCGCAAGCAGATGGGCCACCGTCAGGACTTCACCGAGGTGGAGATCACCGGTATCTCCGGCTGAACTCAGAGGTAAACCGAAATGGCACACAAGAAAGCAGGCGGCAGTACCCGTAACGGCCGCGACTCAGAAAGCAAACGCCTGGGCGTGAAGCGCTTCGGCGGTCAGACCGTACTGGCCGGCAACATCCTGGTCCGTCAGCGTGGCACCCAGTTCCACCCCGGCCTGAACGTCGGCTGCGGCAAGGACCACACCCTATTCGCCACCAGCGACGGCACCGTGGTGTTCGAGACCAAGGGTCCCAAGAACCGCAAGTATGTCAGCGTGGTGCAGGCCTGAGATCAGGCAGCGCTTGATGAGCTTACGCGAAGCCCCGACTCGTCGGGGCTTTTTCATTGCACAGAAGACAAGAGGCAAGATACAAGAGACAAGTAAAATCCACTCTTGTATCTTGCCTCTTGTCTCTTGCCTCTAGCGCCCTCCTATGAAATTCGTCGACGAAGCCACCATCAAGGTCAAAGCCGGGGACGGCGGCAACGGTTGCGTGAGCTTCCGTCGCGAGAAGTTCGTGCCCTTCGGCGGCCCGGACGGCGGTGACGGCGGCGACGGCGGCAGCGTCTACCTGGTCGCCACCCACGACCTCAACACCCTGGCGGACTTCCGCTTCCAGCGCCATTACGAGGCCCAGCGGGGCGAGAACGGCTCCGGACGCAACATGACCGGCGCCTCCGGCGCGGACCTGGAAGTCCCCGTGCCCGTGGGCACCCTCGCCTACGACGCCGAGACCGAAGAGCTGATCGGCGACCTGGTGGAGCACGGCCAGCGCCTGCTGGTGGCCCAGGGCGGCTTCCACGGCCTGGGCAACACCCGCTACAAGACCTCCACCAACCGCGCCCCGCGCCAGTCCAAGCCCGGCACCCCCGGAGAACTGCGCGTGCTGCGCCTGGAACTCAAGCTGCTGGCGGACGTGGGCCTGCTGGGTCTGCCCAATGCCGGCAAGTCCACCCTGATCACCCAGGTCTCCGGCGCCCGGCCCAAGATCGCCGACTACCCCTTCACGACCCTCTACCCGGGCCTGGGCGTGGTGCGCGTGGGCCCGCTGCAGAGCTTCGTGATGGCAGACATCCCGGGGCTCATCGAGGGGGCCGCCGAGGGCGCGGGCCTGGGCATCCAGTTCCTCAAGCACCTGTCCCGCACCCGGCTGCTGCTGCACCTGGTGGACGTGGCCCCGGCCGACCCCGCCGAGGACCCGGTCGCGGCGGTGCACACCATCGAGGCGGAACTGCAGCAGTTCAGCGAGGACCTGGCCAGCCGCCCCCGCTGGCTGGTGCTCAACAAGATCGACCTGATCGCCCCCGACGAACGCGAATCCTTCACCAAGGAACTGGTGGCGCGGCTCGGCTGGGAAGGCCCCGTCTACGCCATCTCGGCGGCCACCGGCGAGGCTTGTGAATCCCTGATGCAGGCCATCATGAAATATCTCGAAGAAGCCCAAAGCCATGACGCAGACACGGCAACAGCTGGGTAAGGCCCGCCGCTGGATCATCAAGATCGGCAGCGCCCTGCTCACCAACGAGGGACGCGGCCTGGACCACGAGGCCCTGGCCGGCTGGGCGGAACAGATCGCGCGCCTGCGCGCCTCGGGCCGGGAAGTGGTGCTGGTGTCCTCCGGCGCCGTGGCCGAGGGCATGAGCCGCCTGGGCTGGACCACCCGGCCCCACGCCCTGCACGAACTGCAGGCCGCCGCCGCCGTGGGCCAGATGGGCCTGGTGCAGGCCTACGAGAGTATCTTCCAGCGCCACGGCCTGCGCGCCGCCCAGGTGCTGCTCACCCACGACGACCTCTCCAACCGCCGCCGCTATCTCAATGCCCGCAGCACCCTGCGCACCCTGCTGGCCCTGGGAGTGATCCCGGTGGTAAACGAGAACGACACCGTGGCCACCGACGAGATCCGCTTCGGCGACAACGACACCCTGGCCGCCCTGGTGGGCAACCTCACCGAGGCCCAGGTGCTGGTGATCCTCACCGACCAGAAGGGCCTGTTCGACCGCGACCCCCGCGCCCACGCCGATGCCCAGCTGGTCTCCGAGGGCCTGGCCATGGACCCGGAACTGCTGAAACTGGCCGCCCCCACCTTCGGCCAGCTGGGCCGGGGCGGCATGGCCACCAAGCTGCACGCCGCCGCCCGCGCGGCCCGCTCCGGCGCCTACACCCTGATCGCCTCGGGCCGTGAGCCCCGGGTGCTGGAACGCATCGCCGAGGGTGAGCAGATCGGCACCCTGCTGTGCCCCGACAAGGAACCTCTGGCCGCCCGCAAGCAGTGGATCGCCGGCCAGCTGATCGCCAAGGGCGAGCTGATCCTGGACACTGGCGCCACCAAGGTGTTGCGCGAGGCCGGGCGCAGCCTGCTGCCCGTGGGCGTGACCCACGTGAAGGGGGAGTTCTCCCGGGGCGACGTGGTCACCTGCGTGGACCCGGACGGCCGCCCCGTGGCCCGGGGCCTGGTGAACTATTCCGCCGACGAGGCCCGGCGCATCATGAAACACCGGGCGGACGAGATAGAGGGGATACTGGGGTATGTGGACGAGCCAGAATTGATCCACAGAGACAACTTGGTCCTGCTTTAATGCAGGACCAGAGAGAGACAAGTTTCTAGAGGCAAGAGGCAAGTTAAGCCCAACAAAAAAGGCCCGGCTTTCGCCGGGCCTTTTTTTGACTTGTCTCTTGACTCTAGAAACTTGTCTCTGCGCGCCTTCGGCGCGCTTACATCGCCTTGACGCGAGCGTTCAAGCGGCTCTTGTGACGGGCGGCCTTGTTCTTATGGATCAGGCCCTTGTTCACGGTGCCGTCGATCACGGGCACGGCGGCCTTCAGGGCGGCCTGGGCGGCCTCCTTGTCACCGGCCACGACGGCCTTCAGCACCTTCTTCACGGAGGTGCGGAAACGGGAACGAAGCGCCATGTTGTGCTGACGGTTCTTCTCGGCCTGGCGGGCACGCTTGCGGGCAGATGCGATGTTAGCCAAGGTAATGCTCCTGAAAATTCGGTGCGAGGATCGCTAAAGGGCGTGAAATATGCCGGATTCGCCCGCCCGTGTCAACGGTGAGGCGCTCTTCCCGGCAACGATTGCTAAAATCAGAGGCATGGAACCCCTCGCCGTCCCCACAGTCACAATGGGTATCACCAAAGGCATGGGCCGGATCAAGGCCCCTCAGCCGTTATAACAAGGAGACCCGCCATGAACACGCCCCGCACCCGCGCCCTCGCCGCCACCCGCCGTGCCCCCTGGCTGAGCCTGATGGCCCTGCTGATCCTGGCCCTGGCGACCGCCTTCACCCTGCCCCAGGCCCGTGCGGATGCCGAGGCCAAGGTGATGTACCACGCAGACTTCTCCGACCCGCGCCGCTTCAGCGCCATGCTCACCAGCATCCACAACATGGTGAACCACTACGAGAACAACTTCATCGATGCCGACGTACGCATCATCTTCGTCTCCCACGGCATCCGTTTCATCACCGACAACCCCCTGGAGGGCAGCCCCTTTGCCGAGGATGAGCGCCTGAAGGAGGAACGGGACAACCTGCGCGGACGGCTCGTGAGCCTGGTGAACATGAACGGCGTGAAGCTCGAGCTCTGCGACATCACCCGCAGCGCCGTGCAGCTGGCCAGCGACGAGCTCTACGACAGCGTGGAACTGGTGCCCTCCGGCGTGGTGCGCATCGCCCAGCTGCAGAACGAGGAAGGCTTCGCCTACATCAAGATCGAATAAGGCAAGTGGGAAGTGTGAATTGGGATGTTGGAAGTTTTCACTTCGCACTTCCCACTTCCGAGTTCCTCTGTAACTTTGTTACCGAACGACCTCCCCGGAATAGACATACTTTCGGTGCGCCTTTATGGCGCCACGATAACTAGAGTCATTTCTCGAGGAGGATCCACCCATGTCTTACCCCCTGCAGGGGCGTCGCCCCGTGCCCTTTCCCCAGACCTACCGCTGGCTCGCCGCCCTGCTGGTCATCACCGTCTGCCTGTGGGCATGGCCCCTTGGCGAGGCCCGGGCCTTCGGGGCCGAGGCCAAGGTGGTCTACCACGTGGACTTCGCCGACCCCGGACGGGTCAGCGCCATGATCACCAACATCTCCAACATGGCCACACACTACGACAGCCAGCTGCGGGACTACGACATCCGCATCGTGTTCCTGTCCCATGGCGTGCGTTTCGTCACCGATGAGGATCTCGAGGGCACCCCCTTCGCCGCGGACGCCGAGCTCAAGGAACGCCGCGAGAACCTGCGCGGCCGCCTCATGGGCCTGGTCAACGGCCACGGCGTGAAGCTGGAACTGTGCGACCTCACCCGCCAGGCCATCAACCTGGGCGCCGACAAGCTCTACGACAGCGTCGAGCTCGTGTCCTCCGGCGTGGTGCGCATCGTGGAGCTCCAGGACGAGGGCTTCCGCTACCTGAAGGTGGAATGAAGTACGAAGTGTGAATTGGGAAGTTGGAAGTTTTACTTCTCACCTCCCAATTCACACTTCCCCCTTCACCAGGTGGTGGCCCCCACCTGGCATAACCCGCTAAAGTGCGGGTTTCCTTGCCACTTGCTACTCGCCACCAGCCACTGCCTTCATGAGCCGCCTGCTGAAATCCACCGCCGTGGTGAGCGCCATGACGCTCATCTCCCGGCTGTTCGGCTATCTGCGGGACATGGTGCTGGCCATCAGCTTCGGCGCCACCGGCTCCACCGACGCCTTCTTCGTCGCCTTTCGCATCCCCAACTTCCTGCGCCGGCTGTTCGCCGAGGGGGCCTTCTCCCAGGCCTTCGTGCCGGTGTTCGCCGAGTACAAGGAACAGCGCGGCCGCGAGGCACTCAAGGACCTGCTGGATCACACCGCCGGGGCGCTCACGCTGATCCTGTTTATCGTCACGGCCATCGGCATGCTGGCCGCGCCGCTGCTGATCCTGGTGTTCGCTCCGGGCTTCGCCGGCGAGGACAACGGCCGTCAGGTACTGGCCGCCGACATGTTGCGCATCACCTTCCCCTACCTGCTGTTCATCTCCCTGACCGCCATGGCCGGCGGCATCCTGAACAGCGTGGGACGCTTCGCGGTGCCGGCCTTCACGCCGGTGTTCCTGAATCTCTCGCTGATCGCCGCGGCGCTCTGGGGTGCGCCCTACTTCGAGGAGCCGGTGAAGGCCCTGGCCTGGGGCGTGTTCGTGGCCGGCGCCGCGCAGCTTTTGTTCCAGTTCCCCTTCCTGGCCCGCCAGGGGCTGCTGCCCCGGCCCAGGTTCAAGAAGGCGCACGAGGGGGTGAAGAAGATCACCCGGCTCATGCTGCCGGCCATCTTTGGTTCCTCGGTGGTGCAGATCAACCTGCTGGTGGACACCCTGATCGCCTCCTTCCTGGTGGCCGGCTCCATCAGCTGGCTGTACTTCTCCGATCGCTTCGTGGAACTGCCGCTCGCCCTGTTCGGCATCGCCATCGCCACGGTGATCCTGCCGCGCCTGTCCCGGGAACATGCCGCCAGGACCCCCGAGGCCTTCAACAACACCCTGGACTGGGCCCTGAAACTGACCCTGGTGGTGGCCGTGCCCGCCATGCTGGGACTGATCTTCCTGGCCGGGCCGATCCTCGCGAGCCTGATCCAGTACCGGGAGTTCACCGCCTTCGACACCACCATGGCGGCCATGTCGCTCATGGCCTATGCCGCCGGCCTGCCCGCCTTCATGCTCATCAAGATCCTGGCCCCGGGCTATTACTCCCGCCAGGACACCAGGACCCCGGTGAAGATCGGCATCATCGCCATGCTGGCCAACATGGTCCTGAACGTCGCCATCGTGGTGCCCTGGGTGATGCTGGACCTGCCCGGACCCCACGCCGGCCTGGCGCTGGCCACCGGCCTGTCCGCCCTGCTCAATGCCGGGCTGCTGTTCCGGGGCCTGAGGCGGGACGGCCATTACCGCCCCCACCCCGGCTGGCGCGCCTTCCTGATGCAGGTCGCCGTGGCGGCCCTGGTCATGAGCCTCGCCCTGTGGTTTGCCACCCCGGCCCTGGAGGACTGGGGCCAGTGGCCCGCCATGGAACGCGTCACGCGCCTCCTGGGCCTGATCGCCCTGGGCTCGGCCGCCTACGGGGCCACCCTGCTGGCCCTCGGTGTGCGCCCCCGACAGTTCCTGATGCGCTGAGCCCAACATCCAACGCAGAGGCGCAAAGACGCGAAGATCGCAAAGGCTTTTGTTCAAAAAATCTTTCAACATCCGATCCATCGAAGAACACATAGTGACCTTCCAGCCCACAATATGACGTTTTGCGTCCTTTGCGCCTTCGCGTCTTTGCGTTGAAGGCTCTTGACTGCCGCCGACACAAGGCGCGCCCGCCCGGCAGGACTGATATAATCGGCGCTTTTGCGGGACCGGCATGGAACTCATACGGGGCGCTCACAATCTGCGGCCGCGGCACCGGGGCACGGTGGCCACCATCGGCAACTTCGATGGGCTGCACCTGGGCCATCAGGCGGTGCTGGGTCAGTTGGCGGAGAAGGCCGCGGAGCTGGGCCTGCCCACCACGGTGATCAGCTTCGAACCCCTGCCCCGGGAGTATTTCCTGGGCGACAAGGCCCCGCCCCGGTTGCAGCGTTTCCGGGACAAGTTCCTGGCCCTGCGCCGCTTCTCCGTGGACCGGCTGCTGTGCCTGCGCTTCGACCGCAGGCTGGCCGAACAGGAGGCGAGCGCCTTCGTCGAGGACCTGCTGGCCGAGCGGCTCGGGGTGAAGTACCTGGTGGTGGGCGATGACTTCCGCTTCGGCCGCAAGCGCAGCGGGGACTTCCAGCTGCTACGGGAACTGGGCCAGCGTCACGGCTTTCACGTGGCCCGCATGCACAGCTTCCAGGTGGACGGCGCGCGGGTGAGCAGCACCCGCATCCGCGAGGCCCTGGCCGCTGGCGACATGGACACCGCCCAGAAACTCCTGGGCCGCCCCTATCGCCTCAACGGGCGCGTGGCCCACGGCGACAAGCGAGGCCGGACCATCGGCTTTCCGACCGCCAACCTGCGCATGGGGCCGAGGCCGCTGGCGGTGCGCGGGGTCTACGCGGTGGAGGTGTTCGGCCTGAACGGCGATCCGGTGCGCGGCGTTGCCAACGTGGGCACGCGACCCACCGTGGGCGGGCTGGAGAACCGCCTGGAGGTGCACCTGTTCGATGTCGACGCAGACCTCTACGGGCGCGTCCTGCACGTGGACCTGCTGGCCCGCATCCGGGAGGAGCAGCGTTTCGAGTCCCTGGATGCCCTCAAGGCCCAGATCGCCCGGGACGCGCAACAGGCGAGACAGTTTTTCGGCACATAGGGCGCCCCTTGGGCGCCGCGATCCAGTTTGGCATTGAACCCGGCGCCCGCAGGGCGCCCCATGGTGAAACGACCTCGTGACTGACTACAAAGACACCCTGAACCTCCCCCAGACCGAATTCCCCATGCGCGGCAACCTGGCCCAGCGGGAGCCGGAGATGCTCGCGCACTGGGAAGCGGCCAAGCGCTATCGCAAGCTGCGCGAGGTCTGCGCCGGTCGCCCCCGCTTCGTGCTGGCCGACGGCCCGCCCTACGCCAACGGCAACATCCACATCGGTCACGCGGTCAACAAGATCCTCAAGGACATCATCGTCAAGAGCCGCACCCTGGCGGGCTTCGACGCCGCCTACATACCCGGCTGGGACTGCCACGGCCTGCCCATCGAGCTGCAGGTGGAGAAAAAGATCGGCAAGGTGGGCCACGAGGTGGACGCCGCCGCCTTCCGCAAGGCCTGCCGCGAGTATGCCCTCGAACAGGTGGACAGCCAGCGTCAGGACTTCAAGCGCCTGGGCGTGCTGGGTGACTGGGAGAAACCCTACCTCACCATGGATTACCAGGTGGAGGCGGACACGGTCCGCGCGCTGGGGCGCATCATCGAACGCGGCCACCTGATGAAGGGTGAGAAGCCGGTGCACTGGTGCGTGGACTGCGGCTCGGCGCTGGCCGAGGCCGAGGTGGAGTACGAGGACAAGACCTCGCAGGCCATCGACGTGCGCTTCCGGGTGGAAGATGAGCTGGACCTGTTGCGCCGCTGCGCCCTGGACGGTGACGGCGAGGGTCCCATCTCCGTGGTCATCTGGACCACCACCCCCTGGACCCTGCCCGCCAACCAGGCGGTGTGCCTGCACCCGGAGCTCTCCTATGCCCTGGTGCGGGTGGGTGACGAGCGCCTGCTGCTGGCCGAGGAACTGGTGGAACCGGCCATGAAGCGCTACGGCTTCAGCGACGCCCGTATCATCGGCCGCTGCCAGGGCGCCGCCCTCGAAGGTGCCCTACTGCACCACCCCTTCCTCGACCGCCAGGTACCCGTGATCCTGGGCGAGCACGTGACCCTGGAGGCCGGCACCGGCTGTGTGCACACCGCCCCCGGCCACGGCCAGGACGACTACATCGTCGGCCTGCGCTACGGACTGGCCGTGGACAACCCGGTGGGCCCCGACGGCAAGTTCCTGCCCGGTACCGAGTTCTTCGCCGGCGAGTCGGTGCACCAGGCCAATGGCCACGTGATCGAGGTGCTGCGCGAACGCGGCGCCCTGGTGCTGGCCGAGAAGCTGCGCCACAGCTATCCCCACTGCTGGCGCCACAAGACCCCGATCATCTTCCGCGCCACCCCCCAGTGGTTCATCAGCATGGAGCAGGCGGAACTGCGCGAGCAGGCGCTCAAGGCTATTCAGCAGGTGCAGTGGGTGCCCCAGTGGGGCCAGGCGCGCATCGAGGGCATGGTCTCGGGACGCCCCGACTGGTGCATCTCGCGCCAGCGCAACTGGGGCGTGCCCATCCCCCTGTTCGTGCACCTGGAGACCGGCCGCCTGCACCCGGACACCCCCGCGCTCATCGAGGCGGTGGCCCAGCGCATCGAGGCGCAGGGCATCGAGGCCTGGTTCTCCCTGGACCCGCAAGAACTGCTTGGCAAGGACGCTGCCGCTTACCAGAAGGTCAGCGACACCCTGGACGTGTGGTTCGATTCCGGCGTGACCCACGCCACGGTCACCGACAAGCGCGCCGAGCTGGGCCTGCCCGCCGACCTGTACCTGGAAGGCTCCGACCAGCACCGCGGCTGGTTCCAGTCCTCCCTGCTCACGTCGGTCGCCATGCGCGGCACTGCCCCCTACAAGGCGGTGCTCACCCACGGCTTCACCGTGGACGCCCAGGGGCAGAAGATGTCCAAGTCCAAGGGCAACGTGGTCGCACCGCAGAAGGTGGTGGACACCCTGGGCGCCGACATCCTGCGTCTCTGGGTGGCGGCCACCGACTACAGCGCCGAGATGGCGGTCTCCGACGAGATCTTGAAGCGCACCGCGGACGCCTACCGGCGCATGCGCAACACCGCCCGCTTCCTGCTGGCCAATCTCACCGGCTTCGACCCCGCCCGGGACATGCTCGCGCCCGGGCAGATGCTGCCGCTGGACCGCTGGGCCGTGGACCAGGCGCTGAAGGTGCAGCAGAAGGTGACCGGCGCCTACGAGCAGTACCAGTTCCACCAGATCTACCAGCGAGTGCACAACTTCTGCTCCGTGGAACTGGGCAGTTTTTACCTGGACGTGATCAAGGACCGACAGTACACCACGAAGGCCGACAGCATCGCCCGGCGCTCCGCCCAGACCGCCATGTACCACATCATCGAGGCCATGGTGCGCTGGCTGGCCCCGATCCTCTCCTTCACCGCCGAGGAGATCTGGCAGGAGATCCCCGGCGAGCGCAACGAATCCGTGCTGTTCAACACCTGGTACCAGGGCCTGTTCGCCCTGGACGCATCCGAGCCCATGAACGAGGCCTTCTGGGCCACGCTCCTGGACGTGCGCCAGGCCGTGAACCGGGAGATGGAGAAGCTGCGCGCCGCCAAGGCCAGCTCACTGGATGCCGAGGTGGATCTCTACTGCGAACCGGCCCTGGCCGAGACCCTGGAGGGTCTGGGCGAGGAACTGCGCTTCGTGCTCATCACCTCCTATGCCCGAGTGCACGGCGCCGCCAGCCGCCCGGACGACGCGGTGGAGACACCGCTGGAGGACGGCACCAGCCTCTGGACCCGCGTGACCCGCAGCGAACACGCCAAGTGCCCGCGCTGCTGGCACCACCGGGAGGACATCGGCGCCAGCAGCGATCACCCGGAACTGTGCGGGCGCTGCGTGGAGAACGTGGCCGGTGACGGCGAGCAGCGGCGCTTTGCCTAGAGAAATTAATGGACAGGATGAAAGACTGGGGCGAAAGACAAAACCCTGGACAGGATTAACATGATTTACAGGATTAAAAAGCCTTTAAGAAATAATCTTGTAAATCATGTTAATCCTGTCTGATCCTTTTGCTCTCGGGTCTTTATCCTGTTCATCCTGTCCATTCCGATTCCGAGTACCCCCATGCTGAAATGGTTATGGCTTTCCGCCGCGGTGATCGTCCTGGACCAGATCACGAAATACGTGGCCGAACGCTCGCTGGTGCTCTATGCCCCGGTGGAGATCACCCCATTCTTCAACTTCACCCTGGTCTACAACCCCGGCGCCGCCTTCAGCTTCCTGGGTGACGCCTCCGGCTGGCAGCGCTGGTTCTTCGTTGCCGTGGCCTTCGGTGCCTCGATATTCATCCTCTGGTGGCTCAGGAATCTTCGCGCCGACGAGCGCTGGACCGCCGCCAGCCTCGCCCTGATCCTGGGCGGCGCCATCGGCAATGTCATCGACCGCCTCTGGCATGGCCATGTGATTGATTTCCTGGATTTTCACTACGCTGGCTACCACTGGCCCGCCTTCAACGTGGCCGACGCCGCCATCACCGTTGGCGCCGTGGTACTGGTGGGGTACAGTCTGATGTTCGCGCGTGAGTCCGACGCCCCCGGCGCAGGAGGTCGATCATGATTGCCTACGGCAGCAAGGTGCGCATGCACTACACCATCGCCCTGGAAGACGGCATGGTGGCCGATACCACCGAGGGCGAGGCACCCTTCGAGTTCGTCATGGGTGCCGGCGACCTGGAGGAAGGCCTTGAACTGGCGCTGATCGGTCTCGAACCCGGCGACAAGCAGACCCTCACGCTCACCCCCGACCAGGCCTTCGGCTACCCCAGCCCCGCCGCCGTGCAGGACATGCCCCGGTCCGACTTCCCCCCGAACATGCAACTCAAGCCCGGCCTGATCGTCACCTTCTCCACCCCCACCGGCGACGAACTGCCCGGCACCATCATGGAAGTGGACAAGGACACCGTTAAGGTGGACTTCAACCACCCCCTGGCCGGCCACGAGATCACCTACTCGGTGGAGATCCTTGACGTGGGGACGGGGATGGCCCCTTAAAGGCAGTGGCTAGTCTCAAGTGGCAAGGCCCCCTCCCCAACCCTCCCCCGCAAACGGGAGAGGGGGGCTTTATTCCCTCTCCCTCAGGGAGAGGGTTAGGGTGAGGGTGGTTTCCCTTGCCACTTGAAACTCGCCACTAGCTACTGCTTTCAATATTCATTCCCGACCCCTTTAATGGGACAATAGCTACCCGTTCCAACACCACCGGTCATTTCCCATGCAAGTCATTCTCGCCAACCCCCGCGGCTTCTGCGCCGGCGTGGACCGCGCCATCGACATCGTTGAGCGTGCCCTCACCCTGTTTGGCAAACCCATCTACGTGCGACACGAGGTGGTGCACAACAAGTTCGTGGTGGAGGACCTCCGCAACAAGGGCGCGGTGTTCGTGGAGGAACTGGACGAGGTACCCGACGGCGCCACGGTGATCTTCAGCGCCCACGGCGTGGCGCGCAGCGTGGTCCAGGAGGCAGAACGGCGCGGCCTGCGGGTGTTCGACGCCACCTGCCCCCTGGTGACCAAGGTGCACATGGAAGTGGATCGCCATGCCCGGCGTGGCGAGGAAGTGATCCTCATCGGCCACGCCGGACACCCGGAGGTGGACGGCACCCTGGGTCAGTACGACCGCAGCCACGGCGGCGAGATGTACCTGGTTGAAACGGTTGAGGATGCCGAACGCATCCAGATCAGAAACCCGGATGCCCTGGCCTACGTCACCCAGACCACCCTGTCGGTGGATGACACCCTGGACATCATCGAGACACTGAAAAATCGATTCCCGAACATCCAGGGCCAGAAGCGGGATGACATCTGCTACGCCACCCAGAACCGCCAGGATGCCGTGAAGCAGCTGGCCTCGGAATGCGACCTGTTCCTGGTGGTGGGCTCACCCAACAGTTCCAACTCCAACCGGTTGCGGGAGATCGCCGAGAAGCTGGGCGTGGAGGCCTATCTGGTGGACAACGCCGGTCAGATCGAGGATCGGTGGCTGGAGGGCAAGACCCGGGTGGGTGTTACCGCCGGGGCATCTGCGCCAGAACTGCTGGTGCAGGAGGTGGTGGAACATCTCCGCGCTAATGGCATGAATACCGTCACCGAACACGGTGGCACGCGCGAGAACATCGTATTCAGCCTGCCCAAGGCTTTACGTTGAGCGTTCAGATCCGCGCCTCGATCATACCGACGAGGGCATTTCCGTTTCGAAAGGATTCAGGACCGTTACATGGCCGAGGGTCTGCCCATGCTGAAGATCCTCAGACAGCAGATACTGGCTGGCGGAGCGATTTGCGGCACCTACAATGAGGGCATCCCACCAGGACAGCCGATACCTGCTCTCAATATCCCAGGCCATCTCCAGCACGGCCGAATCGATTTGGATTGGCTGCCAGGAAATCAGATCCCTGATGTCCGCACTAGCCGATTCAGGGCTCATACCCGGAGTCAATCTGCGCGTAACGGCCTGGTAATACTCCTGCAACACCTGGTAACTCAACCGCCCCACTCCTTGAGTCCAAAGGACTCCTAACCAGTCAGCCGCCACCTTCTGTTTGAGTGGCTCGCTGCTGTCGCGCGCGTAAACAAGGACGTTCGTATCAACGAAGTACAGATCGGTCATAGAGCGCTTCCCTGGCAGGATACCTCTCTCCGGCTTTCTTTAACGCCTTGATAGGTCGCCTGGTGAATCGTTCATAAGCTGCCAGGCGATCCGATTCCTGCTCCCGTCGTTCCTGCAGGAGCCTTCCCACCAAACGAGACACACTCACACCGCGACGTGCGGCCTCAATCCTTGCCCAACGCGCCGTCTCTTCGTCCAGAGTGATGGTGACATTTTTCATGAACACAAAATTAGTGTTACACGAGGGCCGTGTCAATACATACGACCATGCACGCCCCCTTGGTCCCTCGCAACCGTAGGCAACTGATGCTTCTTCAGCCTGCCCAAGACTTTACTTTGAGCACTCAGATTCGATTTGGATTGGCTGCCAGGAAATCCCATCCTTTGGATCTACCTTCCCCTCGATCAGGCGTCAGGCGAGATCACGTGCACCGTTGGAAAATAGGTGCGATAGCGGCGTGTATCACGGGTGAGTAAGGGAAGTTCTGCCACTGCGGCGTGAGCGCCGATGAAGAAATCAGGCAGGACATTGTGCTTCATACCGCCCTTCCTGCGATAGCGCATGAAGGCCTTGCCCGCCAGGAAAAGAGCGGCCCGGGGGATCTCCATAAACCGGAGTTGTAGATCGGAGACGACTGTTTCCAGTTCTTCCACCTGCTCAAAAGCAAGGGACAACTCCGCATATACAATCGGATTGATGGCCAGTTCATGGGCAGCGGATAACTGGCGCAATCGCGTGACGGACCATTCCGCCCACTGTGGATCGTCCTCCAGCACGTCAATGAGGACGTTCGTATCGACAAGTACCACTTACGCTTCTCCGCGCAGCAGTTCCATCAGCTCATCTGTTCTCCACTTGACAGTCGCCCGGCCACGGGCCTGTTCGAACCGGTCCCGAACGAGCGCCTTGCGCCGCCCCCGCCCCTGCACCTTACGAATAATGATCTGGCCTTGCTCATCAACGTCAAAGTCAATCTGACTGCCAGGACCGAGCCCCAGGCTTTCCCGAACCTTCTTGGGAATGGTCACCTGACCCTTGCTTGTCAGCCTATGGCTCATGGGATGTGTCCTCCTACCCAGTATTACATTTTCACAATGTAATACCCGCAATATCGCTAAAGCAACAGAATCAACTGGTCAATAAATCTTGATCCCTTGCCCTTGACACCTGGCAGTCAGCACCCTGGGCCAGCACTACCGCAGCCACGGCGGTGAGATGTACCTGCTGGAACGTTCGAGGACGCCGCTAAACTGCTGGGCTCGGAATGCGACCTGTTCCTGGTGGTGGGCTCACCCGACCGTTCCAATTCCAACCGGCTGCGGGAGATCGCCGAGAAGCTGGGGCTATCTGGTGGACAATGCCGGTCAGATCGAAGAGCGCTGGCTTGAGGGCAAGACCTGGGCGGGCGTTACCGCTGGCGCATCGGCGCCGGAACTGCTGGTGCAGGAGGTGGTGGAACATCTCAAGGCGAGTGGCGTGAACACCGTAACAGAACATGACGGTAAAATAGAAACCATCACTTTTCCCTGACCAAGTCACTACGCTGACAGTTTTATCTTTTGGATTTAACATTCCGCCGTTAGCCACCTAAACAGCAGTGATCGAAGATCACACTTTCTGAACACATGTCTTCTATCAGCGCCAGCAATTCGGATTCGTTGCTGGATCTGGTGTGCGTGCACCTGCTTGGTTGAGTGTCAGAGTGCCACACCCATGACCCACTTGCGGCCCTGTTGGCGTTGCTGTCAATGTGTAGGTATTCGCAGTGATATTGCCCAGCGTTAGGTTGTAAGCAGTAGTATTACCATCTTTTGGAGACGCGCTGAATGGCAGATTGCCCGTTGTAAGTCCGGCGAATGAGTTATTCAGCGTGTATTGCCGTTCCATCCACTGGGCAAGCTCCATCAGGTCTGCCTGCGCCGTTGCCATGCGAGTATCCTGCACATGCCGGGTATAGGATGGGTAAGCTATGGCGGCGATGATGCCGATGATCACCACCACGATCATCACTTCGATCAGCGTGAATCCGCTCGTTCTTTGTTGGTAGCGTTGCTGGCTCATCTCCTAACCCTCGATGATATCGTCACTTCAACCAGCTCGGGCAAGCGATCATGCTTGCCTTCGTTTATCTTGAACTGCACATCCATCCCTAGCCGTAGGTATCCGAGCACGGTCGGCGCAACAGCGGGGTGACCGTTTAATACCATGCGTGCCGGAACGCGATATTCCCTATCTGAGATCACGATGGTCATGCGATCCTGATTGATACCATCTATGGTACCTCTCTCCTGCGACAAATCATCCGCATGGACAAGTGACAAACCACTTATCAAGAGAAGGAGTAGGAGCAACACAGCTTGAGCTATCCCGTGATTCATGTCACCTCCAAAGCCCGACCATCAACGCAACTGCCGCCAGGATTGGCGACCAGAGGCCTGTCCACCTGGCAGGCCACGAAGGTCATCACCCTGACCACCGAAAATATGGTCGATGCCCGTGTCCGGGTTCAGAACGGTTGTTGGCTTCTCGCCCCCGCCGAAACCGACACCGCTGACGGGTAAGTTATTCACATAATCTCCGCTATCGAACACACCATCCTGGTCAAGATCAAACACGGTGTAAGGTACTGCCCCGCCAGTAGCGAGCATGATGTCCATCAGGAAGCCACGGCGGCCAGTACCACAAGGATCCTCGTCAGGAATCATTGTTGCAAATCGAACGCGCTCACCAACGGGCCCAGAGGGAAATGTGGGCTCACTGATGACCCGTTCACCCTGGTTGTTGCCCTCATAGACCAGATCCAGATACCAACCCTTGTCAGCTGTAGTCACTGTCTCTTCGGACACTTGCCGCAGCGTATAGGTCACATCCCCATCTGACGTGGTGAATGTTTGATCACCCTGCCACACGATCACCTGTTCTACGAGATCATTTCGACTAGAGATGGCGGCACCATTCTGATCCTTTAGTCCATAGAGACTCTGAACCTGTGGGGCAGTCAAATCACCATCCTGTGTTCTAAAGTAACTACCGGTACCAAAGAGAACCATGAGCGTACCCTGTTCAGTGGGATGCGCGGTCACCTGGGCCCTTGCCGTAATTGGCTGAGGTACATCACTGGCATCACGCGCCTGGAAAAGCACCGAGCGATTTCCGGCGTTATTCCATTGATTGGGGTTAGTCGACGACACGTCGAAGCGCCACATCCGCCCTTGGAGATCTCCTGCGTATACAAGCCGCGCATTGAGATCGCCACTGGGCGCGTCAGTCACCACCACGGGCGCCAAGCCATTCGGCGTCGTGCTGTTCCCCACCCCCGTATCCACAAATACATAGGATGACGGATTGCCAATGGGTACGATAAACAGACCGGCGGTGTGATTGGCACTGTTGTAGCCGTTTCCAAACACGGCTGCCCACTGTCCGTTTCGCATGCGCACGATAGATGGATTCGTCACACCATAACCCAGCCCAGGGTGGGTGAATTCCCAAAGCACCTTGGATTCATCGAAGTTCGTAGGGTCTGTGACGTCCAACGCAAAGACCGTCCGTCCGCCGGCACCCATGGTACCGATAAGCACAGTCTTCCAACTCCCACCGACATAAACATCACCAATGGTCGCAGCGCCATCCACGAAGTATCTGTGGGCGTAGTCCGGATCCATCAGGCGATTGATCCGGGCATGCTGGTGCCCGGTTTCCGGCAAAAGAAGCTCGGAAGGCATGTAAGCGAAGAGTTCTCCTCCGGTGGTGCCATGGAAGGCGTGCAGCAATCCATCGTTTGCCCCGACATAAATGGCCGATGGTCGCGAAGAATAAGGCGAGCTCGAACGGAATGTGCTGTAGGCCGAGCCCTCAGCACCAGGGAGCAGACTGTAACCCAGGTTCGGCCGGCCGACGAACTGTGGCGAGGAGTGCACGATGTCACCCAGAAGTCGCCGCTCTCCCAGAGGCGTAGTGCGACTGCGGAATTCCGTTACCGATTCTCCCCGCAGCCAGTCGATGCGGTCATCACCTCGGCCATCAAGGGAGTCGTCGGTGGCACGATTCAGTGCCGCCTGCTGTGCCGGGCTCAACTGGGCGAAATCAAACGAAACGGCATTTCCGGTGGCACTGTTCGCCGTGTACAGGTTGCGCTCGGACGGCGTCATTGCGGCAAGCCGCGCTTCCGCATCCCAAGCAAGTGCGCCAACGCTGCCGTCACCCATAATCTGGAAGGCCTTCAGTTCACCGGTCCAGTCGCCGCTGCGAAAGCCCGCGAGATAAAGCAAGGTATCTGCCTGAATGACTGCAGCGCTGGCGGCCGCTGAGGTGGCCGAATCCTCTACTCGCCCGATGATGTCTTCCAAGACCTGCGCCAACTCGTTGGCGAAAGCGACAGGGTTCTGGGCGCTGAAGAATCCGCCGCGGCTGTTAACTCCAGCATGCAATAGATCATCAATTTTTGCTGGGTCACTATTGTACGGATCAGGCCAGTTGATTGCCGTGCCGTCCGTTACTGCCTGCCAAGCATCATCGGGATCAACGGATCCTGTTACCCCCAAACCAATACCATAGGTCACCATATGCTGCCAAAATGCAGGGTTACGGGCGTTGCTAGGGACGTTGTTATCCATATCCGGCCGCAGATCGTTCTTCCAGTAATACATGGCCACGTCTGCGAGTGTACGCGAGACGCCATCCCGGAACGGATCACTTGGAACGTACTGGAAGTTATCGCCGTTCGGGTTTACATGAAGCGGCCCGGACGAGTTATCGGCATTGCCAATTGCATCAGAGGGATTAGGACCATTCCAGTATCCATCCGTCATCAAGATGGCAAAGCTCTGACGGCAGCTCAGATCTTCACCGCCTGATAAACCAGGAGTCGTACTCCAAGGGCCGCGACTGTCACTTCGCCGGAAATACTCACCCGCAGCCTCAAGTGATCTTCTTAGTGGCGTTCCGGCCGCGGGGATGTCTCGGTCATAGAGCAAATCGAAGAAAGCCTGCCTGTCCGCGCCGGAAAAGGCGCGTACCCCGCGTACGATCTTTTCGGTTGTTACCCCATCGACACTCGAACTGCCCGCATTGATCGTACCGTAACCGACACGCATATTTTCCGGTTGCTCGGCAAAGGCCAGGCCGATGCCCCCGCGTGCCGCGAGGATTCGCGAGCGATAGTATGTGTACCAGTTTGCGAAGTTTTGTATCTCTTCGTCATATGTACAGGTGGCAGTCGCTGCGCTAGCACAATCGGTCCGATTCTCACGTCCGTGATCCGTGTAAAAGGGGGTGTCTGATCGTATCTCGACCCTCTCGTAATTACTGAAGTCGTAGCCATCAGAACCGTCGTGCCAATAATAGACAGCCGGCCAGAATGTCTGAGTCGCAGTGAAAGTCGCACAGCCTGAAAAATTAAATGTACCGCTGACATCACGCGTAATGGTGCTACAACGTCGCCAACTACCATTGCGTGTATTGTTAGCCGTGAGATTACGACTCCCTCGCGCTGGGCGCATCGGATTGTGCAGCGCGGCAGATGGGTTGGCATTGGGCATTGACCCGCTACCATCTGCCCTAGGCCAGGGACTATAGGTCACACCTGGATCATAGTAGACGGTGTTTCCAACAGGAGATCGCGCGAACGCGTTGTAAGGGTCGTCAGCAAAGGTCGGCGCTCTGTCCGTGTAATTCCCGCTGCTGTATAGGTTATCTATGCGGCCGTAGACGTAGTAAGCGGCATTACTGATATGCTGATCAGGCATGATTTCCCAATGCATCGAACCCGAGTCGTCCAGGATGAACATGATGTTCGGATCAATACTCGTTGTCAGGAACAATGGGACATTCGCAATATTTACGTTTGCCTGTGCGAGACCCGGAGACACGGTCATAAGGGCACAAGCCATTCCCGCCAGAGCGGCCTGAGCACGCTTAACCCACTTGTTATCTTTGCACCTCATTGCCATTTCTCCCCGGCATCCTCTCGCGATACCAGCAACCACTGATGTCATCACCGACTCGTTCAGTTACACGAATTCCCTAATAGCTCAAGATTCGATCACAGAATCATGACCTCATGTTTGTACACATAACAGCCCGCGTGCTCATTCTCTACAGGCACCCCGGAAATCCGACGGAAGACTACCTCTGAACCGGGCAACTGGGTCCTGTTCATGGTCATATTCCGTCATATCCCTGGCCCTGACGAACCCGCCACAACCCATCTAACGTCCCGGTCACTCGCATGTGCCGCCCGGTGAAAAATTGGAACGCAGGATCACCACGGCGGCATCAGATCCTCCAACACCCCGGGCTGTGATCGGATATATGCAGCGAAACACCGGCGGAAGCTCGCTGCCCAGTCGCTGGAACTGGGGCGGCCCGACGTGGAATACCGGCTGGGCTGCCAGCTGTTGACCATCCAACGTCACGGTGCCTGTCGCTGCACTCCCATCCCAGCTAGCGGGATTAGCAAGTTCAGTCGCGCTCAACAATGTCGCGGCATTGTTCGCCACCCACTCTTCCGCTTCCCTGAGCGCTGCCTCTGCTGCCTGAAATGCAAGATTTCGGTCTCGCTCATTGCCGGCCATTCGCTCCTGTAGCGTCGTGGTCTGCATGGCGGTGACGCCGATGAGCGTCATCAACAGCAGGAACACTAGGGCGATGACCAAGGCCGACCCTGATTCGCGCCGGTCCTTACGCGTCATCTCAAAGTTGTTCCAGTCAGTCATGGCAGGCGGTTTCTCAATCCAATCGTGGTGGTGGCGATCTGCCTCAACCGCCGGTCTGCCGGCGTGAAGGTGACACCGTTGAATGTAATTTGTTGAGGCGCATCGATCACATTGTTCTCAGGGCTGACCAGCAGCATGGACAGACGGACACTCAGAACGTCCGGCCAGCGGTTCGCTGCTGCGACCTGCCCTGCATTCATATATGTATCGACCTGCTGGTCACCACTCGTATCCACACCGTAGAGGATCTGCAGGTCCTCCACACCCTCAACCAGTTCTTCCGAATTGGCCTGACCCACCCTGCGGTACAGGGAGGGCACGGGGGCATTGGCGTCCCGGAACGCCACGAAATAGGAACGCTCCCGATAGGCCATGACTTCAGCGCCCTGGAAGTAGACCTTCGACAGGAAGTTTTGCGTATTCATGCTCGATGCATGGGCGATGGTAGTCCCGCTCGCACCGCTAGAGACGTTAGTCGCTCTGAAGATGTCGACCGCCGTACAGTCGGTCACCATCAGGACATCGCCAGCCACCCATCCGCCGGCGTTGGCAACAAGCTGCGCATTTGCATTCTCGACCTTTTGCGCGTTGAGCTGACCCACGGCATCGCTGCCTCCACGCAGGATCAGGACATCGGTACCGGCCACAACCTGGCGGGTTCCAATGGTTGTGCCGGCGGAGACATCGTCCATGCCTTCGACCAGTAAGGCCGGATCAAAATCGCCAAGCGTGGGCGGATTCGCTATATTGGATATAGGCACGGCACCCGGCCGCGCACAACCCGCGTAGCCCGCCATTCGCACATCATGGCTGAGCACGTTGATGGCATAGCGCCCATTTTCCTGCACGCGAGACATCGCGTCATTGAACCTGTAGGCCGTCTGGGACCCAACGAAGATGCTGATCACACCCGCCGTGAGGATCAAGGCAATCACCATGGCGACCATCAATTCGACCAGGGACAGACCCTTCTGGCGTCTCATGGAGATCTTTCTGGTTTCAATTCGAAGGAACTTACCCATGCTCTCTAGAGCCTCGTACGGAACTGGAACTGGCGGTAGTTATCCGGTACGCCGTCGCGGTCCTCATCCCAGCGCACGACTATCGTGACGTCGATCTCGTTGTAGGCCGGGACTGCATTGGGGGTGATCACCACCGCTATGGAACCCTCGCCCCGTGGCAACAGACAATCAAGCTGGGCAAGCCAATCGGTAGTGTCTTGCGCGGCCATGGAACCGCCGCTGGTGTCACCACAATTGGCACTGTTGAATCCCCCCGTGTCATAGTCGGCCGCTTGCGCACGGTTGGCGCGCATGCGATCAACCATATCGTAGGCAAGCAACGTCGCCTGAGTGCGCAACTGTGCGTCGTTATTGAAACGCAACGATGAAGCCTGGAGTCCGGCAAGGCCCAACAGCCCGATGGCCAGCACGAGGACTGCAATGAGCACCTCGACGAGCGTGAAGCCTCGCTGAGACCGTGACATGGAGCGCATCATGGCCTGCGGGTTGTGAAGACAGTGGGATTTGGACTCGCTCATGATCAGCAATCGGTCCTCGTGACGCTGACGCGCCCAGTGTTGATAATCTCGACAAACCGTGCCCGACCTGCCGTGCCCGCGGTGCAATCATCCGGCTGAATCCGGATGAGGAGGGTTCCACCCGGGGCGATTTTCTCGCCTCGGCCGTCGAAACGCAGTGTCGCCGGGCTCCCGTTTACCGCCATACGGCGCATCTCCGTGTATTCGCGAATGATGTCGTTTCCAGCACAGGCCACGCCCAGATGCACGCACCATCCATCGGCAAAATCACCTCCGACCGGCGTGACACGCACTTCGATACCCCGCTTGATCGCTTCGCTGCGCGCAAGATTCAGGGCCGACACCAGCTCATTGGTCTGGGTGGTCACCCGGTTGTTCTGGATCAAATTCCAGAATCCCGGCACCGCGATGGTGGCGAGGATCGCCACCACGGCCAGGGTGATCATCAATTCAACCAGAGTGAATCCGCCATTTCTGTTCATGGCACCAAGTGTAGACACCTGATTCGGAAGGTGTCTCTGGCCATGCGATGAACGGGCGGGTTTCGGCCGATGATCGGGCTCAAGCCCTTGGAACGTAAAATGTTCCGACAAGGTTCAGCAGCTGGTCTGCTCCACCCGGGGGCGGCCGGTGCGGCTGATTACGATGCGCCGGGCCTGGTTTCCGGCACAGACGGTCACGGACCCCATGAGCAGCGCATTGTTCATTCGCCGGGTCTCCCCGGTCGCCACATAGGAGATGTAGGCGCTGGTCACGTTGTCCCCGTTGATCACCACCTGGCTACCGGGCGTGAACACCCTGAGCACTTCCCCCGCGGGCTGCACGGGCGCACCCGGCTCCGGGCCCTCGAACACGATCCAGCCGCTGCTGTATCCGTTGGATGAACCGCAGCTGCTGCCGTCCTCGCTGGCGCACAGGGTCACCCTGGCACCCCGCTTGACCGCCTCCGAGCGGGTCAGGTGCAGGGCGGTGACGAACTGGTTGGTGGTGGTCACGAGCCGTTGTTCGGCCACCAGGCTGCCGAAGCCGGGCACCGCGACGGTGATCAGGATGGCGGCCACGGCCAGCGTGACCATGAGTTCAATGAGGGTAAGGCCATGTTCCCTTGGCATGGTGCGCTCCTCGTCCGTGAGGGGGAATTCAACGATAAAGGATGAAAGGCGAAGGTGGAAGGGCGAATCAGCACACCCCTTATCTGTCACGGGATGGATCAGTCCTCTTGGGTTATCGATAGACCTCTCGTCTGTGTGCGATGCGGATCACCAAGATGACGAGCTTTTCGTCCTGCAACTCGCAGATGACCCGGTAGTCGCCGATGCGGTAGCGCCAAAGCTCGGAGAATTCTCCCTTGAGCGGCGCCCCAAGCCCTCTGGGGTTCTGCAAAGCGGCTACTCGCTGCTCCAGATAGTCTCGAATCCGCCGCCTTGTCGGCGGATCGAGTCCCTTGACGGATTTTTTGGCGGACTGGGCGTATTCAATCGTCCAGACCACTCCAGAACTCCTCGCTTGTCAGGGTCTGCTCTTCGCCCTTGCGGATACGCTCCAGGACCTGTTCCGCCAGATAGATGTCCTCAAGGTCATCCAGCTGGGCCTCGATGGCCTCGCGGATATAGTAGGTGGCCGTGCGGCCGGTCCGTGCGGCCAGTGCCTGAAGCCTCTCGTAGGTTTCGTCGGGCAATCTGACGTTGGTTTGCTTGCTCATGACGAGCCCTCCAATCCTGGGCGGCGCTTTACATGTATAGCATTGTGCGCCCGACCATGCGGGCATCGCAAGACAGGACGGGGAAATGGTGCCGTTGAGAGGAGTCGAACCTCCGACCTACTGATTACGAATCAGTTGCTCTACCAACTGAGCTACAACGGCATTCGGCGGGACGGCACAGGATACGCCAAGGCTGGCGCGGGCTCAATCGGGCAGGTGAGTCATCAGGCGAGAGGGGACAGGCCAGCGGAGCTGCCTTGAGACTTGCCACTTGAGACTTGCTACTGCGCAGCCCCGCTGCGCCGCACGCGGATGATCACGTCCACGCCCTCCACGGCCACGCCGGCAGGCAGATCGGGCAGGCGGTCGACGTTGACCTGGGAGACGGGGATGTCTTCCAGGGTGCCGTTGTCCACGTGGAACAGGTGGTGGTGCGGGTCCAGGTTGCTGTCGTAGAAGACCCGGGCGGGGTCGACGATGACCTCGCGCACCAAGCCCTTCTCGGCGAACAGGCCCAGGGTGTTGTAGACCGTCGCCTTGGAGACGCTGGCGTCGCGGGCATTGACCCGCGCCAGCACCTGGTCGGCGGACAGGTGCTGGTGACGCTCGAACAGGACCTGGGCAATCTCCACCCGCTGCTGGGTCGGCGTGATGCCATGACCCCGCAGGCGTTCGATCACCTGGTCACGATTCTCGGGCATTGTGTGTAATACCAATGACATGTGGTCAAGTATACGGACGTTTTAGACAAAGTCTAGATGTCACACCTGATCCGCGCCCGCCAGGGCAGGATCGGCGGCGGCTTCCAGCCGATAGGGGGTCGGGTCCAAGGCCGGCGCTGCCCCTGTCATCAGGGCGGCAGCGAGGCGGCAGGAGGCCAGGCTCAGGACCACGCCATTGCGAAAGTGGCCGGCGTTGATGAACAGGCCCTCGCAGTCGGGGTGTTCCGTGATCACCGGAATACCGGTGGGCGAGCCCGGGCGCAGACCCGCCCAGTGGTGCTCCACGGGACAGTCGGCCAGGGCCGGCACCAGCGCCAGGGCAGTCCGGTGCAGGTCTTGGCGCGCCGCCTCGGTGGTCTGTTTCTCGAAGCCCACGTATTCCAGGGTGCTGCCCATGAGGATACGGCCATCCCGCCGGGGTATCAGGTAGCGCTCGCCACTGAGCACGATGCGCTGCACCAGGCCCGGCCTGCCCCGGAACAGGATCATCTGGCCTCGCACCGGGACCACGGGCAGTTCCGGTCCGCCGGGCGGCATGAGTCCGGCGCTCCAGGCCCCGCCGGCGATCAGCACCCGGTCGGCGCGCAGCTCGCCGCTCCTGGTGCGCACACCCCTGACCCGGCCGGCTTCACACAGCAACGACAGGACTGGTTCCTGTTCGCGAATCACGATCTTCCTTGTCCGGAGGCTCTCCCGCACTGATCTCACCAGGCGCGGATTGCGCACCTGGGCGATGTTGGGCATCCACAGGCCCAACTCCGGCTCGGCACCCAGGGCCGGCTCGCAGGCCCGGGCATCCGCCCCGCCAATACGCTCGACGGCGACACCCTGGCGCGCCGCCCAGGCCAGGGCCGGCGTAACCTCGGCGGCATCCAGCACCAGCATCCCCGACAGGGTCCACTCCGGATCCACGCCGGTCTCATCCAGCAGGATACGGGCAAAGGTCGGGTACTCGGCCTGGGTCCGCGTGGCGAGCGCGGTGACCGGATCGGGATAGCGCCAGGGATACAGGGGCGAGAGGATGCCGCCCCCGGCCCAGGAGGCCTCGCGACCCGCCTCGCCCCGCTCCAGCACGGTCACCGACACGCCGGCGTCGTGCAGGAAGCGGGCGGTCAGCATGCCGATCAGGCCGCCGCCGACCACGATACAGTCGGTCATGGGCAATTCCGGGGACGGGACACGGCGCGGCGTGGCCGCGTCGAGGGGAAATATGGAGCGGGTGAAGGGAATCGAACCCTCGTATGCAGCTTGGGAAGCTGCCGTTCTACCATTGAACTACACCCGCGCGAGCGCCCATTTTATCCAGCCGCCGGCCGCGAAGGGAAGCAAACCACCCCGTTATAGTACGTATCATGTATCTTGTATCTCCCCTAAAATACCGCCCCTGACCCATCCGACCCGCCCACACCCCCATGGACATCACCCTCAACGGCGAAACCCGCAGCGTCCCCGACGGGCTCACGGCCGCCGGCCTGCTGGAACACCTGGAGATGACCGGCCAGCGCCTGGCCATGGAGGTCAACGGCGAGATCGTGCCCCGGGGCCTGCATGCCGGGCACCGCATCCAGCCGGGCGACCGGGTGGAGATCGTGCGCGCCATCGGCGGTGGCTGAACCGACACAACGGAAGACCTGCATGTCACAGACCGAAACCCAAGACCTCCTCACCATCGCCGGACGGGACTACCGCTCCCGCCTGCTGGTGGGTACCGGCAAGTACAAGGACCTGGACGAGACCCGCGCGGCCGTGGAGGCCAGCGGTGCCGAGATCATCACCGTGGCCATCCGCCGCACCAACATCGGCCAGAACCCCGGCGAGCCTAACCTGCTCGACGTGCTGCCTCCCGACCGCTACACCTACCTGCCCAACACCGCCGGCTGCTACTCCGCCGAGGATGCCGTGCGCACCTGCCGCCTGGCCCGGGAACTGCTGGATGGCCACACACTGGTGAAGCTGGAGGTGCTGGGGGATGAGAAGACCCTGTACCCGGACGTGGTGCAGACCCTCGCCGCCGCCGAGACCCTGGTGAAGGACGGCTTCCAGGTGATGGTCTACACCAGCGACGACCCCATCCTGGCCAAGCGCCTGGAGGAGATCGGCTGCGTGGCGGTGATGCCGCTGGCCGCCCCCATCGGCTCGGGCCTGGGCATCCAGAACCGCTACAACATCCTGGAGATCGTGGAAAACGCCCAGGTCCCCATCCTGGTGGACGCCGGCGTGGGCACGGCCTCGGACGCGGCCATCGCCATGGAACTGGGCTGCGACGGGGTGCTGATGAACACCGCCATCGCCGCGGCGAAAAACCCGGTGCTCATGGCCAGCGCCATGAAAAAGGCCATCGAGGCCGGCCGCGAGGCCTTCCTCGCCGGCCGCATGCCCCGCAAGCGCTACGCCTCGGCGTCGTCCCCGGTGGAGGGGACGTTTTTCTGAGCCTGGAACAATCTGCCGCAGAGACGCGGAGGCGCTGAGAATTCAAAAAATGACAGGATTAACAGGATGAGACCCGGGGTTTGCTAGCCCGAGTTTTTAATCGTGTAAATCCTGTTAATCCTGTCAAATTGCTTTTTTCAGCGCCTCCGCGTCTCTGCGGCGATGCCTTTCTTCCCATGACCGAACCCAGCCCAAAACCCCACAGACCCATCCGCAGCTTCGTGCGCCGGGAGGGCCGCCTGACCGCGGGTCAGCAGCGGGCCCTGGATGCGCTGTGGCCGCGCTTCGGGATTGAATATTCGGAGAATATGCTCGATCTGGCCGCGATCTTCGGCCGATCGGCGCCCATCACCCTGGAAATCGGCTTCGGCAACGGGGAAAGCCTGGCGCAGATGGCCCAGGCGGCGCCGAAGCGGGACTTTATCGGCATCGAGGTGCACCGGCCCGGGGTGGGCCACCTGCTGGCCCGCATCGAGGACCTGGGCCTGGGCAACCTGCGGGTCATGTGCCACGACGCGGTGGAGGTGCTGAAACACCAGATCCCGCCGGGCAGCCTGGACAGGGTGCAGGTGTTCTTCCCCGACCCCTGGCACAAGAAGCGCCATCACAAGCGGCGCATCATCCAGCCGGAATTCGTCGCCCTGCTGGCCACCCGCCTGCGCCCCGGCGGCACCCTGCACCTGGCCACCGACTGGGAGGACTACGCCCGGCACATGCTGGAGGTGATGCAGGCCTCACCCGCCTTTCGCAACACCGCCGAGGGCTTCGCCCCCCGCCCGGAGCACCGGCCGCTGACCAAGTTCGAGCAGCGGGGACAGCGACTGGGGCATGGGGTGTGGGACATCCTCTTTGAGAAGTGCGAAGTGTGAATTGGGAAGTGGGAATGAAATCAATTTCGCACTTCCCAATTCACACTTCTTACCTAACCCTCACTTCACCACGAGCACGGCCACCTCCGCCTGACCCACCACCCGCTCCGCCACGCTGCCCATGAGCAGTCGCTGCAGGCCGGTGCGGCCGTGGCTGCCTACCACGATCAGGTCGGCCTGCTTCTGTTTGGCCAGCTCGACGATGACCTGTTCGGGGCGGCCTTCCTCCTGGATACCCTCCACGGAGATCCCCTCGCCCTGCAGGGCCTGGCACACCCGCTCGATGGCCTGCCGGGCCTCGTCGCGGCGCGCCTGGTCATGGCCGGGCACATTCACGGAGACCACGGTCACCGGCAGATCGAAACGCCGGGCCAGTTCGGAAGCGGAGACGGCTGCAGCATCGCCCAGGCGAGACCCGTCGGTGGCCACCAGGATGCGTCTCGAGGGCACCGGGCAGGAACAGGGCACCACCAGCACGCTGCAGGCGGCATGGCCGATCACCTTGGCGGTGGAATCCCCCATCATCAGCCGCGCCAGGTCGCTGCGGGTGCGCCGGCCCATGACGATCAGGTCGACACGGTTGTCCTCGGCTGCCTGGACCACCTCCACGTAGGGGTCGGCGCCGTGGCGCAGCAGACCCTCGAAGGGCACGCCCCCCACCCCGGCCCGCTGGCCCAGTTCGGCCAGGTAGGCCCGCGCCGCCTCGGCCTCGGCCTGGACCCGCTCGGGGGCCATGGCCTCGTACTCGGGATTGGTCAGCACCACCCGCAGGGCGTAAACCCGGGCACCGCAGCGCTCGGCCAGCCCCAGGGCCACCTGCTCGGCGCCGGCGCTGAATTCCGTGCCCTCGGTGGCGAGCAGCAGGGTCTCGAAGCGCCCCACGGGCGAAAGACGGGTCTCCATGGCGTTCCATCCTTCCTGTGATCCGGAATCGGTCTTGCGTCCGTCCAGCATAGCCCATGGCCCTGCGGCCAGGCGCCGGGACGCTGCTTGGCTTTGCGGGGCCGCGATGGGATAATTCCGGTCTTTTTTGCGACTTTTACTCTCCGACAAGGCCTCATTTCCATGCAAGAAACCATCGCGCTGACACCCGAGATGATGGTGGTCCTCGGGCTGCTGGGCTTTACCATCTTCCTGTTCGTGTCCGAGATCGTGCGGGTGGACGTGGCCGCGGTGTCCGTGATGGTGTTGCTGGGGCTGATCAGCATGATCCCGGGCCTGGGGGGCGTGGCGGACACCCATAAGCTGTTCGACGGCTTCGCCAGTAATGCGGTGATCTCCATCATCGCGGTGATGATCATCGGCGCCGGCCTGGACAAGACCGGGGTGATGAGCCAGGTGGCTTCCTTCATCATGCGCGTGGGCGGGACCACGGAGAAACGCGTCATCCCCATGGTCTCCGGCACCGTCGGCGTGATCTCAAGCTTCATGCAGAACGTGGGCGCGGCGGCCCTGTTCCTGCCGGTGATCTCGCGCATCTCCGCGCGCACCGGCCTGCCCATGTCCCGGTTGCTCATGCCCATGGGCTTCTGCGCCATCCTGGGTGGCACCATGACCATGGTGGGCTCCAGCCCGCTGATCCTGCTCAACGACCTGCTGCCCGCGGGCATGGAACGCTTCGAGCTGTTCGACGTGACCCCCATCGGCCTGGCCCTGGTGACCACCGGCATCCTGTACTTCGTGCTGCTGGGCAAGTACGTGCTGCCGGCGGTGCGCAATGACGGCGCCAGCGGCGAGAGCACCGTGGACTACTTCAAGCGGGTCTACGGCCTGGACTACACCATCCGCGAATACACCCTGCCCTCCAGCCACCCCATGTCCGGTCACACGGTCAGCGACCTGGAGCGGGAATACGGCATCAACGTCATCGGCGCCATGGTCAGCGGCGACCTGCGCGTGGCCCCCTGGCCCGGCTACCAGCTCAACGGCACCGCGCGCCTGGCGGTGCTGGGCCGCGCCGACCGGCTGGATCAGTTCGCCGAGCGCGCCGGGGTCAAGACCAGGGGGTACCTGGACGTGTTCTCCGACGCCCTCTCCCACACCAAGTCGGGCATCGCCGAGGTGGTGATCCCGCCCGGCTCCGACCTGATCGGCAAGACGGTCACCGAGATCGCCATGCGCAAGACCCACGGCCTGACGGTACTGGCCATCCACCGCGGCGAGGAGACCATCCGCGAGGGCCTGCGCGACGTGCCCCTGCAGGCGGGTGATACCCTGGTCTGCCACTGCAGCTGGAGCGCCCTGGCGCGGGTGGAGAAGAACCGCGACTTCGTGGTGGTTACCAGCGAATACCCCCACGAGGAACTGCGCCCCCAAAAGGTGGGCTTCGCCGTGCTGTTCTTCGCCATCGCCCTGGGCCTGATCCTGTTCACCGACCTGCGCCTGTCCGTAGCCCTGCTGGTGGGTGCCGTGGGCATGATCCTCACCGGCGTGCTCAACATGGACGAGGCCTACAAAGCAGTGAGCTGGAAGACGGTGTTCCTGCTGGCGAGCCTCATCCCCCTGGGCGCGGCGGTGCAGGAAACCGGCACCGCCGCCTGGATCGCCCACCAGACCCTGAACCTGCTGGGCGACGTGGCCCCCTGGGTCCTGCAGGCGGCCATCGCCATCCTGGCCACCTTCTTCACCCTGGTCATGTCCAACGTGGGCGCCACCGTGCTGCTGGTGCCGCTGGCGGTGAGCATCGCCTTCGCCGCCCAGAGCATGGGCATGGACGCGGACCCGCGGGTGTTCGCCCTGACCGTGGCCATCGCCACCTCCAACTCCTTCCTGATCCCCACCCACCAGGTGAACGCCCTGATCATGGGTCCGGGTGGCTACCGGGTGAAGGACTTTATGAAGGCCGGCGGCATCATGACGGTGCTGTTCCTGGTGGTGTCGCTGACCATGCTGAACCTGATCTTCTAAGGGAGACCGTCCGGGCAGCACAGCCCCGGGCAAGAATTCGACAACATTATTAAAGCCAAGGAGTAAGTACGCATGTCCAAGAAGCATCCGATCGTCGCGGTCACCGGCTCTTCCGGCGCCGGCACCTCCACCGTCAAGCGTGCCTTCGAGCACATCTTCCTGCGCGAGAAGATCAACCCGGTGATCATCGAGGGCGACAGCTTCCACCGCTACAACCGTGCCGAGATGAAGGAGGCCATGAAGAAGGCCGCCGACAGTGGCAACAACCACTTCAGCCACTTTGGCCCCGAGGCCAACCTGTTCGACAAGATCGAGGATCTGTTCAAGACCTACGGCAAGACCGGCGGTGGCAAGAAGCGCTACTACATCCACAGCGATGAAGAGGCCGCCGAGCACAACGCGCGCCTGGGCACCAAGCTCAAGCCCGGCGAGTTCACCCCCTGGGAGGACATCCCCAAGGGCACCGACCTGATGTTCTACGAAGGTCTGCACGGCCTGGCCGCGGACGACAAGGTGGACGTGTCCAAGCACGTGGACCTGGGCGTGGGCGTGGTGCCCATCGTCAACCTGGAGTGGATCCAGAAGATCTTCCGCGACAATGCCGAGCGCGGCTACTCCGCCGAGGTGATCGTGGACACCATCCTGCGCCGCATGCCGGACTACGTGAACTACATCACCCCGCAGTTCTCGCGCACCGACATCAACTTCCAGCGCGTGCCCACCGTGGACACCTCCAACCCCTTCATCGCCCGGGACATCCCCACCCCCGACGAGAGCATGGTGGTGATCCGCTTCCGGGATCCCAGGAAGTTCGGCGTGGACTTCCCCTACCTGCTGAACATGATCCACAACTCGTTCATGTCCCGGCGCAACACCATCGTGGTGCCCGGCGGCAAGATGGGCCTGGCGATGGAGATCATCCTCGCCCCCATCATCGGCGAGATGGTCGCCAAGCGCGGCTGATTACGGCGCTCTGCAAGCCCCGTGCGTCTCCGGACGCACGGGGCTTTTTTGTGGGCGATCCCGTAGGAGGCCCGACCCCGGGCCGAACAACGGCGCCTGGCGAAACCGCCACTGTCCGCGGCGGTGTCGCCGCTCCTACGGGGTGAGCTGCCCGGCCTGATGCTCGGTGAAAATGTAGGGGTTAACGGACCGGGCCACCTCGCCTTGCTATCATGAACCCCATCCCGAGAACCCCGGATCCCCCATGCTTTCTTTCCTGCGACGGCGTCCAAATCCCAACCGACTGCGCCAGCAGTTCCTGGAGCGCTTCACCGGCCGCACCCTGATCGTGCACGAAGGCTTCCCACCGGAATGGCTGGAGGAACTGCTCAAGCAGCCCGGCGGCGGCGGACACTTCCGCCTGGACGTGCGCCAGATCAATGTCCGCAAGCCCAGCCCCATCGAGTGGTTTGTGCGTGAACACGTGCTGCCCCTGGGACTGCCCCTGCCGCTGCTGGTGCGGGTCAGCCCGCCGGAGCTGCGGGTGCGTCACCTGCGGCGCGGCAACCATGCCGTGCACCCCAGCGAGATCCAGTGGTTCCTGGAGGAACTGGACACGCGCGCACACGCCACCCTGCGCGTCACCGACACCGGGTTCACCGCCGAGCCGGGCATCCCGGTGAGCGACAACGAGGCCAAATCCATGTTGGATCATCTGGGACTGTGAACACCATGACCCCTTTCTCCATGGCCGCCGCCGAAGGCATCGAACCCGTCGCCGTGGCCCGCGAACTCGCCGCCCGGCTGACCACCCCCGCCGAGGGCGAGGCCCTGGGCTTCCTGTACGTGAGCGATGCCCTGGCCCGGCGCCTGCCCGAACTGCTCGCGACCCTGCGCGAGGCCACCGGCGTGACCCACTGGACCGGCACGGTGGGCATCGCCCTGTGCTGCACCGGGCGGGAGATCTACGACCGCCCCGCGGCCGTGGCCATGCTGGGCAGCTTCCCGGCGGGCAGCGCGCGTGTTCTGCCGCCCATGACCGAGAACGACGACGCCCTCACCGCACTGCTGGCGGACTGGGACACACAGGACCCGGCGCGCTTCGCCCTGCTCCACGGCGACCCCACCCACGGCACCACACCGGCGATCATCCGCCACCTGGGCGAGCACACCCAGATCTTCGGCGTGGGCGGCATCGCATCCTCCCAGGGCGACTACCTGTCCGTGGCCGACGAGGTGGTCCAGGGCGCGGTCTCCGGGGTGCTGTTCGCCGAGTCCGTGCCCGTAGCCACGGCCCACACCCAGGGCTGCACGCCCATCGGCCCCGTGCACCGTATCACCGCCGCCAGCAACAACGTGCTCATCCAGCTGGACGGACGCCCGGCCCTGGACGTCTTCGAGGAAGACATCGGTGAGGTACTGGCCCGTGACCTGCAGCGGGCGGGCGGCTTCATCGTCGCCGGCCTGCCGGTGCCCGGTTCCGACACCCGCGACTACCTGGTGCGCAACCTGGTGGCCGTGGACACCGGCCAGCGCCTGGTGGCCATCGGCGAGCACGTGCGCGAGGGCGACGAGATCCTGTTCTGCCGGCGCGACGGCAACGCCGCCCTGGAAGACCTCAAACGCATGCTCGCCGACCTCAAGCGCCGCGCCCCCAACGGCGCCCGCGGCGCGGTCTACGTCTCGTGTCTCGGCCGTGGCCGGCACCAGTTCGGCGACGACTCACAAGAACTGCGCATCATCGCCGAGGAACTGGGCGACATCCCCCTGGTCGGATTCTTCGCCAACGGCGAGATCTTCCACAATCGGCTGTATGGCTATACAGGCGTGCTGACGTTGTTCCTCTAAAAACCTGGATCTGCCGCAGAGCCGCGGAGGCGCAGAGTAAACCCATTGGACAGGATTAACGGGATTTGATCAGTCACATCGAATTTGCCTTTTCAGTCATCGTGTAAATCTTGTCCATCCTGTCCCTGTCTTTCTCTGCGTCTCCGCGCCTCTGCGGCGCAGTAAATCCGCCTTTACGGAGTCCACATGCAAACACGCAAACTCGGCAACACCGACATCGACGTGAGTCTCATCTGTCTCGGCACCATGACCTGGGGCGAGCAGAACACCGAGGCCGAGGCCCACAGCCAGCTGGACTATGCCCTGGAGCGGGGCATCAACTTCATCGACACCGCCGAACTCTACCCGGTGCCGCCCATGGCCGAGACCCAGGGGCGCACCGAGGCCTATATCGGCAGCTGGCTCAGGAAACGCGGGCGGCGCGAGGATATCGTGCTGGCCTCCAAGGTGTGCGGGCCCGGGGAGTGGGTGAACTACTTCCGCGGCGGCCCGCGGCTCGACCGACCGCACATGACCCAGGCCCTGGAAGACAGCCTGCGCCGGCTCAACACCGACTACCTGGACCTCTACCAGATCCACTGGCCGGCCCGGCCCACCAACTACTTCGGCAGCCTGGGCTACGTACACCAGGAAGACCCGGAAGCCACCCCGATCGCCGAGACCCTGGAGGTCCTGGACGGCTTCGTGCGCGCGGGCAAGGTGCGCCACATCGGCATCTCCAACGAGACCCCCTGGGGCCTGACGGAATACCTGCGCCAGGCGGAGCGCCACGACTGGCCGCGCCTGGTGTCCATCCAGAACCCCTACAACCTGCTCAATCGCAGCTTCGAGGTGGGCCTGGCCGAGATGGCCATCCGCGAGCAGGTGGGCCTGCTGGCCTACTCACCCCTGGGCTTCGGGGTACTGAGCGGCAAGTACCTGGAGCGCATGCCCGAGGGCGCGCGCCTGACCCTGTTCTCGCGCTTCTCCCGCTACACCAACGAACAGGGCGTCGCCGCCACCCGCGCCTACGTGGAACTGGCGAAGGCCCACGGCCTGTCGCCCGCGCAGATGGCGCTCGCCTTCGTCAATTCTCGCCCCTTCCTCACCAGCAACATCATCGGCGCCACCCGTCTTGACCAGCTCAGGGAGAACATCGACAGCGCCGAGCTGGTGCTCAGTGACGAGGTGCTGGAGGCCATCGAGACGATCCACGGGCGGCATCCGAATCCCTGTCCTTGAAGGCAGTGGCAAGTGGCTAGTCTCAAGTGGCAAGGAAAACCAGAGAAACCCCCTCTCACTCAGGGAGAGGGTTGGGGTGAGGGCGGTTTTCCTTGCCACTCGTCACTTGAGACTAGCCACTTGTTTATTGATACCCACGGCCACTTCGATGATGCCGCCTTCGACGCGGGCCGGGGCGCGGGTGCTGGCTTACCTGGCTTCGCCTGTCCCGCCTCATGCTCCGCGTAATCTCCCACCTCAAGCGAGGCCGATCTTCGGCTGAGCATCCTTCACCACCATCAGTCACTTCCAAGTCAGCGCCTTTGACACCATCGGCGCCCACGCTTTCAGTTTGAATTCAGGTTGGCTTGCTCCAATAGGCCCCGAGCACCCCAGGTGCCCGACCCCTGGCCCAGTCCGGACGCATGCCCATGGAATCGATCAAAAACCGGCCCCTTCTCACCCTCCTGGCCATAGGCCTGCTGATCGCACAGCTCGCCGGTGCCACGTCAGCTGACGAACTCTCGGGCGCGGCAGCACCGCGCGATCCCCGGCTGACGCTCACCGAGGTGGTGGATGCCGCCTGGCAACATCATCCCTACGTCACGCTGCCTGCGGTGCAACAGGAAGAGGCCGACGCACTGTCACGCCGGGCTCGCAGCCTCATCGGGGCCGACCCTGCCGTCATGCTGCGGCATGAAGCCGCACGGGCCGGTGGCGGAACCGAACTCCGTGAATGGGAGGCAGGTGTCGAACTGCCGCTGTGGCGGCTGGGTGAGCGCAGTGCCAGCCGACGCGTTGGCGAAGAGGCACGGCGCAGCGCGGAGACCAGCGCCGCGCTGTTGCGCCTGCAGGTAGCCGGTGAGGTACGCGAGACCATCTGGACGCTGGCCCTCGCGCAGAATGCCCTGGCACTGGCACAGACGGACTTTGCGAGCGCCAGCGAACTTGAAGCGCAGGTGGCCCGACGCGTGGCGAACGGGGATCTGGCGCAGACCGATCTGCTGCTCGCGCGCGACGAGACACTGCAACGCAGGGCATTCGTACAGGACGCCGAACTCGCGCTGCGCCATGCACGCCTCGCCTACCGCCGTTTGACCGGCCTCGACGCCCTCCCGGAATCCATCCAGGAATCTCCCGCGCAGCATTTCCCCGGGATGGAAGAACACCCCGCCTTGAACGCTCCTGCCGCGCGTGCCGCCCGGACCCGGGCCGAGCTCGAACTGGTCACCAAGACTGCGGGAGGTCACCCGGTGCTGTTTCTCGGCGGCAGGACCATCGACGATCCGGTCGGCGGAAACGTGGACAGCCTGCAGGTAAGCATCACTTTTCCGCTTGGCAGTGCCCACAGTGACAGCCGGCGCGCCGAGGCCGCCGTCGCTCTGGCCGAGAGTCAGGGCGTGCTGGGCCAGGCCCGGCGCGCGTTGGAGCGCATGCAGCAGGAGGAAACCGATGCGCTTGAAGCCGCACACCTGGCGTTGGCCCTCGCACAGGAACGCGCCTCCGTCGCCGGGGACAGCGTTCGCCTCGCCAGGCGCGCCTTTGATCTGGGCGAGCTCCCCTTGGCCGAATACCTGCGGGTACGCCACCGCGCCCTGACTGCCGGCCACGAGGCCGCCCAACGCGAACTGGAGCTGCAACGCCAGATCGCCCGCTACAACCAGGCACTTGGAGTGACGCTATGAACCACAGTCATGTCAACGGAACACGCGGCCTGTACGCGCTGCTGATCCTGTCTGCTTTGTTTGCCGTCAAAGGGGCCTGGGCCAGCGAGGAGCTGATATTCACCGAAGCCCAGATCAGCGCCCTGGGCATCGAGGTGGTGAACCCCGCCATCGCCGACGTCGCACCGGGCCCGAGCTATCCGGCCCGTGTTGAGCTCCCCCCCGGCCAAGAACATGTGGTGACGGCCGGCGAGGGTGGTGTTGTCGAGGCGGTTCTGGCCTCAGAGGGCCAGACGGTGGCGGCAGGTGAACCCCTGCTTCGGCTGCGCAGCGCCGGCATCGCGGCACTGGAGCGCGAGTACCTGCAGGCCCGCGAGCAAGCCGCGCTCGCCCGTCAGCAGACCGAACGGGACGAGGCACTGTACCGTGAGGGGATCATCCCGGAGCGCCGGGTTCAGGAGAGCCGTTCGGCACTGGCCCAGGCCCATACCCTGAGCCAAGGCGCGCGCCAGGCCCTGGAAGCCGCGGGACTCGACGCAAAGGATCTGCACACCCTGGAACAGACTGGTCGTGTCTCGAGCACCCAGATACTGCGCGCACCCTTCACCGCCACGGTGCTTGAGGTCATGGTACGCAACGGCGAGCAGGCCGATCCTTCGACCCCGCTCCTGCGACTTGGCCAGACCAGTACTTTGTGGCTCGAGATCCGTGTCCCCGTGGAGGACCTGGCAGGCCTGTCGGTAGGCGCAGGGGTGCAGGTGTTGCACGCCACCGTCCTCGGACGCGTGATTCTTATCGGCCAACAGGTCGAACCGGCTGACCAGAGTGTCGCGGTACGTGCCGAGATACACACCGGCGCCGAATCCCTGCGACCCGGTCAGCTGCTACAGGTCAGCCTGCTCGAGCCGAGCGGTGCCCATGCGTTCCGTCTGCCCGCCAGCGCCGTTGTGCATCGTGGCGAGGGGCAATATGTGTTTGTGCAGAGCCCTCAGGGATTTCGCGTCGAACCTGTCCGGGTGCTCAGCACCAGCACTGGCGACGTGGTCGTGAACGGCACGCTCTCAACTGACGACCGGGTTGCCGTCAAGGGCATTGCTGCCCTCAAGGGTGCCTGGCTGGGCATTGGCGGAGAGTGATCCGCTACAACCCAAGACTCACCAGAGGACCACTCCCGTGCTGACACGCCTGATCCAGTTCGCCCTCACCCAACGCCTGTTCGTGCTGCTTGCCGTCGCCCTGCTCATCGGCCTGGGCATACTCGCCCTTACGCGGTTGCCGATCGACGCCTTTCCGGACGTTTCCTCGCCGCAGGTCAAGCTCATCATCAAAGCACCCGGCATGACACCCGAAGAGGTCGAGGCACGCATCACCGCGCCGGTAGAGGTGGAAATGCTCGGCATCCCGAACCAGGTGATGCTGAGATCCGTGGCCAAGTACGGCCTCACCGACATCACCGTCGACTTCGCCGAGGGGACCGACATCTTCTGGGCACGCCAGCAGGTGGCCGAGCGCCTGGCCGGTCTCTGGGGCGATCTGCCGCCAGATGTCTCCGGCGGCATGGCGCCCCTGACCACCCCCCTGGGCGAGATGTTCATGTTCACTGTCGAGGGCGGAGATCTCACGCTCGCCGAGCGCCGCGCCCTGCTCGACTGGGTGATCCGGCCCGCCCTGCGTACGGTACCCGGCGTAGCCGACGTGAATGCGCTCGGCGGCTACGTGCAGACCTTCGAAGTGAGCCCCGACCCACTGCGCATGAGCGCGCGTGGCGTCACGCTGGACGAACTGATCCAGGCACTCCAGCTCAACAACCGCAATGACGGCGCAGGCCGCCTCATCGACGGCGAGGAGACACTTCTGGTGCGCGCCGAGGGCAGCGTGCGCAATCTGGAGGATCTGGGCAGCCTGCTCGTGGCCTGGCATCGGGGCATGCCGGTACATGTACACGACGTGGCAACGGTGCGTATGGGCGCGCTCACCCGCTATGGGGCGGTCACCAGGAACGGGGTGGGCGAGACGGTCCAGGGCCTGGTGCTGGGGCTGCGTGGCGCCAACGCACGCGAGGTGGTGGAGGGGGTGAAGGCACGGCTCGCCGAACTCGCGCCGACCTTGCCCGAGGGCGTTCATCTGGAGGTCTTCTATGACCGGGGCAACCTGGTGGACCGGGCGGTACACACCGTATCCAAAGCCCTGGTGGAAGCCATTGTGCTGGTACTGATCCTGCTGGTGCTGTTCCTCGGCGACCTGCGGGCGGCGTTGACCGTGGCGCTCATCCTGCCTCTCGCCGCACTGCTTACCTTCATCCTCATGGACAGCTTCGGTCTATCGGCCAACCTGATGAGCCTGGGTGGCCTGGCCATCGCCATCGGTATGCTGGTGGATGCCGCGGTGGTGGTGGTGGAAAACATCGTCTCGCAGCTCGCCCGAGCCGGGCACACGCAGCGTCTGCCGCGCCTGCACGTCATCCATCGCGCCGTGCGCGAGGTGGCTGCCCCGGTGACCGCAGGCATCCTGATCATCATCATTGTGTTCCTGCCGCTGCTCACCCTGGAAGGGCTGGAGGGCAAGCTGTTCATCCCGGTGGCCCTCACCATCGTGTTCGCGCTCGCCGGCTCGCTGCTGCTCTCGCTGACCGCCATCCCGGTGCTCGCCTCCTACGTGCTGCGCCGGGTGGGACACACTGAACCCTGGCTGGTGCGCAGGCTTGACGCCGGCTACCGGCCGATGCTGGCCTGGAGCATGGCGCACCCGCGCACCGTGGCCGGGACGGCACTCGTGGCCCTGTTGCTCGCGGGCGGACTCTACACGCAGATCGGCAAGACCTTCATGCCGACCATGGACGAGGGCAACCTCATCGTCCAGCTGGAGAAACTCCCGTCCATCTCCCTGCCTGCTTCGATCGAACTCGACCAGCGCGTACAGCGTGCCCTGCTCGAGCAGGTCACGGAGGTGATCGGTGTCGTCGCACGTGCCGGCTCCGATGAGCTGGGCCTGGACCCCATGGGTCTGAACGAGACAGACAGCTTCCTGGTGCTCAGGCCCCGCAGCGAGTGGCGCTTCGACAGCCCCGAGCAACTTCAGGACGCCATCCGTGCGGTGCTCGCCGAGTTCCCCGGGGTGGGATACGCCTTCACCCAACCCATCGAGATGCGCGTTTCGGAGATGCTCACCGGTGTGCGCGGCGATCTGGCCATCAAGCTGTTCGGCCCGGACCTGGACGTCCTCAACACCAAGGCCGAGGAGATCGCGGCAGCGGTACGCACCATCCCCGGCGCCGAGGACGTTTACTTCTCGGTCAACGAGGGCGTGCAGTACCTGAACCTCGCCGTGGACCGCGAGGCAGCTGCACGCCTCGGTCTCTCGGTGGATGCCTTGCAGACGCTGCTGCGCGCCCAGGTGGAGGGCAAGCCCGTGGGCACGGTCTATGAGGGCATGCGCCGCACGCCACTGGTGATTCGTGGCGAGAGCGCGATGGACTCGCCCCAGGCGTTTCGTGAAATGCTGGTGAGCCTGCCGGACGGTGGCCAGGTACCGCTCTCGAGCCTGGCCCGCATCGAGCGCGTAGAGGGGCCTGTGTCAGTCAAGCGCGAGCTCGGTGAGCGCAACGTGGTGGTGATCGCCAACGTACGCGGACGCGACCTGGTCGGCTTCGTGGAGGCCGCACGGCTGGCAGTGAACGAAGCGGTTCCCCTGGAGCCGGGCTACCGGTTGGCCTGGGGCGGGCAATTCGAGAATCAGCAGCGCGCCGCCGAGCGTCTGGGCCTCGTCGTGCCGGTGGCCATCGGCCTGATCTTCCTGCTCCTGTTCTCCACCTTCGGTTCAGTGCGTCAGGCCGCGCTGGTGTTGCTCAACATCCCCTTCGCACTCATCGGCGGCGTTGTGGGTCTGTGGCTCTCGGGTGAGTACCTGTCCGTGCCGGCCTCGGTGGGCTTTATCGCCCTGCTCGGTATCGCCGTGCTCAACGGCGTGGTGATGGTCAGCTACTTCAACCAGTTGCGCGCCCGGGGCATGGGCCTCGATCAGGCCGTCATCGAAGGGGCACGTCGGCGTCTGCGGCCCGTCATGATGACCGCCTCCATTGCGGCCTTCGGTCTGGTGCCCCTGTTGTTCGCGACCGGCCCGGGTTCGGAGATCCAGCGGCCCCTCGCCGTGGTGGTGATCGGCGGCCTGGCGACGTCCACCCTGCTCACTCTGGTGCTCATGCCCATCCTGTACCGGCGCTTCGGCGCACCGCATCCCCGAGAGGCGCTGTCATGACCAAAGTACTGCTCGTGTTGATCACCCCACCCGAACTGGAGGAGCCGCTCATCGACTGGCTACTGGAGCGCGATGGCATCTCCGGGTTCACGGGGTTGCCGGCCTACGGCCACAGCCGCGAACACGGCGGCTATTCCCTGCTCGAGCAGGTCAGTGGCCGGCAGCGCCGGGCGATCTTCCTGGTCCAGACCGAGGCCGAGTCAGCACGGTCCCTGCTCGACGCACTGCACACCGAAATGTCTGGCGCAGGTCTGCACTACTGGGTCATGCCGCTGATCGAATCCGGCCGACTTGACTGATCCCGTCCGGCGATCCATGACATGCGGCAGGCACCGGGACACATGCAAAAGGGCAAATGGATTTAGCCCTTGGCCCTTTTCCCTTGTATCTTGCACCTGATGTTCATCGACACCCACAGTCACTTCGACGATGCCGCCTTCGACGCGGACCGTGATGCCTGCTGGGCCAGGGCCCGGGCGGTGGGGGTCGAGGCCCAGGTGCTGCCGGCGGTCAGCCGGGCCAGCTGGCCGAAGCTCAAGGTGGTGGCGGCCAGCGATGCGCATCTGCATCCCGCCTATGGCCTGCACCCCATGCTGCTGGCGGAACACGCATCCGGTGACCTGGAGGCACTGGAAGCATGGATCGAACAGGAGCGGCCCGTGGCGGTGGGGGAATGCGGGCTGGACTACTTCGTGCCCGGCCTGGACCCGGATGCCCAGTGGCACTTCTTCACCGGACAACTGGCCCTGGCCAGGCAGTTCGGGCTGCCAGTGATCATCCACGCCCGGCGCGCCGTGGACCAGGTGGCCAAGGCCCTGCGCCTGAATCCGGGCATCCGCGGGGTGGTGCACAGCTTCAGCGGCAGCGAGCAGCAGGCGCGCACCCTCATCGACCTGGGTTGCCTGCTGGGCATCGGCGGCCCGGTCACCTACCCGCGCGCCCAGCGCCTGCGCCGCCTGGTGGCCACGCTGCCCCTGGAGGCGATCCTGCTGGAGACCGATGCCCCGGACCAGCCATCTGTCGAACATCGGGGGGAACGTAACGAACCCGCCTTCCTGCCAGAAATCGCCGCCGAGATCGCCCGGCTGCGCGACATGGAGATCGAGGCACTGGCCGAGGCCACCACCCGTAACGCGCGACGACTCTTCGCCCTCCCTGAGCCATAGGGCTGGCCGCGCCCGCCCTACACGCCTTGCACACCCACCGTTGCAGCCACTGCACGGAGGCGGCCATGGGCCGCCCTGTGCATACCGAACGCAATTCCCGCAAGCGCGGCCACTTATCCACGCAAGATTTCTCTGATCCCGAGACTTACCCGACACCCCGCTTGCGCTAGAATTGCGAACCCATGACCACCATCCATGAACGCACGCAGCTGCTCATCGGTCCCGAGGGCCTGGAGAAGCTCACCCACCGCCATGTCTTCATCGCCGGCCTGGGCGGCGTGGGCAGTTACGCGGCCGAGGCCATTGCCCGGGCAGGTGTGGGCCGCATCACCCTGCTGGACCACGACGTGGTGGGTCCCTCCAACATGAACCGCCAACTGGTGGCCCTGCATTCCACCCTGGGCCAGCGCAAGTCCGAGGTGATGGCCGCGCGCATCCGCGACATCAACCCCGAGATCCAGGTACATATCACCAGCGCCTTCCTGTCGCCCGACAACGTGGGCGAGATCGTGCCTGCCGACGCCGACTATGCCCTGGACTGTATCGACTCCATCGCCTGCAAGGCGGCCCTGGTGCACCACTGCCAGCAGGTGAACATCCCCATCGCCTCCAGCATGGGCGCCGGCGGGCGCACCGACCCCACCGCGATCCGCGTCGGCCCCCTGTCCGCCACCCAGCTCTGCCCGCTGGCCCGTGAGATCCGCAAGCGCCTGCGCCGCATGGGCGCAAGCCTCGACTATCCGGTGGTCTATTCCCTGGAGCAGCCGGTCAAGGGCACGGAACATCGCCCTCTGGACGGACCCGGCCGCGCGCGGGCGGTCAACGGTACCATTTCCTACCTGCCGCCCCTGTTCGGCTACACCCTCGCCGGCCTGGTGATACGCGCCCTGCTCGGGGAAAAACTGCCGGTCGGCGGGAAACGGGGCGCGCGCTCAGGTACTTAGGCTATAGTGAGCCTGCAACCGTTTCAGGAGCCAGGACTTGAAACCTACGGAAGCCCGCTCACAAGAGCCCAGCCCGGAAGAACAGGAAGACGGCATCGCCCGGCTGCACCAGGTGGCCGCCCAGAACCTCGAGACCACGCCCCCGGTGCTGGTCTCCTATCTGGCCGTACCGGATGCGCGACTGACCCGTCTGCACATCAGCCCGCACTTCAAACACCTGGTCCAGGGCAATGGCGCCCACGGCGCCTACCTCAAGGACCACGACCGCTGGGTGCAATACCTGCACCCGGAGGACCGGGAGCGGGTTCAGCAGGCCCTGGCCGGGACCCGCGAAGCCCAGAGCCCCTACTGCATCGATTACCGACTGAGTGACGCCAAGGGCGTCACACGCTGGGTCCGGGACATGGGCATCTACGTGGGTGATCCCCAGCAGGGGGGCACGGTGATCCAGGGCGTGATGATGGATGTCTCCCTGGAGCACGAGCTCAGGGACCGGATCGAGGCCCTGGCCAAACAGGCGCGTCGGGCGGAGGCCGAGGCCGCCGCCTCCAAGGCCGGTGAACTGCTGCAGCAGATGCACGAAACCCTGGAACACACGGCCTCCGCCATCCTGCGCCTCGACGCCGCCGGCAGGATCAGCTACGCCAACCAGGCCGCCCTGCGGCTCACCGGTCATACCCGCCCCGAGCTGCTCGGCCACGACTTTGCCCAGGCCCTGCTGAACGCCCCCGAAGGACGCCGCCCCGCCGACGGCCCTGCCCCATATCTGAAGGACTGCCGAGAGGTCCTGCGCTCGCGCCAGCCGCACCACCTGCAAGGGCTCACCCTGTGGCGCAAGGACGCACGCCCCCTGGAGATCAACTGCCAGCTGGCGCCCGGTGCCGAGGGTGGCGCGATCCTCACCCTGGAGGACGCCACCGAGTACCGCTCCCTCAGCACGCAGCTGCAATACCAGGTGACCCACGACGCCCTCACCGGACTGCTCAACCGCCGGGAGCTGCTCATCCGCCTGGAACAGGCCCTGCGCCAGGCCCGCAACGGTCACAACAACGGGGCCATGCTGTATATCGATCTGGACCAGTTCAAGGTCATCAACGACACCAGCGGCCACACCGCCGGCGACGAACTGCTGCGCCAGATCAGCAGCCTGCTCACCGGCGCCATTCGCCAGGGCGATGCCCTGGCCCGGCTGGGGGGTGACGAGTTTGCGGTGATCCTCAACGACTGCCCCGCCAGCGAGATCATGGACACCGCCGACCAGCTGCGTGAGCACATCGCCGACCATGTGTTCCGCTGGGAGGACAAGTCCTACAACGTCACCGCCAGCATCGGCGTGGTGCCCATCAACCGCGAAAGCGGCAATGTGATCACCGTGATGAGCGCCGCGGACACCGCCTGCCATTCCGCCAAGGACAAGGGTCGCAACCGCATCCACGCCTTCAAGCTGGACGACACCAGCATGATCCGCCGCCAGGGCGAGATGCGCTGGGTGGCACGCATCCACCAGGCGGTGCAGGAAGGTCGCTTCTCCCTGTTTGCCCAGACCATCCAGCCGGTGGAGGCGAGGGAAAAACATCGCGGTACGCACCTGGAGATGCTGATCAAGATGCAGGGCGAGGGTGACGAGTTGATCCCGCCCGGCGTGTTCCTGCCGGCGGCGGAGCGCTACAACCTCTCCGGCACCATCGACCGCTGGGTGCTGCAGCACACCTTCTCCTGGATCGCGGATGCAGGGCTCGACGAAAACCGCCTGTCCCTGTGCGCCATCAACCTATCCGGACATTCCGTCGGCGACCCCGCCTTCCTGGACTACGTGGTGTCACAGCTCAAGCGTCACGCCCTGCCCGCCACCCTGATCTGTTTCGAGATCACCGAGACCGTGGCCATCGCCAATCTCAACCAGGCGCGCACCATGATGGAGACCCTGGGCGGCATGGGCTGTCGCTTCGCCCTGGACGATTTCGGCAGCGGCATGTCCTCGTTCGGCTACCTGCGCACCCTGCCGGTGGACTACCTGAAGATCGACGGCCTGTTCGTCAAGGACATCGCCAAGGACCCCACCGACCTGGCCCTGGTGCGCTCCATCAACGACATCGCCCACGTGATGGGCAAGCGCACCATCGCGGAATTCGTGGAATCCCAGGAAATCCTCGACCGCCTGCAGGAGATGGGCGTGGACTACGCCCAGGGCAACTTCATCGCCGAACCGGTGCCGGTGGCGGAGTTGCGGATCTAGTTTCACCGCGGCTGTCACTGCGCCGCAGAGACGCGGAGGCGCAGAGAACAGATGCAAAGACCGACAATATGAATGCTCCAGATCTAAATCACTGCGTTGTGCGATTCAGTTAATCCTGAAAATCACGTTCATCCTTTACATGGACTTTCTCTGCGCCTCCGCGTCTCTGCGGCAGACGTGCCTTTCTAAAGCTCAAGTACCCGCGCGATGCCCGCGTTCACGTGCTGATCGGCATCGGGGCCGAAGCGGGTGGTCTCGGGGTCGAAGACGTCGGTGAAGGCGTAAGCGAACTTCACGTCCTGGATGCCGAGTGCGCCGAACAGGCGGGACTCCCGGGAGAAGTCGTCGTCGTGGAACACCAGCGTCGGCCAGCCGTCCTCCCCCGGCTCCAGGGCCGGACCGAAGAACACCACCCCCGGATTGTTGCGCAGGCGCAGGGCGCAGGTGCCCTCGGTGACACCCCCCATGGTGAGGAAATCGATGGTGCGCGAGAAGCGGGTCTTGTGGTTGAAGGCGGTGTCCACGGTGCCGTCGATGGCCGGGGCCTCCACCTCGTAGGCCAGCACCTCCGCCCCCGACTGCCGCCAGGCCTCCAGGTCACGGGCCCCGCGACGGCTGGGCAGATACACGAAGCGCAGCGGCGCGATGGCGTTCAGGGCCTCCAGCAGCTCGGCGCTGAAGGGCGGCGCGTTGACCAGCACGCCCTTGAGGTCCTGGTCAGCGAGGTAGTAGACCGCGGGTGCAGTGCCCAGGACGTGATAGATGCTGCGGCCACGCAGCTTGAGGAGTTCGGTGAGCATCAGGGATTAGATACAAGATCCAAGTGGCAAGAGACAAGAAAGGACACAGATGCAGGGGCGTTAGGGGTGTGGTTCAAGGTCTCCGTGTCCCATCGTAGGTCGGCCTTCAGGCCGACGCCTCTGCCCATCGAAGCCCCGCTGTCGGCCTGAAGGCCGACCTACGTGCCACACCTGCTGTCCACCCTCATTCCCGCCTTAACAGCCTGTCCACCAGGGCATCCATCACGGGCACGGGCTTGAAGGCGCGCTTCAATCGCTTCGGATCGTAACGGGTATCCACCCACTCCAGGAGACTCATGGGCCGCTCGGCGGTGTCCTTCAGGTAGGTCTCGAAGAAGTAGTCCAGCAGGCCGGTCTTGGCATAGCGGTAATGGAAATAGGGCCAGAGCTTCAATTGCCGGGTCTGCTCCAGGGGAACGCCCTCGATCCAGTGCAGGTACAGGGTCGCCATCAGTCCGGCCCGGTCGGCGCCGGACTTGCAGTGAAACCACACCGGATACTCGATGCGCTGCAACAGTTCATGGGCCTGGTGGATGACCTCCCGGGTGGGCAGATCCCGGGAATAGGTACGCAGGTGTTCCAGCCGCACACCCAGGCGCTCGCAGGCGTCCGCCTCCAGGGCCAGCATGGGATTGTCCGGCTCCTCGCCACGCAGGTTTATGACGGTGCGGATTCCGTGGCGCGGGATACGAAGGCTGAGATGCCGAGGTGAGGGCTGGCCCGAGCGGAAGGCGCGCTCGCTGATGCGGTGGAAGTTGTTCAGACCGAACTCCCGCACCCAACCATCGTCCGCCCACAACGCCCGGGCATAGACCCGGCGGCGCGCGGCCGGCGTGGAGAGATCGAAACCGCTCACGGACGCTCCACGGCGTCCAGTTCCTGTTGCCGGGACTCGATCCAGTCCTCGGCCTCCTTGAGGATGTCTTCAGGCTCGCGGCCCTTGCTCTGGATGGGCGGGCCGATCTCCACCCGGATGGTACCCGGATACTTGATGTAACTGTGTCGGGGCCAGTAGATGCCGGCGTTGTGGGCCACGGGCACCACCGGGTGTCCGGTGCGCGCCGCCAGCACCGCGCCGCCCTGCTTGTAGCGACCCCGGGTACCCGGCGCCACCCGGGTGCCTTCCGGGAACATCACCACCCACAGGCCCCGCCCCAGGCGATTGCTGCCCTGCTCCACCAGCTGTTCCAGGGCCTTGCGCCCGGCGCCCCGGTCGATGGCGATGGGTTCCATCACCCACAGCCCCCAGCCGAAGAAGGGGATGCGCATGAGTTCGCGCTTGAGCACCCAGACCTGGGGCGGAATGAAGCGCTGCAGGGCCAGGGTCTCCCAGGTGGACTGGTGCTTGCAGAGCAGGATGCCCGCCTCGCCCTCAAGGTGCTCGCGCCCCTTCACCTCGTACCTGAGCCCGCAGGTCAGACCCAGCCACCAGACATTGAAGCGGGTCCACTGGGACATGATGCGGTAACGCCCGTGCCAGGACAGGGGCAGCAGCAGCGGTCCGATCAGGGCGAAGAAGATGGTGGACGGCGCAAAACCCAGCCAGAACAGCGTGGCACGCAGGTACAGGAGCGGCTTGAAGTGTTTGCGCTGGTTCATCGGTGGTACATGCCTCGCCGCAGAGACGCGGAGTCGCGGAGTAAACACAATTCTTTTGACAGGATTAACATGATTCACAGGATTAAAGCGGACCAGGATCAATCCGGTTTAGCGGGTTAATCCTTAATCCCGTCAATCATGTTAATCCTGTCAAAGAGTTTCTTTGCTTTCCCTCTGCTCTCTGCGGCAGATGTTGAATCGAAGCTCAGCCCTCGCCGCCCGGCTGCAGGCGCGACATGTCCGCCACTTCCAGGAACAGCCCGCTCAGACTGTTGAGCAGGGCCAGGCGGTTGTCGCGCACGGCGGCGTCATCGGCCATCACCATCACGCCGTCGAAGAAGCGGTCCACCGGCTCACGCAGGGCGGCCAGCGCCGCCAGGCCCTCGGTGTAGCGACCCTCGGTGAACAGGGGCAGTGCCGTGCCGCGCAGGGCCTCGAGGCGGTCGAACAGGGCACGCTCCGCGTCCTCGCTGAAGCGCGCGGGATCGATCTGCTCAGGCAGCGCGCCCTCGACCTTCTTGAGGATGTTGTGGATGCGCTTGTGGGCGGCGGCGAGGCTCTGCGCCTCGGGCAGGCTGCGGAAGTGATCCACGCCCCGCACCCGGCGGTCGAAGTCCAGGGGGCGCAGCGGGCGGCAGGCAAGCACCGCCTCGAACACGTCCACGCCGATACCGCGGTCCGTGTAGTAGGCGCGCAGGCGTTCCATCATGTAGTCGAACACGGACGCCACGGCACCGGCGGCATTCACGTCCGTGCCCTGGTAACCCTCGGCGGCAGCGCGGATCAGGGCCAGCAGGTCCAGGTCCAGCTCGCGCTCGATGAGGATGCGCAGTACGCCCAGGGCGGCACGGCGCAGGCCGTAGGGGTCCTTGGCGCCGGTGGGCTTCTGACCGATGGCGAAGATGCCCACCAGGGTGTCGAGCCGGTCCGCCAGGGCCAGGGCCTTGCCCACCCCGGTCTCGGGGAGGTTGTCGCCCGCGTGCCGGGGCCAGTACTGCTCTTCCAGGGCCTGGGCCACGTCAGCCGGTTCGCCGCCGTGCTCGGCGTAGTAGCGGCCCATGGTGCCCTGCAACTCGGTGAACTCGAACACCATGTGGGTCTGCAGGTCGCACTTGGAGAGCATGGCGGCGCGCAGGGCCTCGCCATGATCCACGTTGAGCAGACCGGCCAGGTGCTTCGTGAGCGCCGCCACCCGTTCGGTCTTTTCAAACAGGGTGCCCAGCTTGCGCTGGAAGACCACGTGCTTGAGGGCCTCCAGGTGACTGTCCAGGGGCTTCTTGCGGTCCTGGTTCCAGAAGAACTCGGCGTCGGAGAAGCGCGGCCGGATGACCCGCTCGTTGCCCTCGCGCACCCGCTCCGGCTCCCGGGACTCGATGTTGCTCACGGTGATGAAGTGGGGCATGAGGCGCCCCACCTGGTCCACCACCGGGAAGTATTTCTGGTTGTCCTGCATGGTGGTGATGAGCGCCTCCTGGGGCACATCCAGGAAGCGGGTCTCGAAATGACCGGCGATGGCGCTGGGCCACTCCACCAGGGCCGTGACCTCGTCCAGCAGGTCCGGCTCGATGAGCGCGCGGCCGCCGAGTTTCTGAGCGGCGTCTTCCACCTGGCCCAGGATGGCCTCCCGGCGCGCCTCGAAATCGGCCATCACCCGGCCCTCGGTCTGGAGCAGGGGGGCATAGGCGGCCGGCTCGGCGATGAACAGGGTGTCCGGGTGATGGAAGCGATGACCGCGGGTCTCGCGGCCGGCCTTCACGCCCAGGATCTCGGCCTCCACCACGGCATCGCCCAGCAGCAGCACCACCCAGTGCACCGGGCGCACGAACTCGGCGTCGGAATCCCCCCAGCGCATGCGCTTGGGGATGGGCAGGGCGGCCAGGGCACGCTCAACGATCGACGGGATCAGCGCCGCCGCTGCCTTGCCCGGCTCCACGTGGCGATGCACCAGCCAGGCGCCCTTGTCGGTCTCCAGGCGCTCCAGGTCCTCCGGTTTCACGCCGCAGGAGGCGGCGAAACCCTGGGCGGCCTTGGTGGGATTGCCGTTGTCGTCAAAGGCGGCGGCGAGCGCCGGCCCCCGGCGTTCCATGGACTGATCCGGCTGGCGCGCGGCCACGTCCCGGCACAGCAGCGCCAGGCGCCGCGGCGCGGCAAAGGCCTGCACCTTCGAGGCCCCGATCCCCGCCTCCGCAAGACCCGCCGCCACGGATTCGGCAAAGGCATCCCGCAGGCCCTTGAGCGCCTTGGGCGGCAGCTCTTCGGTGCCGATTTCGATCAGGAGGTCGTGTGTCTGGGTCATGGGCCTGGTGTCTGGTTTGTGCTGTTGTCGTTAACTGCCGCCGCAGAGGCGCGGAGACGCAGAGATGACGAAAGGATCGGACAGGATTTACATGATTGACAGGATTAGAACTGCAGGCACCGAAGCCGTGAATCAAAAATCATGTTCATCATGTTAATCCTGTCAAATTGGTTTTCCTCCGCGCCTCCGCGCCTCTGCTGCAAAGGTTCTCAACCCTTGGCGCCCAGCATCGGGAAACCGAGGGCCTCGCGGGCGTTGTAATAGGCCTCGGCCACGGCGCGGGCCAGTTCGCGCACGCGCAGGATGTAGCCCTGGCGTTCGGTCACGGAGATGGCGCGGCGGGCGTCCAGGAGGTTGAAGGTGTGGGAGGCCTTGAGCATCTGCTCGTAGGCGGGCAACGGCAGGCCGGCCTCGATGAGGCGCTTGCTCTCACCCTCGCAGGTCTCGAACCAGGCGAACAGGGCCTCCACGTTGGCGTGTTCGAAGTTGTAGGCGGACTGCTCCACCTCGTTCTGGTGGTAGACGTCGCCGTAGCTCACCCGGCCCTGGGGGCCCTCGGTCCAGGTCAGGTCGTAGACGCTCTCCACGCCCTGCAGGTACATGGCCAGACGCTCCAGCCCGTAGGTGATCTCGCCGGACACCGGCCGGCAGTCGAGCCCGCCCACCTGCTGGAAGTAGGTGAACTGGGTGACCTCCATGCCGTTGAGCCACACCTCCCAGCCCAGGCCCCAGGCGCCCAGCGTGGGGGATTCCCAGTTGTCCTCCACGAAGCGGATGTCGTGCACCAGGGGGTCGATGCCGATGGCCTTGAGCGAGCCCAGGTACAGTTCCTGGATCTCGGCGGGCGAGGGCTTGAGGATCACCTGGAACTGGTAGTAGTGCTGCAGGCGGTTGGGGTTCTCGCCGTAGCGCCCGTCGGTGGGCCGGCGCGAGGGCTGCACATAGGCGGCCCGCCAGGGCTCCGGGCCGATGGCACGCAGGAAGGTGGCGGAATGGAAGGTGCCTGCGCCCATCTCCATGTCATAGGGCTGCAGGACCACGCAGCCGCGCTCCGCCCAGTATTGCTGCAGGGTCAGGATGAGCTCCTGGAAGCTCAGGCCGTGGTGCTTCGGGGATCGCTGTCGGGACATGGGGAAAACCGGCTGGCGTGGTTGCGCAAAGGGCTGGAGTATACCGTCCGGGCCGTCTCACAGACCAGCCGTCTGCCCGGGCGTTGAACCTGGCCCGCTTGATGCTAAGTAATCAGTGAGGACTTCTTTTGCATCACCGCAACGGGAGGATCACATGCCCGAACTCATCATGGAGCCCACCCCCGCCGCCCAGTGGCAGCGCCTCGTGCAGGAGGCCGCCGGTCAGGTACACCAGGAACTGGACGAGACCCTGGAGAGCTACCTGGTGCTGCTCATGATCCGCTTCACCGAAAACCCCGAGACCGGACACCGCATCATGGCCCTGGACTACCTGCGCGGACTGCGTGCCGCGCCCCGGGCCCAGGCAGTGGCCCTGCGGGACGTGGGCGATCACTGCCTGCTGTTCTCCGGGCTGTTCAGCCAGCGGGCCCGGCGCCGTCGGGTGAGCGTGGGTTACTTCGTGGACATCGGCCGCTCCGCCTACCAGCAGGTGGCCGACCGTCAGCCGGGCGGCTCCCTGAGCGACCTGTTCGGCGCCCTGGCCCATGGCTTCCTGGGCCTGTCCGATGTACTGCGCGCCATGCGCGAACTGGGCGGCGCCCCGGGCCTTTCCGCCCTGGAGGCCCTGGAGTTGTGGCAGGACCATGGCAGCCGCCAGGCCCGCCAGGTGCTGGAAGGCATCACCGACGCCACCCCCCTGCGCGGCCCCGAGACACTCATGTAGGAGGCCCGACCCCGGGCCGAATGGGGTGGTTCGGCCCGGGGTCGGGCCTCCTGCAGACGCCTTGCCACTAGCCACTTGCCACTTCCATCCATCACACTTTGATGGATGAACGACACCTCCGAACTCCTGCCCGGCAAATCCCGCGAGCGCACCATGCGCCGGGTGACGCTGACTGCGGCGTTCATCAATCTCATGCTCTCGGCGGCACAGATCGTCGGCGGTGTGTTCACCCAGTCCCAGGCCCTTATTGCCGACGGCATGCACACCCTCTCGGACCTGATGAGCGACGGCGTGGTGCTGTTGGCCGGGCGCCAGGCCAACGTGGCGCCGGACAGTGAACACCCCTACGGACACGCACGCATCGAGACCCTGGCCACCGTGGTGGTGGGCCTGCTGCTGTTGGGCGTGGGGATCGGCATCGGGGTCGATGCCGGGCAGCGCCTGTTCGAACCGGAACGCCTGCTCAGTCCCGAACCCCTGGCCCTGGGCTTCGCGGTGCTGGCCATCGTGTTCAAGGAGGGGCTCTACCAGTACACCATCCGGGTCGCCCGGCGCATCCGCTCCAACCTGCTCAAGGCCAACGCCTGGCATCACCGCTCAGACGTGGTTTCCTCCATCGTGGTGCTGGTGGGCGTGGGCGGCACCCTGGCCGGCCTGCCCTACCTGGATGCCGTGGCCGCGGTGCTGGTGGCGGCGCTCATCGCCCACATGGGCGGGAAACTGATCTGGGACAGCGCCCGAGAGCTGATCGATACGGGCCTGGCCGAGGAGCGGGTCGAGCACATCCGTCAGACCATCCTCGCGGTGGAAGGGGTGAAGAACCTGCACATGCTGCGCACCCGGCGCATGGCCGGCACGGCACTGGCCGACGTTCACATCCAGGTGCCTTCCCGGGTGAGCATCTCCGAGGGTCACCAGATCAGCGAGCGCGTGCGCCTGGCGGTGACCGATGCCTTCGAGGAGGTCACCGACGTGACCGTGCACATCGACCCCGAGGACGACGAGCACAACCCGCCAGCCCTGGACCTGCCCACGCGCACTCACCTGCTGTCCCGGCTCCAGGGGCAGTGGGCGGAGATCTCCGAAACCCGCCAACTGGAGAATGTGGTGCTACATTATCTGGGCGGCCAGGTGCACCTGGAGTTGTATCTGCCCCAAAGTGTGGCGCCGGACGTCGAGGCTGCCTCAAACCTGTCCGCCCGCCTGCGAGAGGCCAGCAAGCAGCTTGCGGAAGTGGGCGAAGTGGTGGTCTATTTCCGGGGCAATGGGCCGCGATAGACCGCCGCCCAGCCTAATGCACTATAATGGAACGATTCCCCGACATTGCGCACCATGATGGTGCGGTTTTGTTTCCGCATCGATCCCTGACCCCCCTGCAGCCCTTGTTGCGCCGCCATTGGGCGGATGGCATGGATCATGCTTCATAACAGGGCAGACGGTTCGCCAGGGCACCGATGAAGCACCTGACGCACCGGTAACAACCATTTTTGACCACGTTTACTTACTCCCCGGAGGAGCAGGCATGTCCCCAGCAGATGTGATGAAGATGATCAAGGAAAACGGCGTCAAGTTCGTCGACTTCCGTTTCACCGATACTCGCGGCAAGGAGCAGCACGTTTCCGTGCCTTCCCACACCATTGAAGAGGACGTCTTCGAGAGCGGCAAGATGTTCGACGGCTCCTCCATCGCCGGCTGGAAGGGCATCAACGAGTCCGACATGATCCTCATGCCCGACGCCGCCAGCGCCGTCATGGACCCCTTCTTCGACGAGCCCACCCTGATCATCCGCTGCGGCGTCATCGAACCCGCCACCATGCAGGGCTATGACCGCTGCCCCCGTTCCCTGGCCCAGCGCGCAGAGGCCTACCTGGCCAGCACCGGCATCGCCGACGGCGCCCTGTTCGGCCCCGAGAACGAGTTCTTCGTGTTCGACGACGTGAAGTGGGGCAACGAGATCTCCGGCTCCTTCTTCCGCGTGGACTCCGACGAGGCCTCCTGGAACTCCGAGAAGGTGTTCGAGGGCGGCAACATCGGTCACCGTCCCACCGTCAAGGGTGGCTACTTCCCCGTGCCCCCGGTGGACAGCCTGCAGGATCTGCGTTCCGCCATGTGCCTGGCCTTGGAAGAGATGGGTCTGACCACCGAGGTGCACCACCACGAGGTGGCCACCGCCGGCCAGTGCGAGATCGGCGTCGGCGCCGCCAGCCTGACCCGCAAGGCCGACGAGGTGCAGATCCTCAAGTACGTGGTGCAGAACGTGGCCCACAACTATGGCAAGACCGCCACCTTCATGCCCAAGCCCCTGGTGGGCGACAACGGCAGCGGCATGCACGTGCACATGTCCCTGTCCAAGGGCGGCGTGAACCTGTTCAGCGGTGACCAGTACGGCGGCCTGTCCGAGACCGCCCTGTACTACATCGGCGGCATCATCAAGCACGCCCGCGCGCTGAACGCCTTCACCAACGCCTCCACCAACAGCTACAAGCGTCTGGTGCCCGGTTTCGAGGCCCCGGTGATGCTGGCCTACTCCGCCCGCAACCGTTCCGCCTCCATCCGCATCCCGTTCGTGATGAGCCCCAAGGCCCGCCGAATCGAGGTGCGCTTCCCGGATTCCACCGCCAACCCCTACCTGGCCTTCTCGGCCATGATGATGGCTGGCCTGGACGGCATCCAGAACAAGATCCACCCCGGCGAGGCCATGGACAAGAACCTGTACGATCTGCCCCCCGAAGAGGAGAAGCAGATCCCGCAGGTGTGCCACGCCCTGGATCAGGCCCTCAACGCCCTGGACAAGGACCGCGACTTCCTCAAGGCCGGCGGCGTGTTCAGCGACGACATGATCGATGCCTACATCGCCCTGAAGATGGAAGAAGTGACCCGCCTGCGCATGACCACCCACCCGGTGGAGTACGATCTGTACTACAGCCTCTAAAAAGGCTGCAGGCCCCAAAAAAGAAGGCCCCGCATTGCGGGGCCTTCTTTTTTTGGGGCAAAGGCAAGAGGCAAGTAAAGGCATTGTTCCTCTTGTCTCTTGCCTCTTGTATCTTGTATCTGGTCCACCACACGCTAGGCTCTAACCATGCGCCTCACATTCATACCCCTGCTGCTCCTCGCCCTCACGGCTTCCGCTCATGCCGACGTCTACCGCTGGACCGATGCCGAGGGCAACGTGGTGTTCGGCGACAACCCGCCCGAAGGGGTCCAGGCGGAACGCATCCAGCTGCGTCAGCCCATGACCACCCCAGCCATGCCCCAGGCCCGGGAGATCCTGGAACGGGGGCGCGAGACCCGTGACGAGACCCCGGCCACGCCCTACGAGCGCCTGCGCATCGCCAGCCCCGGCGATGACGAACCGGTACGCGCCAACGACGGCAACTTCACCATCTCGGTGGAGATCCACCCGGAACTGCGCACCCAGTCGGGACACCGCCTGCGCCTGATCATGGACGGCAGCCCGGTGGGCACCAGCGACCGACCCCACTTCGAGATGCGCAACGTCGACCGCGGCACCCACCGGATCCGGGTCCAGGTCCTGGACCGTGAGGAGCGGGTGATCCAGGAATCCGACAGCATCCAGTTCCACCTGCTGCGCCACCACATCTGACCCCGCCGGGCCAGCGGCCCGACACCCCACCTCGGCAACCACATTCCAGGGCGCACGCACCGATTTGGTGCAATAATGCATTCAGCCCTGTGATCAGGCACCGTCCTGGCGCCTGACCGTACCCGCCACCTGCTGGCCGGACCCCCTGAAAACGCCGGTCTGCCGCGCCATGCCCCAGGGCTGTGCAGTGATCGCCGGTTTCTGCACCAGGCTGGTTTGCTTTTTGCATGGTGGTCATACGTATGCCCAAGTCACAGACACCCTACCCCTACCTGATGGAAAACCTGACCACCGCCGTGCTGGTCCTGGATGCCCAACTGCATCTCAGCTACATGAACCCGGCGGCGGAAATGCTGTTCGAGATCAGCCTGGGCAGGGTGCGGGGCCAGCCCATGGATGCCCTGGTGCGCGAGGACACCCAGCTGCGCACCAGCCTGGAGCATTCCCTGCGCACCGGGCACCCGTTCACCGAGCGCGAGCACGTGCTGCACCCGGTGCACGGCCACCAGGCCACCGTGGACATGACCGTCACGCCGCTCACCGAGACCCACCAGCCCCGCCAGCTGCTGGTGGAACTGGTGCAGATCGACCGCCAGCTGCGCATCTCCCGGGAGGAGAGCCTGCTCAGCCAGCACGCCGCCACCCGCGCCCTGGTACGCGGCCTGGCCCACGAGATCAAGAACCCGCTGGGCGGCCTGCGCGGGGCTGCCCAGCTGCTGGAGCGGGAACTGCCGGACAAGGGGCTGCACGAGTACACGCGCATCATCATCGGCGAGGCGGATCGGTTGCAGGCCCTGGTGGACCGCATGCTCGGCCCCAACAACATCCCCCGCAAGAAGCTGCTCAACGTCCACGAGGTGCTGGAACACGTACGCAGCCTGCTCTCGGTGGAGGCCCCGGAAGGCGTGCACATCGACTCCGACTACGACCCGAGTATCCCCGAGCTCCTCGCCGACCGCGACCTGCTCATCCAGGCGGTGCTCAACATCGCCCGCAACGCCCTGCAGGCGGTGGGCGAGTCCGGGCGCATCGTGCTGCGCACCCGGGTGCTGCGCCAGTACACCGTGGGCCAGGTGCGCCACAAGCTGGTGGCCCGCATCCAGATCATCGACAACGGCCCGGGCATCCCCGAGGAGATGCGCGAGCGCATCTTCTACCCCATGGTGTCCGGCCGCGACGGCGGCACCGGCCTCGGCCTGTCCATCGCCCAATCCCTCATCAACCAGCACGGCGGGCTGATCGAATGCAGCTCACAGCCGGGCAAGACCGTCTTTTCGCTATTGATTCCGCTGGAGACCACGGATGAATAATCACGAACACGTCTGGGTCATCGACGACGACCGATCCATTCGCTGGGTCCTGGAACGGGCCCTGGACAAGGCGGGCATCGAGGTCACCTCCTTCGAGACCGCCGGTGCCGCCCTCGATGCCCTGGAGAAGGACACCCCCGACGCGGTGGTGACCGACATCCGCATGCCCGGCATGGACGGCCTGGAACTGCTCGACCGCCTGCACCGGGATCACCCGCAGCTTCCGGTGATCATCATGACCGCCCACTCGGACCTGGAGAGCGCCGTCTCCGCCTACCAGGGGGGCGCCTTCGAGTACCTGCCCAAGCCCTTCGACGTGGACGACGCCGTGGCCCTGGTGCACCGGGCCTGCCAGCTGCACCGGGAGCGGGCCCAGCCGGAGGCCGGACAAAGCGACCATGGCACCGAGATCATCGGCGAGGCGCCGGCCATGCAGGAGGTGTTCCGCGCCATCGGCCGGCTGTCACGCTCCAACATCACCGTGCTGATCAATGGCGAATCCGGTACCGGCAAGGAACTGGTGGCACGGGCCCTGCACCGACACAGCCCGCGGGCGAACATGCCCTTCATCGCCCTGAACACCGCCGCCATCCCCAAGGACCTGCTGGAATCGGAACTCTTCGGCCACGAAAAGGGCGCCTTCACCGGCGCCCAGGCATCGCGCCGCGGCCGCTTCGAGCAGGCCGACAGCGGCACCCTGTTCCTGGACGAGATCGGCGACATGCCCGCGGAGCTGCAGACCCGCCTGCTGCGCGTACTGGCCGACGGCGAGTTCTACCGGGTGGGCGGCCATACCCCCATCCGGGTGGACGTGCGCATCATCGCCGCCACCCACCAGAACCTGGAACAGCGGGTGCGCGAGGGCCTGTTCCGCGAGGACCTGTTCCACCGCCTCAACGTGATCCGCATCCACGTGCCCTCCCTGCGCGAACGCCGCGAGGACATCCCGCTGCTGCTCAACTATTTCCTGGGCCAGGCGGCCAAGGAACTGAACGTGGAGCGCAAGGTGCTGCTGCCCGAGGTGCGCGATTACCTCTCGAGTCTTGACTGGCCCGGCAACGTGCGCCAGCTGGAGAACACCTGCCGTTGGCTCACGGTCATGGCCTCCGGTCGCGAGGTGCACCTGGACGACCTGCCGCCGGAGTTTCGCGACCAGCCCGAGACCACCACCGCCGTGGGCTGGGAACAGGCCCTGGCCCAGTGGGCCGACCAGGCCCTCGCCCGTGGCGAACACGCCCTGCTGGAACAGGCCATGCCCGCGTTCGAGCGCATCATGATCCGCGCCGCCCTGAAGCGCACCGGCGGCCGTCGCCAGGACGCCGCCAAGCTGCTGGGCTGGGGCCGCAACACCCTGACGCGCAAGATCAACGAACTGGGTATGGAAGAAGGCAAGGACGAGGATTCATAGGGCGGGCCATGCCCGCCGCAGAGAAACCCTGAATCTCTGCACGCTCAGGGTGAGGGATGAGGCGTCAGGCCTCAGTCGGGAGTGTCGTGGGCCCGAATTCAAAGCCATTACCGTAGGTCGGCCTTCAGGCCGACAGCGAAGGCTTCGGTGGGCAGCGGCGTCGGCCTGAAGGCCGACCTACCTGCACTCTCCCCACGTTTCAAGGCAGCTCGCGGATGTAGATCTGCCGTTCGTTGCCACCGAACACACCGAAGGTGGCACGCCCCTCGGGGCCGCGCTGGTTGCCGTCGCCATCCCAGTCGAACTGCAGCCAGGGCAAGTCGGCGCCGCTGCTTACCGATAGATCCGGCCGCAGGTCCACGTAACCGGTATTTCCGGCACCCGGCGCTGTCAGGTTCACGTCCAGCCGCCCCGCCACGGCAGGGCTGCTGAGTACCGTGGCGGTGCTGGTGCCGCCGGAAAGCTGGATGTCCGGATTGAGGTGACCGGCATCCAGCGCCGTGCAGCTGTCATCCAGATTGATGCGAAACCCGCCGTCTCGGAAATAACTCGTATACATGGGCACGGTCAGGGGCAACAGCTCCGGCCCATGGGCGTTGCCCATCTCCAGTCGTCCCCAGCGCTGTTCGTCCTCGTCGGCCGGGAAGTCCACGTCGAATCGGAACGGGTTGTCCCCATACACCACTCCGTCCCCATCCTCCACAGTGAACGATATTTGCACCTGACCGTTGACCGGATCCACCGGCGTACCGTTTCGTTCGTAGGTGAACTCACCCGCGAAGCCCACCACCACCTCGCCCTGGCAGCCGCCCGATGCACAATCGATGGCGTCATGACTGGCATCGATCACAAAGCTCACCCCCACCGGTAGCGGTTCGGGCTGACCGGCATGGGCGTAGTCCGGCGCGATATCCGTCAGGCGCCACCAGGCACCGTCGTAGTTGCGGGTGGTCACACCATGGCGATTACGCGCCGTGATACGTATCTCCGGTGCGGTGGCATAACCAAACCACTGCGACATGTAGGTGAAACCTCCGCCGCAGGCGGCCTCGAATTCGGGACTGTTGTCCAGAACAACCTGGAAATCATAGGGCGTGAAGCGCCCCAGGTTGTCGCTCAGGCCCCCATTCACATCTACCCCGTGGTAGGTTCCCGGCAACGGCGATGCGCTGACGCGAAACACACCCACCTCCGAGATCTCCTGGTCCGGGATCTCGGCCACACCTGCATCGGCCGCGGTCAGACTGACACTGCCCACAGCAAGCACGCCACCCACGCCCGGCAGCGGGGCCAGCGGCTCCGAAGTGAGCGGGATGTTGTTCAGCCGGAAATTGGGTGTCACTCGTGCCGCCCGGTTCATGCACAGATCACCGCCATCGTCGTCCCGCCATGCAACTGCCGAGACACGCAGCGGAAACTGCTCACCCGCACGACGGAAGACACTGCAGGACGGTGATGCCGGATCACAATCGGCGTTCGCGGCAGGCGTGTCCACACACAGGCCTGCCGGACGGACCACGAACTGGCCACTGCCGGTCATCACCAGGCCGGCTTCTTCCTCCTGTCCGTCGAACCGCGCATGCAGCGTGAGCAGGCCGGCATCCTGATAAAGCAGCGCAAGCTGTGCCTGAGCATTATCGTCGAAGACCAGGGACACCGCCGTTCCGGGGTCTGCAGAACCCAGGGTCACACCATCCACCGACAGTGCCAGGGTGCCGGTGCCCGGATCCGCATAGTCGAACCACATGCCTACATCACGCGCACCTGAGAAGGCCGGGGCGCACGTGCCCGGGCCGGCGGGATCGGCGCTTAGCGCACTGATGGTTACAGGCTGCGCCACACGCCCGGCGAGCATGGGTTCTGCGGCCGTGAAGTCGAACTCGAACCCGGACAGGGAGAACACCATGTCACAGGTCTCTACACCCCCGCTGAAGCAACGGAGCGCGCTCTGCACGGGTGGATCCACCGCCGCCACCTGCAAGTTGACCGTGCCCGGCGTGGTGTAACGCAGAGCAACGCTTGCACTGCCGTTGACGGTAACCGGATTGGGACTCCACACGCCTCCGGCCGGGGCCGTCAAGAGCGTGACAACCACCGGGTCCGCGAACAGGCTCGTGCACTCAGCATCGGCGCATGCCTGAACCACCACTGACTCCGGCATACAGGTCAGACCCTGACCGTCGTGCAGCAACCGGATGTGATGGGGGCTGGCCGTCTCACAGGGATGTGTTGCGTTCATCACGGAGAGAACATCGTCGGTGGTGAGCGAGCCCCGGTAAACGCGCACCTCATCGATCAGACCGGAAAACTCATAGCTACGGCCCACGTCATTGCCGATGCGCAGCGGATCGCCATTGGTGATCAGGCTGTCGACTGGAAATACCAGCGTCGCTGCCGAGGCCCCGTTCACATACAGGGTGAGTGAGGTTGGCGCGAACACCAGTGCCACATGAGTCCATTGTCCCGTGGCCGGCAGCGCGGTGCTGACTTCCCAGCCGCTCGTGCTGTGTCCGCCCACCGTCATGGCGCGACCCTTGAGCACACCGTCCTCGGAAAAGATGCCCATCTGCGCACGTCCCGCGCCACCGCCATGGACGGACTTGGCCATCACCTGGCGAATGGTCCCGGACCAGGTGTTTGGGCGGATCCAGGCGGTGTAGGTCAGTGCGCTGGTGCCGGTGAGGTTCGGGTGGCCGGGCACCTCCACATAGGCAGAGCTGCCGTCGAAAACACCGTAACGGCAGGTACCCGGATCGCCGGGAATGGCCGGTGTTGAGATCGCAGTTTGCGCGCTGCCGATAGCCGTGCCGTGGCGTCCGTTGCCACTGGAGTCTTGAACCTCGCCAGCCGCTCCGCTCCAGACCGGCTCCTCCATGCGCCAGTGAGCCGCAAGGCCCAGGTTGAGCGGGCGCAGTACCAGCGCCTGTGCAATCCAGTTCGTGTTCGGACCGCTGGCCTGGCGCACGCCCGTGTTCCCCGGGCTGCGTATCTCACCGGCCATCCGGATGGCCGCGCCATTGGGGCCGGCACCTGTTTCGTGGTTGAACACCTGACCCATGCCCGACGGCAGACCCAGTGCGGTGTTGCCATTGGCCGAAGCGAAGCTGGTGAGCAGGCGACTGCCGTCAATGCTGACCAGCACCGATGGCGCGGTCAGTGTTGTGCCGGACCCGCCCTGCCCGGCATGGACACTGACCGGATTGTGCGGATCGACGCCCCTGAAGAGCGCGATTCCGCCGGCCGCCCGTGTACTGGCAAACGTCCATGTATAGGAAGGCGGTTCCGTCGGGCCCGCAACGCGCACATAGAGGCGTTGCGTGAGGTTTGGTCCGCTTGTCCTTGAATCAGTACGCACCAGTGTCCAACCGGCGGGCGCGGTTACCGGCGACGTGTGGCGCACAGCCACTTGCGCGATCATGACATCGCCCTCGACTGCGCCAGCCGGCACGGAGAGGCTCAGGGAAGTGGCAGGGCTCGAATCGCCCGTCGTACTGATTCCTTCCAGCGTGATCTCGGCCCGCGACGCTGTCGCGATGAGACACAGCAGTAGTAGACCGGCAAGCCGAACCAGCGTGTTGAACGCCGCAACACCCACCGAATGTCTACCCAGGTTCACGACTGATCCACCACGCTGATACGAATGGTACGGCTCACCAGTGTGCCCGACTCGATGCTGCCTCTGGCAGCCGACGCGGTAATGCGGTACACCGGGTAATCGCTGCCGGCTTCATCCACAATCCAGTTCTGACAGTCTATGGTCACAGTGAATCCCTCAACAGTCACGGAGCCACTTACCGTTCCACATCCACCGGCAATCGCCTGGGCGACAGCCGCATCTGCACCACTGCGAGCCGCATAGTGAGCCCGCAGGGCCTCCAAGCCCTGGGCGGTGGTGACACTGCGCCCGGAGAGCAACAGGGCTGAGACGGTCGCCACCGCGAGGATACCGGTGATCAGCAGCACCGCCGAGATCAGCGCGAAGCCCTGTTGATGATGTCTGTCTCTCATGGTGTGTTCAGCACGTGTACCTGTTGCAACAGGGAGACCGTCTCCCCTGCCTCGCTGAGGCTCAGCCGTATCGACACCAAACCGTTGCGCGTACCCGCGCCGGGGTCGAAGCGAATATCACATCCCGCGACAAACCGCGCTGCCGTATCCCCGGCACCCAGCTCGGTGCTGGACACCGGCTGGCTGCTCTGAAAGCCGTATCCCTGGTGGCGGGTCAACACGCCAGCGACGGGATCACAGACATAACTCACGGGCGAAGACACCAGCTGAAAACGCTGGGCAGGAGACGCGAATGGAAACCGGTGTGCCGCTGCCAGGGCGATATAGGTGCTGCTGCTGCCCGCTGCATCCACCGGCGCCCGGTTGTCGCTTGCATAGGCGTTGCCCTGCCCGCCCACAGCCGTCAGGTTGTAGATCACCACGGCGCTTCCCGGTCCGGGTGCCGAGGGCAGCGGACCCATCACGTCGAAGCCGGTGTCCGTGCTGCCGAAATCCAGGATATCGCCGCTGCCATCCCCAGCCAGGGTCGCGCGGTAACGTCCCCCCGACAGAGTGGGAATGAACTCCAGAACCGTTCGCCCGCCGGCGCTCTGGACACGCACACTGTTCGGCAGCGCCGCACGCAATTCTCGGGTCATGAGCATCAGCGCCGAATCGGCCGCCTCCACCAGTTCGGCCCGCCGCTTCATGTCGTCGAAGGCGCGAAACGGCTGCACGATGAACACCGAAGACACGGCCACCAGCGCACCCAGCAGCACGATGACCATGATCATTTCGATCAGGGTGAAACCACTTTGAAGTGGGAAGGGCGAATTGGGAAGTGCGAAGGACAAACCGGCCTCCCTCTTGCCTCTTGTCACTTGTCTCTTGCCTCCGCGCATTGCTCAGTACTGCGCCCTGTAGCCGGCCAGTGAGAGATTGATGGGCTGGCTCGTGTGGCTGACCTGCACCTCCACTCGCCGGGCCGCGACGCCACCGAGACTCGTATCAGACACATTGACCGTGACGCGATAGGCTGACAACCCGGGCAGACCATTCCCCTGCTGGTCCGTGGGTGTTTGTGCGTTGATGCAATCGTAGGCCGCAACGCCCAGCCACTGGTCTCGCGGGCCGGCGCAGTCTGCCGGTCCGTCATAGGGCCGCAGCAGGGCCTCTTCCAGATAGGATTGCGCGATGTAGACCGCCTGGGTCTGGATCATGGGGTCCACGCTGCGCGCAGCCACGTTGGCCACCAGCAGCATCACACCGCCCACCGCCGCGCCGATGACGACGATGGCGATGATCAGTTCGATGAGGGTGAAGCCCCTTTGAAGTGGCAAGTGGCAAGTGGCAAGTGGCAAGGTTGCGCCGCTTCGCGACGAGCTGGATGGTTTAGATCGGGCTTTAGTCCGTTCCACGGGTACCGGTGTTCCCTTGCCACTAGCCACTAGCCAGTTGCCACTGCCCTTAACCAACATAACCGGCACTGGAAATCGTGATGGTTCGGGGCCCGACACTGATACTGCCACCACTGGAACGACCCAGCCCGTCGAAGGTGACCGTGAGCGCGCCTACGGTCAGCCCGGACGGCACGGTTCCCTGGTAAGCGCCACCCCGTACCGGCTGTCGTGCCGCCTGGGTGAAACCACCGCTGCCACAGGACTGGCCTGCGGCATCTGCGCGCAGGAAGACCCCGTACTCCCCGGCCGTCACCCGCACCTGTACCTCGCAGCCGGAGGCGGAAGCAAGGGCACGGGCGTGACGAAACGCCGCCTTCAACTCCTGTTCGAAGGCAGCGGCGTCCAAACCAGTGCGGTCCATCAGGCGCGGCAGGGCAAAAACCGAGACCGCACCCAGCAGCAGGATGACCGTGACCAGCTCGATCAGCGTAAAACCCCGTGACCTCATGCCAGATCCTCAGCCCGGTGATCATGCCGAGCCGGGATGCATTACCAGCTCTTGGTAATGGTGGCAGGGGCTGCTGCCGTTTCAGCGGCCGACACAGTAATGGTGTAGGTTGTCGAGCCAATGGTGCGGCTGATGGCAGCACCTGAGGCCGTCCAACCGTCCGGGGCAGGCGCCATCGCGCCCAACAACTCGGTACCGTTGGTGATCGGTGCCGCAGGGCTGATGGCGCCAGAAATATTCCCTGCGAAGTTGATAGCCGTGGCTGCCTGCGCGGCACCAAAGACACCGTCAGCAGAAGCGACTTCCGCCTGGCCCTGCAGATCGATATACCGCGGCAACGCGATGACCGCGAGCGCACCCAGAATCACGATCACCATGATCAGTTCGATCAGGGTGAAACCACTTTGTCTTGCCTGCATGGTGTTACTCCTCTTTTCGAGTTTGACGTTAGTAATCAACCTTCGAGGTGTGTTCCGGAAATCCCCAGCCCCATCACCTCTCCGGGTACTGCACGGGTGGTCATGGACCACCGAATCTTTCTGCCCAATGTAGGCCCGATATAGCGCACGCGGTATCGGGCGGCCTGTGCCGGACACCGCTGCGCTTTGTCCGGCCTACTTCCAAATAAACAGCTCTGCCGCTACCAACCGCACCCCTTGGGGGGATCCATCCCTGGGATGTTCGACCACCTCGACCCGGAACCGCGCTCTCGGCACCCCTTCTACGCCCGATTCGAATCGCCCCGTATGGGCGACCCGGTATACCAGCAACCCCTGCTGCGCGTCGTAATACCAGCGACCCTCCGGCACGGCCCCGGCCTCTGCGGGACCCAGCGTGCCCAGGTAGGTGCCGGGTACCTGGGCCAGCCAGTCCATGGGGTTGGTCCCGGCCATCTCCGGCACTGTGCCCAGCCGGCCGTTCACCACCCGTTCTGCGAACTCCATGGCCAGAGCGCTGTTGAGCGCCGCCACGGTGCGTTGCATGTTGACCCGCTCCACGTCCGCCTCGAGGCGCAGGATCTTGGTCATGGCGAGCCACATCAGCAGCCCGACGACGACCACTACCAGGGCGAACTCCAGCAGCGTCAGACCACGCTGGTGCCGCCTCATCGACCTGCGATCTGGGTCAGGTCCCACATGGGCAGGAAGACCCCCAATGCCAAGATAAAGACGATCACGCCCACTGCCACGACCAGTACCGGCTGGATGGTCTCGCCCAGCCGACGAACGTCATAGTCCACCTCGGTTTCGTAGAACTCGGCCACCTCGTCGAGCATCTCGTCCACCTGGCCGGTCTCCTCGCCCACGGCGATCATCTGCATCACCAGGGGCGTGAACACGCGTGATGCAGCGGCGGTGCGGGCGATGGTTTCGCCACGCTCGATGCCTTCGCGCATGCCCCGGACCTTGCCGGCGATGTAGGCGTTGTCGGCCGTTCGAGAGACCACGTTCAGGGCCTGCAACAAGGGCACGCCGGAACGGGACGCCATGGCGAAGGCCCGGGCGAAACGAGCCAGCGAGGCGCGCAGCACGATGTCACCCACCACCGGGAAACGCAGCTTCTGGCGGTCCCACCACAGTCGTCCGTCGTCGCGCCGGGTCCATTGGCGGAATCCGAACCAGGCTGCGGCAACACCACCCAGAATCAGCCACCACCAGGCGGACACGAAATTGGACACGGTGATGATCGCGCGGGTGGCCAGGGGCAGGTCCAGGTCGAAGCGTTCGAACACCTGGGCGAATACCGGGATCACGTAGGCCATGAGGATGAAGATGGCGACGCTGATGGCGATCACCACGAAGGTGGGATAACGCAATGCGGTGCGGATCTGGTTCACCGTCTGGCGCTCGCGCTCCATGTAGTTGAACACCCGCAGCAGGGCATCATCCAGCCGACCCGAGGCCTCGCCCACCTGCACCATGCTCACGAACAGGGGACTGAAGATGTCCGGGTGGCGCGCCATGGCGCCGGCGAGATCACGCCCGGATTCCAGGTCGTCCACCACCTCGCGCAGGGCCTTGGACATGCGCTCGTTCTTGCTGGCATCGGCCAGCTGGTTCAGACCCCGGATGATCGGCACGCCGGCCTTGGTGAGGGCGTAGAGCTGGCGCGCTAGCAGGGTGATCTCGCTGCTGGATGGACGCCTCGGCGGCAGGCGGATAGGCATGTTCAGCGAGGCGCCGCCGGCGCGCAGTGGCTGGATGTCCACGGGGATGAACCCGTCGCTGCTCAGCTGGTCGGCAACGGCCATCAGGGTCGGCGCCTCCATCTGGCCGTCAATGGGCTGGCCCTGGGCATTGCGGGCGCGGTAGCTGAAACGGGGCATGTCAGTCCGGCCTCCAGGTCACGGCGTCCCGCACGGGGTCGATCGACTGGCGCGGTCCGGACATCAGTGCACCTCCACCTCGGCGGCGAGCCGCTGGGCCTCGTCCACGCTGGTGCGGCCTTCCAGGGCGTAGTCCAGAGCCACGCGCATGAGCGGCCGATACAGGGGATTGGCACGGGCGGCCCTGGCGAACTCGTCCATGCGGGAACGACGCAACGCGGTGAGCATGGCCTCGTCCGGTTCCAGGTATTCATGCACGCCGATGCGGCCCCGATAGCCGGTGTTGTTGCAATGGGTGCAGCCGCGCCCGTGGCGCAGGCGCGAGAAGTCGGCGCCATCGCCCAGCACCGTGCGCATCCAGCTCGCCTGGTGCGCGTCGGGTACGTGGGCCTCGGCGCAGAACTCGCACACCCGCCGCACCAGACGCTGTGCGATGATGGCGCGCAGCGAGGAGGCCAGCAGGAAACCCTGGGCGCCCATGTCGAGCAGTCGGTCGGCGGTGCTGATCGCGTCATTGGTGTGCAGCGTGGAGAGCACCAGGTGGCCGGTCATGGCGGCGCGCAGGCCGATCTCGGCGGTCTCCTGGTCACGCATCTCGCCCACCAGGATCACGTCCGGGTCCTGTCGCAGGGCGGCGCGCAGCACCGTGGCGAATTCCAGCCCGATGCGCGGGTTCACCTGTACCTGGTTGATGCGCGGCAGCCGGTACTCCACCGGGTCTTCCACGGTGATGATCTTGCGGTCAGGCACGTTGAGTTCCTGCAGCGCGGCGTACAGGGTCGTGGTCTTGCCGCTGCCGGTGGGGCCGGTGACCAGCACCATGCCGCTGGGGTGGCGCAGGATGCGGCGCAGGTGCGCCAGGATGTCCGGCGGCATGCCCAGGTGCAGCAGGTCCAGGATGCCCGTGGACTGGTCCAGCAGTCGCATCACCACCGACTCGCCATGCTGGATGGGCATGGTGGAGAGTCGCACGTCGATGCTCTTGTTCTTGACCTTGATGTTGAAGCGCCCGTCCTGGGGCAGTCGCTTCTCGGAGATGTTCAGGCCCGCCATGAGCTTGAGGCGCAGCACCACCGCGTTGGCGATGCGCTTCTCCTTCATCACCTGTTCCTGCAGCACGCCGTCGATACGCTGACGAATGCGAAGGGCGTTCTCGTCGGGCTCGATATGGATGTCCGAGGCGCTCACCTGGACGGCGTCCTCGAACAGACTGCGCAGCAACTTGACCACCGGGGCGTCGGTCACCTCGTCGGAGGCAGCGAGCTGGGCCACGTCGAAGTCACTCTCCGCCAGCTCCTGACCCAGTTCCTCGGCCAGATCGCTGATCTCCTCCGTGCGCCGGTAGACGGTGTCGAAGGTGCGCAACAGGTCCGCCTCGCGCACCACCGCCGCCAGCACGGGCTTGCCGACCAGCCGCGTGATCTCGTCCTGGGCGAAGATGTCCGTGGGATCGGCCATGCCCACCAGGTAGCCGTCATCCTGCTCCGCCAGCATGATGCAGCGGAAACGCCGTGCGGCGGTCTCCGGCAGGCGATGCAGCAGCTCGCTGTTGAAGCGATAGTGGCGCAAGTCCACCAGTGGAATGTTGAGCTGGCGGGACAGGAAGTTGAGCAGCGCGTCCTCGGAGATTACGCCCATCTCGATGAGCGTGCGTCCCAGCTTGTTGCCGGTGCGCTTCTGGACGGACAGGGCCTCCTCCAGCTGCTTGCCGGAGATGATGCCGTTCTCCACCAGCAGGTCACCCAGCCGGATCTTGCGTCGACCCTCGGACGTTGCGGGCATGTTCATGCCGGAAGTCTCCACGCGGTCTGTTTCATGGCCGACCCTCCAGGGCCAGGATACGGCTCTGGGCGTAGTCCGTCAGACGCGGATCCACCCCCCCCAGCGCCAGGGCACGCCGGTAGGCCTGGGGTGCACCCGCCGCCGAACCGGCACTCTCCAGGGCAATGCCCAGACCCACCCACCAGCCGCCTACGTCGTTGCGCGCCGTCAGGGCCCGCCGATAGGCGGCCACGGCCGCCTCGGCACGACCCTGTCGCTGGTACAGGGCCGCCAGCGCCGCCAGGGTCTCGGCATCCCCGACCCCCGCTTCGAGCAGCGCCACCGCGCCGTCCAGATCCTTGCGCCCCGCCATGAGGCGCGCCAGCAGGACCCGGGATTCGGACCGTGCCGGCGCCTCACGCAAGCCCGCTTCCAGCAGGGCCATGGCCTCCTGCTCCCGGCCGTCGCTGGCCAGCAACGTGGCCAGGGATTCCCGGGCCTCATGCAGATGGGGTGCCCGCTCCAGCACCCGGCGCAACTCGCGCTCACCGGTGGACAGATCCCCCCGGTGCACGGCCTCCATGGCCTGGGCGTAGTGATCCGCGTGGCTGCGCCGGGCCACGGGGTTGGCAGGCTGCGCCGCCACCTGCCTCGGGCGCTGCGACTCGGCCAGCGTTGACTCGGTGCGGCTCCCGGCCGGACCTGCCGCTGCCGCCCCTGCGCCCGTGTGTGCCTCCTCCATGGGTTTGGCGCTCCCGGCGTGGGCAACTCGCTCCGCCCTGGGCGGGGCCACGGCCGATTCCGGCGTACGGAACACCAGGGTCAATCGACGGTCGTCAGCATCGCGCTCCAGCGCTACCGTGGAACCGGGCCGGGCGCGGAACTGCAACACCGGCCCGTCTTCATGGCTGATGCCCAGCCCGCCCAGGGGACCCGTGGCCGGCGCCACCGGCAGGGCCGGCGCATCCCTCAGTTCGATGCCGGTGAGTGGCAGATAGGCATCATCACCCTTGCGTTGCAGTGCCACCGTCTCGGGTAATGCCGCGGAAAAGCGCAGGCTCACGCGCGTCTCGCCGGGCATCTGCTGGGAATCCACACCTACCCATCGGACGGGCGGCGTGACAGTGGCTCGTGTTTCCGGCGCCGGCGTCAGCATGGCCACCTGCACGGCAGCCTCAGACGCCTGCGCTTCCCGTTCTGGAATTGTCTCGACCAGCGCCAGAGGCTGCACGGGTACACCCTCCTCCCGGCCGGAGGCTGCCACCCAGGCCACGCCCGCGATGCCCATCAGGCCGGCCAGGGCCAGCACCCCGCCCCAGGGAATCCGTACAGGCCTGCCGGCGCGGGGAGTGGGGCGAATATCGCCAGGGAGTATCGCCGTCTCGCCCGCGGGCTGGCGACGGTCCAGATCACGGAGCATGTCGTTGATCAGGCTCATGGCAGCCAGGCCCCCAGGGCTGCGGCGGCGGCCCCGAGACCCACGGTGCCCAGGGCGGCAAGGGCCCAGCCCCGCAGGGATGCCGGTCTGCGGGCATCCTCCGTGTCCAGCGCGGCGCGACGCACATGTGCCGGGCTGATCTGCGCCGCGCCCTCGCCGTAGGCGGCGAGCAGTGCCTTGTGGGCAAGGATATTCACCAGGCGAGGGATGCCACGGGAGGCCCGATGCAGGGTCGCCAGGGCCCTGCGGCCGAACAGGGATCGATCAGGCACACCCGCCACGGCCAGGCGGTGATGCACATACTGAGTCACGCCGGCACGGTCCAGGGGTTCGAGCCGGTGGCTGAAGCTGATGCGCTGGCGCAACTGGCGCAGCCGTGACCCGGCCAGGCGTTCATCCAGTTCAGGCTGCCCGAACAGCACCACCTGCAGCAGCTTGTGGCGCTCGGTTTCCAGGTTGGTGAGCAGGCGCAGGGCCTCCAGGCTCTCGTCGGGCAGGGCCTGCGCCTCGTCCAGCAGCACCACCACCCGCCGACCCGCTGCGGCCAGGTGCAGCAGATGTTCCTGGATGCGCTCCAGCACCCGGTGCTGTCCCAGGTTGCGGGGCAGGTCCAGACCCAACTCCCGGGCCAGGGCGGCGCGCAGTCCGTTGCCGGTCAGACAGGGGTTGGGCAGATAGGCGGTCTCGTGGCTCGTCTCCAGGGCCTCCATCAGCATGCGGCACAGGAGGGTCTTGCCCGTGCCCACTTCGCCGGTGACCTTGACGAAACCCTCCCCGGCGCGCAGTGCCAGCAGGAGTACGTTGAGCGCCTCCCGATGGGCCCGGTAATCGAAATAGAAGGCCGTGTCCGGCGTGAGCCGGAAGGGTTCATCCCGAAGACCGAAGTGACTGGCGTACATGGCCGGTCTTACTCCATCCTCATCAGTTCACGCATGCGTTCCGAGCCCCGGGCCTGGTCCCAGGCGCTGTCCCGGTCCACGACCACGGGGCGCAACAGGATCACCAGCTCGGTCTTGCGTGTGCTGCGCTGGGTGTGACGGAACAGGTTACCCACCACCGGGATCCGGCCCAGCACCGGCGTGTTCGCCTGGCGGTCACGGGAGGTCTCGGTCATGAGGCCGCCGATCACCACGATCTGGCCGCTGCGGGCGCGCACGATGCTGTCGGACTCGCGCACCGTGGACAGGCCAGGGGCACCGACTGGGTGTCGCCCCCCAGGCTCAGGTTCTTGGACTGCTCGGTCACCTCGCTCACCGTGGGGTGGATGTGCAGGATCACGTCACCCTCGCGGCTGATCTGCGGGGTCACATCCAGGGCGATACCGGAGAAGAACGGCGTCAGGGTGACGTTGGGCGAGGTGGTGGAGGCCGTGCCCACCACGGTGGTGGAGGAGATGTCGGTGACGAAGAACTCGTCCGCGCCCACCTTGATCACTGCCTTCTGGTTGTTCACCGTGGACACCCGCGGGCTCGAGAGCACCTGCACCTCGCCCTGGGTCTCCAGCAGCTCTATGAACGCGGTGAAGTCACCCACCCGGGCGGCCACGGAGAATACCCCGCCAAAGGCGGAGGTCAGTGCGTTGTTCACCGGGTCCAGGTTGTTGGGATCCAGGTTGCCGGTCTGGCCGGCAATATCGGAGCGCCCGGTCTCGCCGAAGATGGTGCCGCCGCCGGTCTGGCCGAACAGCAGTTCACTGTCGCTGCGCGGGCGGCCCAGTGCAGCCCAGTTGATGCCCGCCTGGAATCCGTCGGAGAGCACCACCTCGACGATCTTGGCCTCCAGGATCACCTGCCGGTTCATGTTGCCCTCCACGTCCGCGAGATAGGCCTCCACCTCGCGCAGCTCCGAGGGCAGGCCGCGCACCACCACCAGGTTGGACTGGGGCGTGACCACTACACTGCGGCCCTCGCCGTCGCCCACGATGGAGCGCAGGGCGAAGTCGAGCTCGTTCCAGAAATCCGAAGCGGTCTCGGTGCGCACCCGGGTACCAAAGGCCTCGGCGCTGCCGCGCCCGCCGCCTACCAGGCCGTCCTGCAGGCCGTCCCTGTCGCGGCGGGTCTCGCCGGAGCTGACACGGGTCTGGGACTCGCCGTCGCGACGCAGGTTGAGATAGTTCACGTGGAAGATGCGCGCCTGCAGTCGGGCGGGCATCACCAGGTAGCCGGTGCGGTGGCGTTCGTATTCATAGCCGTAGACCTGGCGCACCACGTCCATCACCTCGGGGATGGTGACACCTGACAGGGTCAGGCTGATCTGCCCCTCCACCGAGGGATCACCACCATGTTGTAGGGGCTGTCCTTGACCAGGCCCATGAAGAACGCGCGGGCCTCCACGTCGTTGACGTCGATGTCGAACCGGGGCTCCGCCAGGGCCCGGGGCTCGGGCAGGGCGAGCGGTGGCAGCAGGGCCTCGGTCACCTCCGGCGGTGGTGTCACCGGAGCCGGCGCGGGCGGGGGTGCCTCAGCCCGGGTCTCCGGAGCCGGCGACTGGGCGGGGTTGCTGGCGCACCCGCCGAGCCCGAGACCGCCGAGCAGCAGGACCAGCAGGAAGAGGGTGTTCGGCCTGGTGATCATTGACTTGCCTCTGTGGATGTCGTTTCCAGGTACTCGTATTCGCGGGCCTGGGCAGGCCGGGTGACCTTGGGCACAGCCAGGGCCAGGCTGAACTCGCCCCGTGCGTCGCGCAGGCGCACCCGGGCCTGTTCGATGCCCAATACCCGCGCGCCGCCGATCTGATCCCCCTCCACCACCACGCGCCCGTTGATCACCGCGCTGCGGCGTTCCTCGGAGACCCGGGTGGACTGCAGGATGTAATTGCGCGCCGGCGGCTGTGGCGCCGCACGCACCGGCTCCACCGCCGCCGGCGGCCGCGTCGGATCCCGCACCGTCTCAGCCCAGGCAACGGCAGAGGAGAGCATCAGACACGCGGCACACAGGCCAAGGGCGATCACAACCACCCTCTTGCCTCTTGTCTCTTCTCTCTTGTCTCTCCCGCTACACACCGATCCAGCCCTCCTCCAGACTCAGGGTGAACACCCGGATGCGGAACCGTCCCGGGGCTGCCTCTTCGCTGTCGATGCGCAGGGATTCCCAGAACAAGCCCCAGGGCAGTTCCTCCACGGTGCGCAGGTAGGCCAGCAGGGCCAGGTAATCCCCTTGCAGCTCCATAACCAGGCCATGGCGGTAGACCGGCGGCAGTCCCTCGCCCACGGCCAGGGACTCCACCCGCGTGGCGGGCTCGCTGCGCATGCCCAGCAGGCTCAGGCCCTCGCTGCCGCGGATCAGGTCTTCCAGCAGCCCCGGCATGCGCCGGGGAGAGACGAAGGCCAGGGTGCGGGCGAGCAGGGCCTCATCCAGCGCCGTCACCTCGCCGCGCAGGACCTCCAGCTGTGCGCGCAGCCGGGCATTGGGGTCTTCCGCCGCCTGGGCATTCAGGGCCTCCAGACGGCTCATCAGCGCCTGTTGCTGGGTGGACAGACCCTCCAGTCGCTGGGTCTGCGCGGCGGTCGATCGCTGGATCGGACCGAGCCACAGGGCATCCGCCACCAGCACGGTGACCACCACCGCCACGCCCAGGAGCAACAGCCGCTCGCGCAGGGCCAGGCCGTTGATGCGTGCGACCAGCTGGGCGACCAGGCCCTGGGTCTTGTTGCTCATCGGCCCTCCTCCCCGCGCAGACAGTCCTCGCCCCGCAGCCGTGAGCCGTCAGCACCGATGCAGGGGGTGACCAGGGTGAAGCTGTGCGTCCGGGCGCCCTCGGGGCGCTGCAGGCTGAAGGTGTCGAAGGTGGTGCCCACGAACACCGGTTCCTCGGCCAGGGCCCGCAGGTAGCGCGGCAGCAGTTCCGCGCGCAGGGTGTTCCCGGCCAGGGAAATCACGCTGCCGCCCCGGGAGAGATGGATGTGCTGAAGCCACAGGCCCTCGGGATGACGTCTACCCAGACCTTCCAGCTGCGCCGAAAAGCCGGCCGTGTTGCCCAGGGATTCATCGGAAATGCGTTCCAGCAGGGCGCGCTTGCCATCGCGCTCCCGTTCCAGGCGTTCCACCTGCCGGGCCAGGGCCTCACTGGCTCCCCTCGCCGCGAGCGTCGCGGCCACCCGTTCCACCTGGGTGCCCAGGGCGGCCACCTCCACCTCCAGGGCATCGGCCCGGGCGCGCACCTGATCCTGGCGCCACTGCTGCCAGAGTCCGAACAGCAGCAGGATCACCAGGGCCAGCAGGAAGGCGATCCCCAGCTGACGCGCCGAGAATCGTTCCCGGGGTCCCAGCAGGGCCGGGCCGTAGAGATTGATCTCCTGCCTCACCGGCCCACCTCCGCGCTCGCTGCCTCGGTCTGAGTACCCTTATCGGGCCTCGCACGGGTGTGCTCATTCAGTACGCCGCCCAGGGCCAGCAGGGCATGGGCGTCCAGCGCCGCCTGACCGGCGACCCTGGGAAACAGTCCTGCCACGTCCAGTATGCCTGCAGGCAGACCCACCCCCTCGCCCACGCCGGCGGCGAGGGCGGCCATCTCCTCGCCCGGGGGCATGATGATTAGCCGCTTCACCGGCGCCGTGCCGAAGTGGCTGTCGTAATAATCCATGGTGCGCTGCAGCTCCAGGGCTACCCGGTCATAGGGCCCGCCGAAGCCACCGCCCCCTTCCCGGGCGGCACTGATCACGGCCTCGCTGCCGTACTCCAGCACCCGGGTGAGGTAAAGACTGTCGGCGCGGGTGATCTGGATCATGCCTCGCTGGGGCATGAGAAACAGGCTGGCCACGGTCTCATTGCCCTGGGTCTGGCGTTCGACCAGGTTGCGCAGGGCCAACTCCGCCACGTCGATCTTCCAGGGGGCAAGCCCCGCGGATTCGGCCAGCGCCACCTGGTCGCGCAGGGCCTCGGCCCGCGCCACCACCACATTGATCATGGGCGTTCGTCCCCGCTGGGCATGCGCGGGCAGCTCGAAGACGTCGGTGATGGCCTCGTCGAGGGGGAAATCGATCAGGTCGCGCACCCGCCAACGCACCGCGGCGGCCAGTTCGCCGGTCTCCACCGCGGGACGCTCCATCTGCATGAGGCTGTAGCTGCCCGGCTCCAGGGTGATGACGGCAGGCGCACGTCGCAGACCCTGCTGCTCCACCCAGCGGGTGAGCAGGACAGCGGCCTCGGCACGGCTGGCGATAGGGGTACTTTCGGTGTGCAGCTGCCCGTCGGCGGAGAGGGCTGCCAGGGCGAGGTGTCCGTCGCCCTGACACAGGGAGACGGTCTTGTTCGCGCGACCCCATCCTGGCAACAGTCTGTGCAGGCCCATCATGGCACCATCAACCCACTCAAAACTGAATTTGAGAAGTGATTCACAGAATATTCGGGCTAGCCCGCTCCCCTTTTGGTTCTTATAACACCTGAGGTTTGCAGACTAACTTCCTGCTGTCAATAAAAAAGCTGGGTTTTCGGTGCTGATGAGGCGGCCACTGTGGTCTGCGGACAGCGCATCCCATCATCGCGATGCTTGCGACCTTCCGACCAACCTGGTGCCATCGTCTTGCGGGGAGAAGCGCCGTCGTAGGTCGGCCTTCAGGCCGACAGCCATGGCTCGGTCAGACGCCGCAGATCGGGCTGAAGCCCAACCCACTAAGATGTATCAGAGGAGGCAGAAGCCGTGCGGCGGGAAATCCGGTTCAGCCGCAGGCCCGGGGGGTGTTCAGGGTGAGGCTGCCGGTGAGCTGGCCCACGCTGGCCAGATCATGGCGGTCAAGGTAGTCCCGTATGCCCTGGTTGATCTTCTTGCAGATCAGCGGGTCGTAGAACAGCGCCGTGCCCACGCCCACGGCGCTGGCGCCGGCGATGAGGAATTCCAGCGCGTCGCTGGGCGAGGTCACGCCGCCCTGGCCGATGATGGGCACGCCGTGGGGGCGCGCCACCTGGTAGACCTGGTGCACCTTGAGCAGCGCGATGGGCTTGATGGCCGGTCCGGACAGGCCGCCCTGGTTGTTGCCGATCACCGCCTCCCGGGACTCGGCGTCGATGGCCATGCCCATGAGGGTGTTGATCACGGCGAAGGCGTCGGTGCCCGCCTCGATGCAGCGCCGGGCGTTCTCGGCGATGTCGGTCTGGTTGGGGGAGAGCTTGGTGATGAGCGGCTTCTGCGTCACCTGGCGGCAGGCCTCCACCACCCGGGCGGACATGTCCGGGTCGTTGCCGAAGGCCACGCCGCCCTCCTTCACGTTGGGGCAGGAGATGTTGATCTCGATGGCGTCCACCGGCGAGTCGTCGAAGCGCCGGGTCACCGCGATGTATTCCTCGATGGTGGAGCCGGAGACGTTGGCGATGAAACGGGTCTCGTCGAAGTCCAGGGTGGGCAGGATCTCGTCCACCACCTTGTCCACGCCGGGGTTCTGCAGGCCGATGGCGTTGAGCATGCCCATGGGGGTCTCGTAGACCCGGTGGGGCAGGTTGCCCAGGCGCGCCTGGCCGGTGGTGCCCTTCAGGCACACGGCGCCCACGTCCCGGTTGGAGAAACCGGCCACCCGGGTATACTCCTCGCCGAATCCCACGCACCCGGAGAGCAGCACCAGGGGCGTGGCGAAATCCATACCGCAGAAGTCGATGGCCAGCGGGTCGCGCCGGGAATGCTCAGCCGTCATGTTTCACGTGGTCCTCTATCAACCGGAGATCGCCCCCAACACGGGCAACATCATGCGCCTGTGCGCCAACACGGGTTGCCGCCTGCACCTGATCCACCCCCTGGGGTTCAGCCTTGACGAATCGAAACTGAAACGCGCGGGGCTGGATTATCGGGACATGGCGCAGGTGGCAGAGTATGACAGCCTCGCGGCCTTCACGTCAGCCGTGGCACCCGAGCGCATGTTCGCCCTGACCACCCGGGCCAGCCTGCCCCACTCGGCACCCGCCTTCCGACCCGGCGACACCTTCCTGTTCGGCCCCGAGACCCGCGGCCTGCCCATGGAGATCCTGGATGGCCTGCCCGAGGACCGGCGCCTGCGCATCCCCATGGTGCCCGGCAGCCGCAGCCTCAACCTCTCCAATGCGGCGGCGGTGATGGTGTACGAGGCGTGGCGGCAGTGCGGCTTTGCCGCACTGAAGTTGGAAGTGTGAATTTGGAAGTAGGAAGTAAAGGTCTTTCAACTTCGCCCTTCCAAATTCACACTTCGTACTTGTCTTCCCCCTTCCAAATTCCCACTTCTTACTTCAACTAAAACTCCGGCTTCTGATCCCTGCCCAGCAGCTCCCCCACCGCCTCGATGGCTGAGTGGCCCACGTAGAGCACCCGGTGCACCTGGTGGCAGATGGGCATGTCCACGCCCAGTTCGGCGGCCTTGGAGACCGCCATGCGCGCGGTGCGCGCGCCCTCCACCGCCTGGCCGATGGCGGCCAGCGCCGCGTCCAGGGACTCGCCACGGCCCAGGGCCAGGCCGAGGCGTCGGTTGCGGGACTGGTCGTCGGTGCAGGTGAGCACCAGGTCGCCGAGGCCGGACAGGCCCATGAGGGTCTCGCGCCGGGCGCCGGCGGCATCCCCCAGGCGCATCAGTTCGGCCAGGCCACGGGTGATCAGCGCCGCCCGGGCGTTGGCGCCAAAACCCAGGCCGTCGGAGATGCCGGCGGCGATGGCCAGCACGTTCTTGAAGGCCCCGCCCAGCTGCACGCCCAGCACGTCGTCGCTCAGGTACACCCGCATGCGCTCGCCATGAAACCACTCGGCCACCCGCTCGGCCACGCCGGGGGTGGTGGAGGCCACGGTGAGCGCCGTGGGCAGGCCCCGGGCCACTTCCTTGGCGAAGCTGGGCCCGGAGATCACGGCGCAGGGAAAATTGACCCCCATCTCCTCGGCCACCACCTGGTGCAGCCACTGGCCGCTGTGTTCCTCCAGGCCCTTGGTGGCCCAGACCAGCACCCGGGCGTCGTCCCGGTAGGGGGCCAGTTTCTGCAGCATCTCCCGGAACGCCTGGCTGGGCACTACCACCAGCCAGCAGCTGCTCTCGCGCAGCGCCGCATCCAGATCCGCAGTGGGTTCCAGCCCCGGGGGGAACGGCGCGTCGGGCAGGTAACGGGTATTGCAGTTGGCCTCGGCCATGGCGGCCATGGCCTCGGGATCACGGCCCCAGAGGCGCACCCGGTGGCCCTGGCGGGCCAGGTGCATGGCCAGGGCCGTGCCCCAGGAGCCGGCGCCCAGCACCGCGACGGGTGGCTGGCTCATGGAGGCGCGGACCTCAGTGGCTCGCGCCGGCGGGCGCGGACTCTTCCCCTGCCTTGCCGGCATGATTCTGCGCAAGCTGCTGGGCGTAGAGGGCGTCGAAGTTCACCGGCGCCAGCAGCATCTGGGGGAAGCCGGCCTTGCTCACCAGGTCGGTGACGGCCTCGCGGGCGAAGGGGAACAGGGTGGTCGGGCAGTAGGCCGCCAGCAGGTGACCCATCTGCTCCTTGGGAAAGCCCCGGGCCAGGAACACGCCCGCCTGCTTGACCTCCACCAGGTAGGCCACCTCACCGCCGGACTTGGTGGTCACGGTCAGGGTCAGCTCCACCTCGAACAGGCCCTGGTCGTCCAGGGGACGGGCCTGGCTGTTGAGCTGCACGTTGGTCTCGGGCTTCCACTCGCCGGTGAACACCTGGGGAGAACGGGGGCACTCCAGGGAGACGTCCTTGAGGTAGAACTTCTGCAGGGCGAATTCGGTCTTGGGCTGTTCGGTGGCGGCGCCGGGCTGCTGGCTGTCGGTCATGATGACTCCGGAAGATGACTTGATATGAAGGCGGGACAGGCCGCACATGATAGGCGGCAGGCGCGAGGGCGGCAAACGGGGCGATGCCGGCTTGCGCCCATGAGATGAATTTAAGTTCGGTTCGGCCCGGGGTCGGGCCTCCTGCACATCCGCGACACCGCCACCGCAGGCGCGACGACCCCGTCGCGAACAGCGCTATCCCGACGTCAGCCGCCCCGCAGCGCCCCGCGCGCCCAGGCCACGATGGATCGGGCGTCCATGGCGCCGCTGGTGCGGCCCAGTTCCCGGCCCTGGTGGAACAGGATCAGGGTGGGGATGCCGCGGATGCCGAGACGGGCGGCGGGATCGGGATGGGCCTGGGTGTCGAGCTTGGCCACGCGCATGGCCGGTTCCAGTTCCCGGCAGGCCTGGGCATAGGCCGGCGCCATCATCTTGCAGGGGCCGCACCAGGGGGCCCAGAAGTCCACCAGCACGGGGAGATGGCTGCGGGAGATCTGGCGCTCCAGGCCGGCGGCGTCCAGTTCCGCGGGGTGGCCGTCGAACAGGGCCTGGTGGCAGCGGCCGCAGCGGGCCTCCCGGGCCGGCTTGTCCGTCGGCAGGCGGTTGACGCCGCCGCAGTGGGGACAGACGACGTGGGGCGCCTCGCTCATGGTGCCTCGGTCAGGCCAGCCCCAGCATGGGGTCCAGGCGCCCGGCCCGGTCCAGGGCGGCCATGTCGTCGTAGCCGCCCACGTGGAATTCACCGATGAAGATCTGCGGCACGGAGGTGCGCCCGCTGCGCTGCTCCATCACCGCGCGCTGGCTGGGTTCCCGGTCCACGCGGATCTCCTCGAAGGCCACGCCCTTGTCGGAGAGCATGCGCCGCGCCCACATGCAGTAGGGGCAGAAACCGCTGGTGTAGATGACGACGGCGGGGGTCTCGGCCATGGCGCGCTCCATCACTTCTTGCTCACGGGCATGTTGTTGGCCTGCCAGGCCATCATGCCGCCGTGCAGATTGACCACCTTCTCGAACTCGTTGCTGGTGAGAATCTCGCAGGCCTGGGCGGAGCGGTTGCCGCTGCGGCAGTAGACCACCACGGACTTGTCCTTGTACTTGGACAGCTCGTTGAGGCGGGTCTTCAGTTCCTTCAGCGGGATGTGCTTGGCGCCCTTGATGCGCCCGTCGCGCACCTCGGCGTTCTCGCGCACGTCCAGGATCAGGCTGCCTTCCTCGTTCATGGCACGCACCGCCTGGGCCGGCGGCAGATTCTGATAACGGCGCGAGAGGCGCTTGGTCTCGGTGAACACGATCATGCCCATGATGGCGAGCAGGGCGATGATCAGGATGGGGTTATTGCGGGAAAACTCCAGGATCTGTTCCATGAGGGACAGTCGGCTCCGAGCAGTCGGGTGGGTGGATCAGGCGGACCGGCAGAAGACTTCCTGCATCATGCCGATGAGGCGCAGTGTACGCGCGTCGCCCACCCGGTAGTAGACCCGGTTGGCGTCCTTGCGGGAGGCCAGGATACCCTTGTCTCGCAGGATGGCCAGGTGCTGGGAGATGTTGCTCTGGGAGGTGCCCACATTGTCGACGATCTCCTGGACACTGACCTCGCGGTCGCCGAGGATGCACAGGATCTTCAGACGCAGGGGATGGGACATGGCCTTGAGTGACCGGGAAGCACGTTCGATGTCTTCTTCCTGGGTCATCAGTTCGGGATGGATCGCGCTAGCATTCATGGGTATCGGAGGCCTCGATCATGGCGCCCGCGCTGGGAATCCGCGGACAACTCTGTGCAATATAATAAAGAACTGATTAAATTATATGCCCACCCCGGAAAATTCAACATTTCCCGTGCGCCTACCCGCCCTCCTGACCGCGCTCGCCCTGTCCCTGCTGCTCGCCCTGCCCGCCACCCTGGCCGCCGACGAGCGCGCCGACGCCACCCGCCGCCTGGAGCAGGTGCAGAAGGAAATGTCCGCCCTGCGCCAGCGCATGGAGGCCGCCCGGGGCGAGCAGGGCCGGGCGGAGGCCGCCCTGCGGCAAAGCGATCAGGAGATCGCCCGGGTGGACCAGGCCCTGGCCCGGGTGGAACGGGACATGGCCGGCGCCGTGAGCCGGCTCAAGGACCTGGAGGCGGAACAGGCCCGGGAACGGGAACGGCTGGCCACCCAGCTGGAACAGCTTTCCCGCCAGCTGCGCGCCGCCTATCTCACCGGCCGCCAGGACCGCCTGCGCCTGCTGCTCAACCAGGAAGACCCCGCCGTGGTGGGCCGCCTGCTGGTCTACTACCAGCATTTCAACGACGCCCGGGGCGAACGCATCGTCGCCGCCCGGGCGGATCTGGAGCGCCTGGCGCGTCTCAGCGACGAGGTCCGGGCCTCCCGGGAGGCCCTGGCCGCGGACCGGGCCCGGCGCCAGGCCCTGCGCGATGAGCTCGAACAGGGCCGCGCCGAGCGCCGTCGCCTGCTGGCGCGGCTCGAAGCGGAGATGGCCGCCGCCGGCAGCAGCCTGCGCCGCCTGGAGGAGGATGAGAAGGAACTGGAGCAGCTGCTGCGCTCCCTGGACAACGCCCTGCGCGACATCCCCGCCTACAGCGCCCTGGACGAACCCTTCGCCGGACGCCGGGGCAAACTGCCCTGGCCCACCGCCGGCAGGCTCAATGCCCGCTTCGGCAGCCCCCGCAGCGGCCAGGCCGGACTGACCTGGCGCGGCGTGATCATCGACGCCGGGGCCGGCGACCCGGTGCACGCCATCCACCACGGCCGGGTGGTGTTCGCCGACTGGATGCGCGGCTACGGCCTGCTCACCATCATCGACCACGGCGGCGGCTACATGACCCTCTACGGCCACAACCAGAGCCTGTACCGCGCCCCCGGCGACTGGGTACAGGCCGGTGAACTGATCGCCCGGGTGGGCGACGGCCCCTCCGCCGACACCCGCGGGCTCTACTTCGAGATCCGCCACCAGGGCAAGCCGCTGAACCCTGACCGCTGGTGCGACTCTAAGGTACAAATCGCCGGTCCTTCCTCCCGGCGCTGACCGCCAAGCCGCCACTGTTCCCCGCCCGTTCCCCGCCCGGCTCCAATGAGCTGACCGGCGGTCACCGGCCCGGGCCGGTGCGATAGGCGGGTCAGATCGGGGGTGTTATGATCGGAGCCAACGGGACCGCCCGGAGAGGTGCGGTCCAACGCCGTGGAGAATTACCGTATGAAATCGACCACCCGGATCAGCGCAGGGGTTCTGACGGGCATCCTGCTGGGCTTCGCGCTCAGCCTGTCCTTCGGGGTCTTCGCCAACAAGCAGGAAAACGAGGCCATCCCCCTGGAGGACCTGCGCGCCTTCACCGACGTCTACATGCGCATCAAGCGCAACTACGTGGATTACGTGGACGACACCACCCTGCTCGAGAACGCCATCCGCGGCATGCTCTCCGGCCTCGATCCCCACTCCAGCTACCTGACCCCCAGGGACTTCCAGGACCTGCAGATCGGCACCAGCGGCGAGTTCGGCGGCCTGGGTCTCGAGGTGGGCATGGAGGACGGCTTCGTCAAGGTCATCTCCCCCATCGACGACACCCCGGCGAGCCGCGCCGGCGTGCGCGCCGGCGACCTGATCATCCGCCTGGACGACAAGCCGGTGAAGGGCATGACCCTCAACGAGGCGGTCAATGAGATGCGCGGCCCCAAGGGCACCGACATCACCCTGACCATCATGCGCGAGGGCGCCGACCAGCCCATCCGCATCACCCTCACCCGCGACACCATCCGGGTGCGCAGCGTGCGCAGCGAGATGCTGGAGCCCGGCTTCGCCTACGTGCGCATCAGCAACTTCCAGTCCCGCACCGCCCAGAACCTGGTGGAGGAGATCAACAAGCTGCAGCGCGAGGGCAACGGCCTGCGCGGCCTGATCCTGGACCTGCGCAACAACCCGGGCGGCGTGCTCAACGGTGCCGTGGGCGTCTCCGATGCCTTCCTGGAAGACGGCCTGATCGTCTACACCGAGGGCCGCACCGCCGATGCCCAGTTCCGCTACCAGGCCTCCCCGGGCGACGTGCTCAAGGGCGCGCCCATGGTGGTGCTGGTCAACGAGGGCTCCGCCTCCGCCTCCGAGATCGTCGCCGGTGCCCTGCAGGACCACCAGCGCGCCGTGATCATGGGCACCCGCACCTTCGGCAAGGGCTCGGTGCAGACCATCCTGCCGCTGCGTCAGGACACCGCGCTCAAGCTCACCACCGCCCGCTACTACACCCCCGAGGGCCGCTCCATCCAGGCCGAGGGCATCGAGCCGGACATCAAGCTCGAGCGCCTGCAGGTCAGCGCCGCGGAGACCGACGGCTCCCGCCCGGTGACCGAGGCCTCCCTGCAGCGTCACCTGCAGCGCCAGCGCGCCACCGAGGAGGCCGGCGAGCAGCCCGCCGACAACGGCTCCCTGGCCCAGCGCGACTACCAGCTCTACGAGGCCCTCAACCTGCTCAAGGGGCTGACCATTCTCCAGGCCCGCCGCTGATGCGGCGGGGTTCGCGGCGGCTTCAGCCGCTCTGGCTGGCGATCCTGCTCCCGGGCCTGTGGCTCTGGACAGGCGCCAGCCAGGCACTGGAGCCGCCGCGACCTTTCATCGCCATCATCATCGACGACCTGGGCAACCAGCCCGGTCCCGGTCAGCGCACCCTGGCACTGCCCGGCCCCGTCACCGTCGCGGTCCTGCCCCACACCCCCTTCGCCCGCCCCCTGGCCAACGAGGCCCATGCCCAGGGCAAGGAAGTCATGCTGCACCTGCCCATGCAGGCCACCGAGGCCCTGCCCCTGGGTCCCGGCGGCATCACCGTGGACATGGAGCGCGAGGCGCTGCGGGAAACCTTCCTGGCGGCACTGGCCTCCGTGCCCCACGTGCGGGGCGTGAACAACCACATGGGCAGCCTGCTCACCCGGCACATCGGCCACATGGACTGGTTCATGGCGGAACTGGCGGCCCAAAGCGGCCTGTATTTCGTGGACAGCCGCACCACCGCCCTGAGCGTGGCACAGCGAGTGGCCCTGCACCACGGCCTGCCCGCCACCCGTCGCGACGTGTTCCTGGACACCCTCCCGGACAACGAAGAGTTCGTTGAGGCCCAGATGGACCAACTCATCAGCCTGGCCCAGCGGCGCGGTCACGCCCTGGCCATCGGCCACCCCTATGGCGCCACCCTGGATGTGCTGGAACGCAGACTCGCTACACTCCATGAAGCGGGTATCGAACTGGTGCCCGTGAGCGAATACCTGACACGGAAGGAGGCGATCCCCCTATGGCAAGCATCCTTATCCCCCTCGCCAACGGCTGCGAGGAACTCGAAGCCGTCACCCTGATCGACCTGTTCCGCCGTGCCGGCTTCCAGGTCATCACCGCGGGCCTGGAACCGGGCCCGGTGCGCTGCTCCCGCGGCACCACGATCCTGCCCGACCAGACCCTGGACGAGGCCAGGGACGGCCGCTACGACCTCATGGTCCTGCCCGGCGGCCAGCCCGGCGCCGACCACCTCAACGCCGACCCGCGCATCCACGCCCTGCTGAAGAAACTGGCCGCCGAGGGCCGCTACGTGGGCGCCATCTGCGCCGCCCCCAAGGTGCTGGCGGACGCCGGCCTGCTCAAGGGCAAGCTGGCCACCGCCTTCCCCGGCGTGCTGGAGGCCATGGACCTGGGATCGGACACGAAGCTGACCGCCGCCGCCGTGCAACGCGACGGCAACGTGATCACCTCCAAGGGACCCGGCACGGCCATGGACTTCGCCCTGGACCTGATCGAACTGCTCGCCGGCCCGGACAAACGCCGCCAGGTGGAAGCGCCTCTGCAAAGGCCCTGAACTGCGAACTTCTGCCGCAGAGACGCGGAGGCGCAGAGGGGAAAGGATCGGACAGGATTAACATGATTTACATGATGAAAGAGGACCAGGATCAATCCGGTTTTGTGGGTTGATCCTTAATCCCGTAAATCATGTAAATCCTGTCAAATTTGTTCTTTGCACTTCCTCTGCGCCTTCGCGTCTCTGCGGCAGAAGTTAAACCACCACCCGCACCCGACCCGCCGCCTCCCGGGCACGGGCGCGGCAATCCTCGATGTCATCCCCGTGGGCCACGGCCACCCCCATGCGGCGGCGCTCGAAGGCCTCCGGCTTGCCGAACAGGCGGATGTCCGTGCCCGGCACGGCGAGCGCCTGGTCCACGTTCTCGAAGGCCACGCCCTGCGCCTCCACGCCGCCGTAGATCACCGCGCTGGCGCCGGGATTGCGCAGGCGCGTGTCCACCGGCAGACCCAGGATCGCCCGGGCGTGCAGCTCAAATTCGCTCTGCCACTGGGTGGCCAGGGTCACCAGGCCCGTGTCATGGGGCCGGGGGCTCACTTCGCTGAACCAGACCTCATCACCGCGCACGAAGAACTCCACCCCGAACAGCCCCTGCCCGCCCAGGGCGCCGGTCACTGCCGCCGCCATCTCCCGGGCCGTGTCCAGGGCCGTCTCGCTCATGGGCTGGGGCTGCCAGCTCTCCACGTAGTCGCCCTTCACCTGGCGGTGGCCCACCGGGGCGCAGAAATCGGTGCGGATGTTGCCGTCCCCGCCCCTGGAGCGCACCGTCAGCAGGGTGATCTCGAAGTCGAATTCCACCACGGCCTCCACGATCACCCGCCCCTGGTCCACCCGCCCGGCGGAACGGGCGTAGTCCCAGGCCCTGGTCAGCTCCGAAGCGTCCGCCACCAGGGACTGGCCCTTGCCCGAGGAGGACATCACCGGCTTGATGATGCAGGGGTAGCCGATGCCGCCGTCGATGGCGGCAGTCAGCGATTCCAGGGAGTCGGCGAAGGCATAGCGGGAGGTCTGAAGCCCCAGCTCCTCGGCGGCCAGGCGTCGGATGCCCTCCCGGTTCATGGTCAGCTGGGTGGCCCGGGCCGTGGGGATCACCCGGGCGATCCCCTCCGCCTCGATGCGCGCCAGTTCATCGGTGGCGATGGCCTCGATCTCCGGCACGATCAGGTCCGGCTTCTCCCGGAGCACCAGTTCCCGCAGGGCGCTGGCATCGGTCATGGGGATCACGTGGGCCCGGTGGGCCACCTGGTGCCCCGGGGCGTTCTCGTAGCGATCCACCGCGATCACCTCCACCCCCAGCCGCTGCAGGGCGATGATCACTTCCTTGCCCAGCTCCCCGGCACCGAGCAGCATCACACGGGTGGCGGACGGCGAGAGGGGGGTACCGATACGGGTCATGGTCTGGCTCCGGAAACAGGATGGATGTCGCCCGCAGTATACCCGCGCCCCACCCCCGTAGGAGCGACGACCCCGTCGCGAATACCCAGGCCCGACACACCACCACTCGCGCATATCCCGCCCACAAAAAAGCCGGGCACCAGGCCCGGCTTCTTCGACTGCCATGAGGCAGAACCTCAGGCGGCGGCGCTCACCTGATTGCTGCGCAGCAGGGGACGCTGACCGCTCTGCACGGCGCGACGGATGAAGTCGGCACGACCGGCCTCACGGGCGTTCACGGCCGCGGCGCACTGGGAGTCCACATAGGCGGCGGCGGAGAGCAGCACTTCCAGCTCTTCCAGGTCCACCTTGGGGACGGTCAGATCAGCGGCCTGGGGATTCAGCTTGCGGCCGAACTCCCAGAACATCCGGGCGTTCCACATCTTCTGCATCACGCGGGGGCTCTGAAACAGCTCCACGCAGCGGGTGTTCAGTTCTTTCTGATCCATGTTTCTACTCTCCGCCATGACGGCACGGTTTTGACCGCCGGGGAAATTACCCCAGAATCGGCAGGCGCACAACCGAGCCTCTTAGTCGGATATTGGTCTGTACGGACAGACTTTGTTGGGATCGCTTCCCCGAAGCAGGTTAACGCGAAATCAGACTACCGATCCTCGTGCAAACGTCCTTCAACGTACTTGTGAAGGATGCTCGCAACGAGGGTCTGGTAGGGAATGCCTTCCGCCAACGCCTTCTTCTGCAACGCCCGCAAATCCTTGGAGGAAAGCCGGATATTGATCCGCGCATCCTTCTTGAACATCGCTTCCGCGTATTTCTGATGCCGTGCCTGAATTTCAGCTGCATTAGTCGGGCGCTTGAGTTTCCCTGCCTCAAACGCCTCCAGGAGTTCACGTTCGTCTTGGTCCAACTTGCTCATCACGGACCTCCCAAGTAGGTCTTGGTCGCTTTTCGGCTCGGAATGATTGTCTTCAGGAAAACCTCATCAGCCGTCTCAACGTAGGGAACGAGGTAGGCGTACCCCTCAATTTCGATCACATGGATCCGCTGGCCCGGATAACGCTCCTGGTTCGGATGCTCTAACGTATCCAGGATGTCGCCCACCGAGATATGAAAAACCACATCTTCGAAGGAAACACCCCTTTCACTCCGCAGGAGGGCGTTCTTCCCTGGATCCCACGTGATCGGCTTCATGTATATAAAAGTAGCACAACATGTGCCTTTTGTACTCAGGTCAATGCGCTGGGTTGATCACCCTGGAAAACACCATCCCAGCTGCTGTTCCGCCTATTGGCACATACCGTATATGACGAAAATATACATCCGTGATGAATTGGGCACAGGTCAAGGGATTCGACTGGGATGCTGGCAATGCCCGCAAAAGCGCTGATAAACACGGCGTCAGTATGGCGGAAGACGAACAGATCTTCTTCAACCAGCCTCTGCTGCTGCTCGCCGACACCAGACACAGTCGGCATGAACCCCGATTTCATGCCTTGGGCATCACTGATGATGGCCGAAAACTGCATATCAGCTTCACATTGCGCGCATCCGGCACACTGATCCGCGTGATCTCTGCCAGGGACATGCTTCGCAAAGAGAGAGACGTCTATGAGCAGGCCTCGAAAGACCGTGCCTGAATTCAAATCCGAGGCTGAAGAACGTGCCTTTTGGGAAACCCATGACTCCAGCGAGTACCTGGACTTGAGCCAGGCTGTACCGACATCCTTGCCGAATCTCAAACCCTCGACAAAGACCATCTCATTGCGGCTTCCTGTATCGCTACTGGAGCGCATCAAGATCGAAGCGAACAAGCGGGACATGCCCTACCAGTCACTGATCAAGGCTTGGCTTGCCAAGGATGTCGAAGAGAAAAATAAGGGCTGAGGCGATCATCCAATGCCACCCCACATCCCGACCACGCCTCGACGGGATGGCTTTGCAGCGGGTACATCGATTACGCGTCGCGACCTGATCATCGGGGATCAGAAACCGGGGCTGCTTGGACGCTGGGTGTAGCACGTCCTGGATTGCCAGACAGAGCACCACCTGCGTTACAGCACCCATCTTGATAGCTTGTGGTGGTCCGACCCCGCACCAGTTCCTAGGAACGCACGAACTCCAGCAACGGCACGATATCGTGTTTATCGGCAGCTCGAAGGGCCTCCACATAGCCCTGCCGTGCTTCGCCAGGATTGATCAGACTGGCCCTGCCCCAGGAAAAGCGCGGGCGACCCTGGTTCGCCAGCAACAGATCAGTCGCCAGGCGGGCGTGACGACCGTTTCCGTTTGGAAACGGATGGATCAGCACTAACCGGTGATGAAAGCGCGCCGCGATCTCGTCCGGCTCGTAGGTCCCGTGCTCGATCCAGTACCGGCAATCGTCGAGCAGCTGCCGAAGGTCCATCGGGATGCGCCAGGCATCGACGCCGATATTTCGATCCGTCGTCCGGAACCGCCCGGCCCATCGCCAGACGCGGCCAAACATCCGCTTGTGCAGGCCGGTCAGAAAGCGCTCGTTCAGGACGTCGCGCTTACGCGCGAAGGCCCATTCCTGGGCCTCCAGAATGTTGGCCTGTTCCGCCTCGTTCAGTTCTGAACGCAGGGTGATATAGGACGGGATCAGATCCGCCCGTTCCTGCTCCTGAAGCGGCGTGGAGGCGTCGTCCTGTTCCTCCAGCGGGTCCTTCATTCTCCTTCCTCCCACAGATCGGAGCCCGCCCTCTCCAGCAACCGCTGCACCAACCGCTCGAACTGCTCTTGCTCGTCGGCCGAGCCGACACCCTGCGCCTCGAGCGCCATGCTGTGGCTGGCGGATTCCAGGTGCTGCCTGGCCCTGAGTTCCGCCCGCTCTCTGACCATATCCTCAAGTGGCCGGCGGGGAACGAGCGCGTACACAAGGCGGCAATCCAGGGCGTGCGCCGCCCGTTCGAGGCTCGCGAGCGTGATAGCGCCCTCCCTCTCGGCCTTCTCGATGGCCACCACGCGCGGCTGGCTGACGCCCAATCGCCGGCCCAACTGCGCCGTGGTCAGACCCAGCGCTTCTCGAATCGCCTTGATCCAGCCGCGCGGCGGCCGCGCCAGGGCCTCGGCATCACTGATCCGATTCAGGCGTTGATCCAGCTGGCGACGGGCGGTGGCCCGATCTGTGGGGCGCATAGATAATAATCCATATATTATGGAAAAGATGATATAGAATAATATATGGACTATCTAAACAGAGCAAGATAATCCGCTTTGCATTATTAAATGCTAAAGCAGAAACGGGGCATCCACTACGTCAGCTTTGCAAAGCAGAAATGGGACATCCACTATGTCAGCTTTGTGGATGTCCCGATGCTAAGTTCTCATCGCTGAGCAGGAACAGCTCACCACCGCGGCGGTGCGTGGTAGGCGGGTCTGCTCAGATCTTTCGGTACACTTCTCGCCTGTGTCCTATTTTCACGACCGTCACGATCAGCTCATCATCCACAATCTCGTAAATGATGCGGTACACGCCCAGGCGCACCCGGTAGCGTTCCTGGCCCGAAAGCTTCTGGCTATCGGACGGTCGTGGATCGTCTGCAAGTGCCTCGATGCGCTTGAGTATCCGGGCGATATCCCGGCTGGGAGTCGACCGTAGGTCTTTGGCAACAGACTTTCTGAAGGCAAGTCTATAGCTTGCCATGCGCCTTCAGGTCGTTGAGCAATTCTTCGTAGGTCATTGTGGGCTCAGCCACACGCTCCTGAAAGGCCGCCAGGTCCTCCTGATCCTCGAGCAGCGACGCTCGCACCGCGTCGTTGACGATTTCGGAGATGGATTGGTGTGTATGCGCAGCCTTCAGGCGCAGAGCTTCGTGGAGCTGCTCGTCGAAATAGATGGTGGAGCGCTTGGTTGCACTATTCATAGCATGGTACCTCTTGCCGATGAATATAACGCCGTGACGTCATGACATCAAGGCGTCGTGACGTCTTTCATTCCACCGTCACCGACTTCGCCAGATTCCTCGGCTGATCCACATCCGTCCCCTTGAGGACGGCCGTGTGATACGCCAGCAGCTGCAGCGGGATGGTGTAGACGATGGGCGCGGTGCTGGGGCAGATGTCGGCCAGGGTCAGGCTGTGGTAGTGGTCCAGGTTGATCCTGATGCGCTCGTCGCTGAACAGGAACAGCTCACCACCGCGGGCGCGGACTTCCTGCAGGTTGGAGAGCACCTTCTCCAGCAACGGGTCGTTGGGCAGGGCGCAGATCACGGGCATGTCCGCGTCCACCAGGGCCAGCGGGCCGTGCTTGAGTTCTCCGGCGGGATAGGCCTCGGCGTGGATGTAGGAGATCTCCTTGAGCTTCAGCGCCCCCTCCATGGCCACGGGATAGAAGGTGCCCCGGCCCAGGAACAAGGCATGGGTCTTCTCGGCGAAGGCGTTGGCCATCTCTTCGATGGCCTCGCTCAGGGACAGGGCCACTTCCACCTGGCGGGGCAGCGACTCCAGTTCCTCCACCAGGGTCTTTTCCTTTTCCCGGTCCATGCCATGGCGTCGCGCCAGGGCCAGGGCCAGCAGACGCAGTGCCACCAGCTGGGTGGTGAAGGCCTTGGTGGAGGCCACGCCGATCTCGGGGCCGGCACGGGTCATCACGGCCACGTCGGACTCGCGCACCAGTGAACTCTCGGGCACGTTGCAGACGCACAGGCTGCCGAGATATCCCATCTTCTTTGACTCGCGCAGGGCGGCCAGCGTGTCTGCGGTCTCACCGGACTGGGAGATGGTGACGAACAGGGTGTCTTTCGGCACCACCACCTGGCGGTAGCGGAACTCGCTGGCCACTTCCACGCTGCAGGGCACGCCCACCTCCTCCAGCCAGTATCGGGCCACCAGGCCGGCGTGGTAGCTGGTGCCGCAGGCGATGATGTGCACGCCTTTCGCGGCATCCAGCAGGCGCTTGGCCTCGTGGCCGAAACTCTCCTCCAGCAACCTCCCCTTGTAGATCCGCCCCTCCAGGGTCTCGGCGATCACGGCGGGCTGCTCGAAGATCTCCTTGAGCATGTAATGCCGGTAGGGGCCCTTGTCTGCGGTGGAGGCCGTGAGCTGGGAGATGCGCACCGGGCGCTCGACCTCATTGCCCTGGGCGTCCAGCACCCGCACCGAACCCCTGCGGATCTCGGCGATGTCGCCTTCCTCCAGGAAGATGAACCGCTGGGTCACCGGCAGCAGGGCGAAGACATCGGAGGCGATGAAGTTTTCCTCCACGCCGATGCCGATCACCAGCGGGCTGCCCAGGCGCGCGACGATCAGCCGCTCAGCCTCGTCGGGGCATGCGACGGCCAGCGCATAGGCGCCCACCATGCGGCTGGTAGACGACCTGACCGCGCTGAGCAGGTCCTCACCTTCACCCAGGTGATAGGCGAGCAGGTGGGCGATCACCTCGGTGTCGGTCTCGGAGGTGAAGCTGAAACCTTGCGCGCTCAGCTCGGCCCGCAGGTCCGCGTGGTTCTCGATGATGCCGTTGTGTACCACCGCGACCCGCTCACCGCTCATGTGAGGATGGGCGTTGCGCTCGGCGGGGATGCCGTGGGTGGCCCAGCGGGTGTGGGCGATGCCCAGTCGGCCCACCAGGGGCTGTGTATCCAGACGGTGCTGGAGCTCACCCACCTTGCCCACGGAGCGGATGCGCTGTATGTGGCCATCGTCCGCACGCACGGCGATGCCGGCGGAGTCGTAGCCGCGATACTCCAATCGTCGCAGGCCCTCCATCAGGATAGGGACGACGTTGCGTTCAGCGATGGCTCCGACAATTCCGCACATAGGAAGGCTCTAGATACAAGTGGAAAGAGACAAGATACAAGTGGAACGGAAAAGCCTATGGACAGGATTTACAGGATTAACATGGTCATCAAGACCAACGGCTTACGATAAGTCTCGCTTTCGCCTTTTCATCATGTAAATCCTGTTAATCCTGTCCAAGGTTTTCATTCCTTCGGTTTCTTCACCGGGCGCTTCCAGCCCGGGATGGTGATTGCCTTGGCGCGGGCGACAGTCAGTTCACCCGGGGGCGCGTCCTTGTTCAGGGTCGTCCCGGCGCCGATGGTGGCGCCCTCGCCGACGGTGAGCGGCGCCACCAGCGCGGTGTTCGAGCCGATGAAGGCGCGGTCACCGATGATGGTCTTGTGCTTGTTGGCGCCATCGTAGTTGCAGGTGATGGTGCCGGCGCCGATGTTCACGTCGCGGCCCAGTTCGCTGTCGCCCACGTAGCTCAGGTGATTGATCTTGGAGCCCTCGCCCACCCTGGCGTTCTTCACTTCCACGAAGTTGCCGATCTTCGCATTGCTGTCCGTGTGCGTGCCGGGCCGGATGCGTGCGAAGGGTCCTACGCTGGCACCCGCGCCGATGACCGCGCCTTCGATGACCGTGTGGGGCAGGATGTGCGCGCCTGGGCCGATCTCGGAATCGATGATCACGCAGCCGGCGCCCACCTTGGCGCCCTCACCGAGCTTCACGCTACCCTGCAGGATCACGTTTATATCCAGGCTCACGTCCCGTCCTGCCTCCACCTCACCGCGGACATCCAGGCGCGCCGGATCGATCACGGTCACACCCTGCACCATGAGGCGCTCTGCCTCACGCCTTTGATAGGCGCGCTCCTGCTCGGCGAGCTGGCGCTTGTCGTTCACGCCCATCAGTTCAATGGCCTCGTGTCCGACCACTGCTTCCACGCGCCTGCCTTCCGTGTTTGCCAGCGCGACGCAGTCCGTCAGGTAAAACTCGCCCTGGGCATTGTCGTTCGTCACCTTCGACAGCCAGCGGGTGAAGTCACTGGCCCGCGCGGCCATGATGCCGGTGTTCACCTCGTTGACGCGCCTTTCGGAATCGCTGGCGTCCTTCTCTTCCACGATGCGCTGCACCCGTCCGCTGTCATCGCGCAGGATGCGTCCGTAGCCGGTGGGGGATTTGAGCGCCGCCGTGAGGATCACCAGGTCGCCACCTTCATCCAGCTGCGCCAGCAGGCGCCTGACCGTCTCGCCACGCACCAGGGGCACATCCCCGTAGAGGATCAGGACCCGGTCATCCGCATCGGTCTCCGGCAGGGCCACCTGCACGGCGTGGCCGGTGCCTCGCTGTTCGGCCTGGTGCACCCAGCGGATGTCGTCTTCGGGGAAGGCCTCGCGCACCCGGTCACCGCCATGGCCGTAGACCACGACGAGGCGATGGGGATCGAGGCTTCGTGCGGTATCCAGCACGTGGGAGAGCAGCGGACGTCCGGCCAGGGGCTGCAGCACCTTGGGCAGGGAGGAGCGCATCCGGGTGCCCTGGCCGGCGGCGAGGATGAGGATACTGGTGGGGGTCGTCATACCTGACAGTCTACGTGTTCCTGATGAAGCTATGTAGTGCGGGATGATGTCCGCTGGGAGCTGTGATGGGGGAGTTTATCGTCTTTGCATCCGATTGGTCGGGGTGGCGGCGACAGGCATCGTTGTCGGGCTGAAGCCCGACCTACATGACGCCGGCCCTCCGATCCGGATCAAGGTGCCATAACTGCCGGGCACAAAAAAGGGGCGTGTCCACCGGCAGCGGATGGTTCCGTGCGGGTGGGACACGCCCCCGGGTCCTGCAACGACTGCGGCGTCAGCGGGTGTGGCGGCGCAGCTTTTCGATCATGCGCAGGCGGGCGGCAGCCTCGATCAGCTCGGCCTGGGCCTTGGCGTAGTCGAAGTCGGCCTTGCGGTCCGACAGGGCTTCCTCGGCGCGGCGCATGGCCTCCTTGGCCTCGGCCTCGTCCAGATCCTTGGCGCGCACGGCGGTGTCGGCCAGCACGGTCACCACATGGGGCTGCACCTCCAGCAGGCCCCCGGAGATGAAGATGCTGTGCTCCTCGCCGGAGTCGCTCACCTTCACCCGCACCTCGCCCGGCTTGAGCTGGGCGATGTACTGGGAATGCCGGGGCAGGATGCCCACCTCGCCGCCCTCGGCGGGTGCAACCACCATCTGGGCGGTGCCGGAGTAGATGGACTCCTCGGCACTGACGATATCCACGTGAAAAGTCATGGCCATGGGTTACCCCTGATTACTTGAGCTTGCCGGCCTTTTCGACAGCTTCGTCAATGGTGCCGACCATGTAGAAGGCCTGCTCGGGCAGATGGTCGTACTCGCCGGCCACGATCGCCTGGAACCCGCGGATGGTGTCCTTGAGGGACACGTACTTGCCGGGGGCGCCGGTGAACACTTCCGCCACGAAGAAGGGCTGGGACAGGAAGCGCTGGATCTTACGGGCGCGGGCCACGATCAGCTTGTCGTCCTCGGACAGTTCGTCCATGCCCAGGATGGCGATGATGTCCTTCAGCTCCTTGTAGCGCTGCAGGGTGTTCTGCACGGCACGGGCGGTGTCGTAGTGCTCGTTGCCGATCACCTGGGGATCCAGCTGACGGGAGGTGGAGTCCAGCGGGTCCACGGCCGGGTAGATACCCAGCTCGGCGATCTGGCGGGACAGCACCACGGTGGCGTCCAGGTGGGCGAAGGTGGTGGCCGGGGACGGGTCGGTGAGGTCGTCCGCGGGCACGTACACGGCCTGGATGGAGGTGATGGAACCCTTCTTGGTGGAGGTGATGCGCTCCTGGAGCACACCCATCTCCTCGGCCAGGGTCGGCTGGTAACCCACCGCGGAGGGCATGCGGCCCAGCAGTGCGGACACCTCGGTACCGGCCAGGGTGTAACGGTAGATGTTGTCGATGAACATCAGCACGTCGCGGCCTTCGTCGCGGAAGAACTCGGCCATGGTCAGACCGGTCAGCGCCACGCGCAGACGGTTGCCCGGGGGCTCGTTCATCTGGCCGTACACCAGGGCCACCTTGTCGAGCACGTTGGAGTCCTTCATCTCGTGGTAGAAGTCGTTACCCTCACGGGTACGCTCACCCACGCCGGCGAACACGGAGTAACCGCTGTGCTCGATGGCGATGTTGCGGATCAGCTCCATCATGTTCACGGTCTTGCCCACACCGGCGCCGCCGAACAGGCCGACCTTACCGCCCTTGGCGAACGGGCAGAGCAGGTCGATCACCTTGATGCCGGTCTCGAGCAGCTCGGTGGAACCGGCCTGCTCGTCGAAGCTGGGGGCGGGGCGGTGGATGGACCAGCGCTCTTCGGTCTGCACGTCACCGGCGTTGTCCACCGGGTTGCCGAGCACGTCCATGACCCGGCCCAGGGTGCCCTTGCCGACGGGAACGGAGATCGGGGCGCCGGTGTTGGCCACCGTCACGCCGCGACGCATCCCGTCGGTGGAACCCATGGCGATGGTACGCACCACGCCGTCACCCAGCTGCTGCTGCACCTCAAGGGTCAGGCCGCTGTCCTCGACGCGCAGGGCATCGTAGACATTGGGCACGGCGTCACGCGGGAATTCCACGTCCACCACCGCGCCGATGATTTCAACGATGTTTCCAGCACTCATGATGTTGATCCTCTAAGTCTGCAATTCTGTCGGGTTCGGGCCAGGGTCAGACGGCGGCCGCGCCGCTCACGATCTCGGAGATTTCCTGGGTGATGGCTGCCTGGCGGGCCTTGTTGTAGACCAGCTGAAGTTCCTTGATCAGGTCGCCCGCGTTGTCGGACGCGGACTTCATGGCCACCATGCGCGCGGCCATCTCGCAGGCCACGTTTTCCACCACGCCCTGGTACACCACGGATTCGATGTAGCGGGTCAGGAGGGTATCCAGCACCGGCTTGGCATCGGGCTCGTAGATGTAGTCCCAGTGGTGCTTGAGCTCGTCTTCCTCGCTCGGCACCAGGGGCAGCAGGGTGGTCGCCCGCGGCTTCTGGGTCATGGTGTTGACGAACTCGTTCTCCACCAGGACCAGGCGGTCGATTCTGCCCTCGTCGTAGGCGTCGAGCATGACCTTGATGGTGCCGATCAGGTCGTTCATGCGGGGCTGGTCACCCAGCTGGTTGACCTTGCCCACCACGTTGCCACCCAGGCGCTTGAAGAAACCCAGCGCCTTGTTGCCCACCAGGCAGAGATCCACTTCCACACCCTTGTCGTGCCACTCGCGCATGGCAAGGACGGCCTTCTTGAACAGGTTGATGTTCAGGCCGCCGCACAGACCCCGGTCGGTGGAGATGATGATCATGCCGACCCGCTTGACCTCACGCTCTTCGAGGTAAGGGTGCTTGTACTCGGCCTTGGCCATCGCCACGTGACCGATCACCTGGCGGATCTTCTCCGCATAGGGACGGGTCGCCAGCATGCGATCCTGCGCCTTGCGCATCTTGCTGGCGGCCACCATCTCCATGGCCTTGGTGATCTTCTGAGTATTCTTGATACTCTTGATCTGGGTGCGGATCTCTTTTGCGCCTGCCATGAGTGACCCCGCTTACCAGCTGTGCTTGGCTTTGAACTCGTCCAGGGCGGCCTTCATGCCGGCCTGGATGTCGTCGTTGTAGTCACCCTTCTCGTTGATCTTGGCCAGCAGGTCCGTCTTGCTGGAACGCAGGAAGTCGAGCATGGCCTTTTCGAAGTCCACCACCTTCTTGGCATCCACGTCGTCCAGGTAGCCTTCGTTGGCGGCGAACAGGGAGAACGCCATCTCGGCCACGGACATGGGCGAGAACTGGCCCTGCTTCATCAGCTCGGTGACGCGCTTGCCGCGCTCCAGCTGCTTGCGGGTCAGCTCATCCAGGTCGGAGGCGAACTGGGAGAACGCCGCCAGCTCACGATACTGGGCCAGGGCCAGACGCACGCCGCCGCCGAGCTTCTTGATGATCTTGGTCTGGGCCGCGCCACCCACTCGGGAAACGGACAGACCGGCGTTGATGGCCGGACGGATACCCGCGTTGAACAGGTCGGTCTCCAGGAAGATCTGACCATCGGTGATGGAGATCACGTTGGTGGGCACGAACGCGGACACGTCGCCGGCCTGGGTCTCGATGATCGGCAGGGCGGTCAGGGAACCGGTCTTGCCCTTCACTTCACCGTTGGTGAACTTCTCCACGTACTCGGCGTTCACGCGGGAGGCGCGCTCCAGCAGACGGGAGTGCAGGTAGAACACGTCACCGGGATAGGCTTCACGACCCGGGGGACGACGCAGCAGCAGGGACACCTGGCGGTAGGCCCAGGCCTGCTTGGTGAGGTCGTCATAGATGATCAGCGCGTCCTGGCCGCGGTCACGGAAGTACTCGCCCATGGCACAACCGGCGTAGGGGGCGATGAACTGCATGGCCGCGGATTCGGAGGCGGTGGCCGCCACGATGATGGTGTGCTCCAGCGCGCCGTGCTGTTCCAGCTTGGTCACCACGTTGGCGATGGAGGAGGCCTTCTGGCCCACCGCCACGTAGATGCACTTCACGCCGGTGCCCTTCTGGTTGATGATGGCGTCCACGGCCACGGCGGTCTTGCCGGTCTGGCGGTCGCCGATGATCAGCTCACGCTGGCCGCGGCCGATCGGCACCATGGCGTCGATGGCCTTCAGACCGGTCTGTACCGGCTGGTCCACCGACTGACGCTCGATCACGCCGGGGGCGATCTTCTCGATGGGGGAAGTCAGGCTGGTGTCGATGGCACCCTTGCCGTCCACCGCCATGCCCAAGGAGTTCACCACGCGGCCCAGCAGGGCCTCGCCCACGGGCACTTCCAGGATGCGGCCGGTGCAGCGCGCCGTGTCGCCTTCCTTGATGTGCTTGTAGTCACCCAGCACCACCGCGCCCACGGAGTCGCGCTCCAGGTTGAGCGCCAGGCCGTAGGTGTTGCCGGGGAATTCGATCATCTCACCCTGCATCACGTCGGCCAGGCCGTGCAGACGCACGATGCCGTCGGAGAGGCTCACCACGGTACCTTCGGTGCGCGCCTGTGCCGCCGCATCGTAACTGGCGATGCGCTTCTTGATCAGTTCACTGATTTCGGTCGGATTGAGTTGCATTGGATAAATCCTCTTAGCGGCTCAGGTTGGCGGCCATGCGTTCCAGACGCCCGCGCACTGAACCATCGATGACCAGGTCGCCCGCTCGGATCACGGCACCGCCGATGAGACTCTCGTCCACCTCGCAGACCAGCTCCACCTCGCGCCCGAGGCGCTTGGCGAGGGACTGGGCAATGGCGGACTTCTGCGCATCGCTGACGGGCTGCGCGGAGACGACCAGCGCCTCCACCTTGCCTTCCGCTTCGGCGCGCATCACTTCATAGATGGCGGCGATCTCGGGGAGCAGGGTCAGGCGGCCGTTCTCGGCCAGCAGGCGAACGAAGTTCTTACCCTGGTCGTCGATGCGGCCTTCGCAGACACCGATGACGGTATCGGCTGCGGCTTCGCGGGTGAGCTTCGGGCTGTCCAGGAAGGCCTTCATGGTGGGGTCGTGGACGACGGCGGCCATGAAGCCCAGCTGGTCGGACCAGCGGGCCAGGTCACCGGCGCCCTGCGCCACTTCGAAGACCGCCTTGGCGTAAGGCCGAGCAAGCGTGGTGAGTTCAGACATATGGAATCACCTAGATCTGTGCCACCAGGTCCTGAATCACCTGGTCGTGGGCCTTGGGATCGATTTCCTTCTTCAGGATACGCTCGGCCCCGACGACTGCGATGGCACCCACCTGCTTGCGCAGTTCTTCGCGCGCACGGTGGACTTCCTGCTCGATCTCGGTCTGCGCTGACGCCTTGATACGCTCGCCTTCGACGCGGGCGGTATCCTTCGAGGCCTCGACGATCTCGTTGGCGCGTTTCTGCGCCTGGGCGACGATCTCCGCGGCCTGCTGCTTGGCTTCATGCAGGACCTGCTTGGCTTTTTCCTCGGCGAGCTGCTGTTCGTGCTTGCCACGCTCGGCGGCGGCAAGGCCGTCAGCGATCTTCTTCTGACGTTCCTGCATCGCCTGGATGATGGGGGGCCACACGAACTTCATCGTGACCCACACCAGCAAACCGAAGGTGATCATCTGGCCGAGCAGCGTGAGATTGATGTTCACGTTGCTACCCCCTGGTATGACGGTTCATAACGGATGAATGACTGGAGTGCTGTCAATTCCGTTAGCCGGTGATGACGCCCAGGAAGGGATTGGCGAAAGTGAAGAACAGGGCCAGACCCACACCGATCATGGTCACGGCGTCGAGCAGACCGGCAACGATGAACATCTTCACCTGCAGCATCGGCACCATTTCGGGCTGACGGGCAGCACCTTCCAGGAAACGGCCACCCAGCAGACCGAAGCCGATGGCGGTACCCAGGGCACCCATGCCGAGGATCAGACCCACAGCGATCGCGGTCATGCCCTGAACGTTAGCGAGAGCGAGTTCCATAACTTCCTCCAGTGTATCGAGACAAGGTTGTTAAAACAGTTTGCAAAAATGCCTGCCCCGGCGATCCGGGGCAGACGCCAAATCAATGATCTTCGTGAGCCATGCTCAGGTAGACGATGGTCAGCACCATGAAGATGAACGCCTGCAGGGTGATGATCAGCAGCTTGAACAGGGACCAGGACAACCCGAGGGTCCACTGGATCCACCAGGGCAACAGCGCGATCAGGGTGAAGATCAGGCCGCCGGCGTACATGTTGCCGAACAGTCGCAGCGCGAGTGACACGGGCTTGGCGATCTCTTCCACCACCTTCAGCACGAAGTTGAAGGGCAGGAACCAGATGCCGAAGGGCTTGAGGAAGATCTCCTTGGAGAATCCGGTCACGCCCTTGATGTAGAAGCTGTAGAAGATGATCAGGAAGAACACCGCGATGGACATGCCGAGCGTTGCGTTCACGTCCGAGGTCGGGTTGATGCGCAGGTATTCAAGACCGAGCATGTAGCCCAGGTAGGGCAGCAGGTCGTAGGGCAGCAGCTTGACGATGTTCATGAGGAAGATCCACACGAACAGGGTCAGGGCCAGTGGGGCGATGACCTTGCTGCGGCCGTGGAAGGAGTCCTTGACCTGCTGGTCGACGAACTCGACCAGGATCTCGACGAAATTCTGCAGGCCTCCGGGGACGCCGGCGGTCATGCGGCGGGCGGCACGGATGAAGATGAACAGGAATACGGCGCCGAGCAGGATGGAGAAGAACATGGTGTCCACGTGAATGGCCCAGAACGTCTCCTTGTCACCCAGGGTCAGGTGGCCCAGGTGGTGTTTGATGTACTCCGAAGCGTTCGCGTATTCCGCTGCCATGTGTGCTCGAGCCTCTAGTCTTGCGTGCCGGACAGTGCCGGTAACAGGACGATCCAGAATGCCATCAGGCTAACCATGTACGTGGCGAACATGGGCAGGAAGCTGACCTCCAGCCACACGATTGCCACCACGAACAAAGCCACCGTCAGCAGGATCTTCTGGGATTCGCCGACATAAAATGTTCTTACTATGACCTTCGCCGGGCGCTCGGCGCCTCCGGCAAAGACCCGCAGGGCGAAAAAGGCGGTCGTGATGAAGCCGATGCCTCCCCCGGCCAGCGCTGACCATGCTGCGTAGGGACCTGACAACCAGCTGAATACCAGGAAGCCGGCTGCCGCCACGCAGGCCTGAATGACGAGAAGTCGCCGGGTCGTGCTGTTGATGAAGGCCACGGGCGTTCTCTATGTCTTCGGGCAAATTCGCTGTTCCCCCCGGTTTTGACCCCCCCCGGGAGCGCCGCCAGAGCACTTTTCGCGGGTCCATTCGCGAAAAACCGCTGGCGGTCTGAAGGCGCCGGATTATAAGAGAACGCTGATCATGCGGTCAAATGCGGTCTGCAGGCCACTTGCCCGGCATCCCTGGCCCGGGCTAGCGGATGTGCTCCAGGATGCCGTCCAGTTCATCCAGGGAGTTGTACTGGATCACCAGCTTGCCCTTGCCCTTGTTGTTGTACTGGATGTTCACGGGCGCGCCCAGGCGCTCGGACAGGGACTCTTCCAGGCGGCGCACGTCCGGGTTGCCCGCCGGGGACTTTACCTCGGTCTTGTGACGATCCTGTTTCAGGAGGTTCTGCACCAGGCGCTCGGTCTCGCGCACCGACAGGCCCTTGGCCACCACCTTGCGGGCGGTCTCGTCCTGCAGCTCGGCGGGCAGCACCAGCAGGGCGCGGGCATGGCCCATCTCCATCTGGCCCTCGTCCAGCAGCCGGCTGGCCACCTCGCCCAGCTCCAGCAGGCGCAGCAGGTTGGTCACGCCGGTGCGGGAGCGGCCCACGGATTCCGCCGCCTGCTGGTGGGTCATCTCGAATTCCTGGATGAGCCGGTGCAGGGCGCGGGCCTCCTCGATGGGATTGAGGTTCTCCCGCTGGATGTTCTCGATCAGGGCCATGGCGGCGGCGGCCTGGTCGGGGATGTCGCGCACCACCGCCGGGACCTCGTGCAGGCCCGCCAGCTGGGCGGCGCGCCAGCGCCGTTCACCGGCGATCAGCTCGTAGCCCTGGCCCATGGGTCGCACCACCACCGGCTGCACCACGCCCTGGGCGCGGATGGAGGCGGCCAGATCCTCGAGGGCCTCTTGCTTGATGTGGATGCGGGGCTGGTACTTGCCGCGGCGGATCTGATCCACCGGGATCTGGCGCAGGTTGGAATCCTCCTGCTCACGCTGGGCGGCGCCGGCGCTGCTCAGCAGCACGTCCAGTCCGCGGCCCAGTCCGGTCTTCCTTCTAGCCATGGGTCTTCAGTCTCGGTTTTTCGGGGAAATTCGCGCGGGCGGCGATGCGTGATGCTCAGGCGCTGGCGGCGGGGGCCGGCGTGGTGCCGCGCTCCCGTCGCAGGATCTCGCCGGCCAGGGCCAGGTAGGCCATGGCACCGCGGGACGGCTTATCATACAGGAGGATCGGCAGCCCGTAGCTGGGCGCCTCGGCCAGGCGCACGTTGCGCGGGATGATGGTGCGGTAGACCCGCTCGCCGAAGTGCTGCTCGAGCTGCGCGGAGACATCGGTGGCCAGGTTGTTGCGCGGGTCGTACATGGTGCGCAGCACGCCTTCCACCTGCAGGTCCGGATTCACTGACTGGCGGATGCTCTCGATGGTGCGGGTCAGGGCCGAGAGGCCTTCCAGTGCGTAGTACTCGCACTGCATGGGGATCAGCACGCCGGTGGCCGCCACCAGGGCGTTGACCGTGAGCATGTTCAGGGACGGCGGGCAGTCGATGATGATGTAGTCGAACTCGGCGACCACCGGGGCCAGGGCCTCCTTGAGCCGGAACTCGCGGCGCTCCGCCTGCATCAGGCTCACCTCCGCCTCGGTGAGGTCGGCATTGGCCGGCAGGATGCTGTAGCCCACCGCCTCCACGTACTGGATGGCCTCGCGTATCGGCGTGCGGCCCATGAGCACGTCACAGCTGGTGAATTCCAGGTCGTGCTTGTCCACGGCGCTGCCCATGGTGGCGTTGCCCTGGGGATCCAGATCGATCATCAGCACCCGGCGCTTGGTGGCCGCGAGTGAAGCCGCCAGGTTGACGCTGGTGGTGGTCTTGCCCACCCCGCCCTTCTGGTTGGCGATGGTCAGGATCTTGGCCATGGGTGTTACCTCATCGTGATCTTCATTCGGACACCTGCATAGCATCCGTAGGTCGGGCTTCAGCCCGATAGTGCTGCCCGTCGAAACCACCGCTGTCGGGCTGAAGCCCGACCTGCGGCTCAGTTTCGGCGCAGTTCCACCAGGTGTCGTTCGGCAGACAGTCCCGGCACCCGGATCTGGTGGACGTCCACCACCACCCAGGGTTCGGGCAACGCCTTCAGTTCGTCGCCCGGATCGCGGCCCTTCATGGCGAACATCCTTCCCCCGGCGCTCACCAGGTGCCCGGCCAGGGCCACGAAATCCGCCGTGGCCGCAAAGGCGCGGCTGATGACTGTATCAAAGGGCTCCTCCGGGCGATAGTTTTCCACCCGGGCGTGAACCGCGCTCGCATTCACCAGACCCAGTTCCAGGATGGCCTGTTTCTGGAAACGCACCTTCTTGCCCACGGTGTCCACCAGCACCACCGTCAGCTCCGGCCGGGCGATGGCCAGCGGGATGCCCGGAAGGCCAGCCCCGCTGCCGATATCCGCGATGCGCGAACCGCGTATCCAGGGCAGGACGGCCAGACTGTCGAGCAGATGGTGGGTGACCATCTGCCGGGGCTCGGTCACCGCCGTGAGGTTGTAGGCCTTGTTCCAGCGGGCAAGCAGTTCCAGGTAGGCACCCAGCGGCTGGCCCAGGTTCGCGGGCAGGCCCAGTGCCTCCAGTCCGCGCGCCAGCTCCGCGCGTGCGGCCTCGTCGAGTGCGGTCACGCCCGGGCGCGGCCGTCATCGGGCCGGGGTGACTGCGGCCCGTTGCCCCCCTGGCGCTTGACGTGCACCAGCAGCAGGGACACGGCCGCCGGGGTCACGCCGGGGATGCGCGCCGCCTGGCCCAGAGTGTGGGGCCGGTGGGCGGCGAGCTTCTGGCGCACCTCCATGGACAGGCCGGTGATGGCGGCGTAATCCAGGCCCTCGGGCAGAGCCAGGTTCTCGTGGCGCTGCTGGCGGGCCACCTCGTCCTGCTGGCGCTGGATGTAACCGGCGTATTTCGCGCCGATCTCCACCTGCTCCGCCACCCGGGGGTCCTCCACACCGGGACCGGCCCCTTCCAGGCCCATGAGCGCGGCATAGTCCACTTCCGGCCGGCGCAGCAGATCCAGCAGGTTCTGCTCGCGGCTGAAGGCTCCGCCGATCACCCGCTCGGCGGCCTCCCGGTCCACGCGCTCCGGATCCAGGCGGGTGGCGGCGAGCCGCTGCGTCTCCCGCTCCACCGCCTCGCGCTTGGTGCAGAAGGCGGCCCAGCGCGCGTCGTCCACCAGGCCCATGTCCCGGCCCAGGGGGGTGAGGCGCAGGTCCGCGTTGTCCTCGCGCAGCATGAGCCGGTACTCGGCGCGGCTGGTGAACATGCGGTAGGGCTCGGCGGTGCCGCGGGTGATCAGGTCGTCGATGAGCACGCCGATGTAGGCCTCGTCCCGGCGCGGGCACCAGGGGGCCAGATCGCGCACGCTGCGCGCCGCGTTGAGCCCCGCCACCAGGCCCTGGGCGGCGGCCTCCTCGTAACCGGTGGTGCCGTTGATCTGGCCGGCGAAGAAGAGGCCGGCGAGGCAGCGGGTCTCGAGACTGGGCTTTAGATCCCGGGGATCGAAGTAGTCGTACTCGATGGCATAGCCGGGGCGCGTGATGTGCGCCTGCTCGAAGCCGGGGATGGAGCGCACCAGCTCGAACTGCACGTCGAAGGGCAGGCTGGTGGAGATCCCGTTGGGGTAGACCTCGTGGGTGTCCAGGCCCTCGGGCTCGATGAACACCTGGTGGCTGTCCTTGTCGGCAAAGCGCACCACCTTGTCCTCGATGGACGGGCAGTAGCGCGGCCCCACCCCCTCGATGGCGCCGCTGTACATGGGCGAGCGATGCAGGGCGCCGCGGATGATGGCGTGGGTGTGCTCGGTGGTGCGCGCGATCCAGCAGCTCACCTGCGGCGGATGCTCGTCCCGGGCGCCGATGAAGGAGAACACCGGGCGTGGCGCGTCGCCGGGCTGTTCGGTGAGCTGTGCATAATCGATGCTGCGCCCATCGATGCGCGGCGGGGTGCCGGTCTTGAGCCGACCCACCCGGGGGGCCAGTTCCCGCAGGCGCGCGGCCAGGGCGATGGACGGCGGATCGCCGGCACGTCCTCCGGCATGCTGGACCTCGCCCACGTGGATGCGTCCGCCCAGGAAGGTGCCCACGGTGAGCACCACGGCAGGGGAGCGAAAGCGCAACCCGGTCTGGGTGATGACGCCCGCGACCCGTTCGCCTTCCACGATCAGGTCATCCACCGCCTGCTGGAACAGGAACAGGTGCGGCGTGTTCTCCACCACGGATCGAACAGCGGCCTTGTAGCGTACCCGGTCCGCCTGGGCGCGGGTGGCGCGCACCGCCGGCCCCTTGCGGCTGTTGAGGGTGCGGAAATGGATGCCGCCCCGGTCCGCCGCCCGGGCCATGAGTCCGCCCAGGGCATCGATCTCCTTGACCAGGTGTCCCTTGCCGATGCCGCCGATGGCCGGGTTACAGCTCATCTGGCCGATGGTCTCGATGTTGTGGGTGAGCAGCAAGGTACGCGCGCCCGCCCGCGCCGAGGCGAGTGCCGCCTCGGTCCCGGCGTGGCCGCCGCCGACCACGATCACGTCATAGCTTGCTTCGAATCCCATACATCCGGACCGTATTCGCAGGAAAAGGCTTGGGATTTTACGCCCGGGGGGCCGTCTGCACCAAGGGTCGTCTATTTGCCGATGCAGAAGGTGGAGAAGATCCGGCCCAGCAGGTCGTCGGAGGAGAAGCGTCCGGTGATCTCGCCCAGGGTCTCCTGGGCCAGGCGCAGGTCCTCGGCCACCAGCTCCGGTCCGGCACCGACGGCCAGGGCATCCCGGGCGGTGGCCACGTGACCGGCGGTACGGGTCAGGGCATCCAGGTGCCGGCGCCGGGCCAGGAACAGGCCTTCGCCGCCGGAGAATCCGGCCTGTGCCTTGAGATGCTCGCGCAGGCTGTCCACCCCCTGCCCGTCCTGGGCACTGAGGTAGAGGACCCCGCCCTGCTTGCCCGGCACCCGGCCGGTGAGATCGATCTTGTTGTGCACGCAGATCACCGGCAGATGGCCGGGCAGGCGCGCGCGGATGGCCGCCTCCTCCTCGCCCTCCCCCAGGGCATCGTCCACCACCAGCAGCACCGCGTCGGCGGCCTCGATCTCGGCCCAGGCGCGGCGGATGCCTTCCTGTTCCACCGGGTCGTCGGACTCCCGCAGGCCGGCGGTATCCACCAGGTGCAGGGGCAGGCCATCCAGGCTCACGGTCTCGCGCAGCACGTCCCGGGTGGTGCCGGGGATGTGGGTGACGATGGCTGCCTCGCGGCGCACCAGGCGGTTGAGCAGGCTGGACTTGCCGGCGTTGGGCCGCCCGGCGATCACCAGGCGCAGCCCTTCGCGCAGCAGCGCGCCCTGGGCGGCGCCCCGGATGAGCCGATCGATCCTCCCGGACAGATCTGCAAGGCGCGCCTGCACCTGCGCCTCGCGCAGGATGTCCACGTCCTCGTCGGGAAAATCCAGGGCCGCCTCCACCGAGACCCGCAGGCCGGTCAGGGCATCCAGCAGGGCATTGACCTCGTGGGAGAGCGCCCCTTCCAGGGCGCGTCTTGCCGAGCGCGCCGCCTGGGCGGAGCCGGCCTCGATGAGGTCGGCGACCGCCTCTGCCTGGGCCAGGTCCAGGCGACCGTTCAGAAACGCCCGTTCGGTGAACTCCCCGGGTCGCGCCGCGCGACAGCCCAGGGCCAGGCAGCGGCTGAGCAGCAGGTCGAGCACCACCGGGCCGCCGTGGCCCTGGAGTTCCAGGGTGTCCTCTCCGGTGTAGGAACGGGGGCCGGGGAAGAACAGCGCGATGCCGTCGTCCAGGGTCTCACCCTGTTCGCCCAGGAAGGGTGCGTAGGTGGCGTGACGGGGGGCTGGGAGTCGGCCCAGGATTGCCCTGGCAAGGGCGGCGGTATTTGGCCCGGAGATCCGCACCACCCCCACCCCGCCGAAGCCCGGCGGGGTGGCGATGGCGGCGATGGTGTCTTCAGGCGAGTCGGCCATGGAAGGTCCGGATAGTGTGGGCCGGCCTTCAGGCCGACAGTGATGTGCGCCTGGCCACGCAAGCCGGCCAGAAGGCCGACCCACGGGGTACCAGGCCCATCAGCCCTTCTTGCCGGCCTTCTCGATGTTGCGGGTGATGTACCACTGCTGGGCGATGGACAGCAGGTTGTTCACGAACCAGTACAGCACCAGGCCCGCCGGGAAGAAGGCGAAGAACACGGTGAACACGAACGGCAGGGCCATCATCAGCTTCTGCTGGATCGGGTCCATGGGCGCCGGGTTGAGCTTGTACTGGGCGATCATGGTCACGCCCATGAGGATGGGCAGGATGAAGTAGGGGTCGCGCACGGAGAGGTCCTGGATCCACAGGATCCACGGCGCCTGGCGCATCTCCACGCTCTCCAGCAGCACCCAGTACAGGGCGATGAACACCGGGATCTGCACCAGGATCGGCAGGCAGCCGCCCAGCGGGTTGATCTTCTCCTTCTTGTACAGCTCCATGAGCGCCTGGTTCATGCGCTGCTTGTCGTCGCCGTAGCGGTCCTTGAGCTGCATCATCTTGGGCTGCACGGCGCGCATCTTGGCCATGGAGCGGTAGCTGGTCTCGGAGAGCTTGTAGAACACCAGCTTGATGAGGATGGTCAGGATGATGATGGCCCAGCCCCAGTTGCCCACCACGTTGTGGATCCAGTCGAGCACCCAGAACAGCGGCTTGGCCAGGAAGGACAGCATGCCGTAGTCCACGGTCAGTTCCAGGCCTGGCTGGATGGCCTTCAATGCCGCCTGCTCCTTGGGGCCCACCCAGAAGCGGCTGGTGAACACCGTTTCCTCGCCCGGGGCGGCGGTCTGTGCCTCGGAACGCATGCCGATGATGTGCTCGGGGCGTGCCGGCGTGCCCAGCACCCGGGTGTAGAACTGGTTGATCTCGTGCTCGAAGGGCACCCAGGCGGTCAGGAAGTAGTGCTGGATGATGGAGATCCAGCCGCCTTGCACGTCCTTGTCCAGGGGCTTGCCGGCCATGTCCTCCAGGGACAGCTTCTCGTAGCGCCCGTCGTGATAGGCCACGCCGGTGAAGGTGTACAGGAACCAGGATTCACGGCTCGGGGTGCTGCCGTGGCGGATCTGCCGGTACTGGCGACCCACCCAGGGCTGGTCGCTGTTGTTGCGCACCGCGTGGTCCACGTTGATGAGGAAGTCACCGCGACGGAAGGTGTAGGTCTTGGTGACCTGCACGCCGTCCTCGCTGGTCCAGGTCAGGGGCACGCGCAGCTCGTCCTGGCCATCGGCCAGGCGGAACTCGTCACGTTCTGCCTGGAATATGGCGTGGTGGCTGGGCGCGCGGCCCTCGCCGGAGACCCCGGGCACCCGGTCGTGGATCAGGCCCGACTGGGCCACGTACTGGCGGAAACGCTCATCCAGCAGGCGAATCGGCTGGTCCGGGGTGCGCAGGCTCACCGGGTAGGTGGGCAGGTCGGCCCGCACCAGGTCGCCGCCGCGGGTGTCGATTTCGATATCCAGCACGTCGGTCACCACCCGGATACGGCGGCGGTCCGGCTCCGCCGGCGCGACTTCGGTGGGCGCGTCCACGGCCTCGGAGACCGGCGCATCGGGTACGTCCTGGGGCGGGGCCGGGACACCATCGCGGTCCATCACCTGTTCCTGGGCACCGGGGGCGGCCACCGGCTGGGGGCCGTAATCGCGGTTCCAGGCCTGCCAGATCAGGAACAGCACCAACAGCATCGACAGGTAGAGTACGGGGCGAAGGTTATCCATGGCCGGCCTAGTTCTTTGTGTGGGTCTTTGAAGGGGGGGTGTCGGTATCGGGTACGGGATCATACCCGCCTTCGCACCAGGGATGGCAACGTCCCAGGCGCGTGACGGTCAGCCAGGTGCCGCGCAGGGCACCGTGGCGCTCGATGGCCTCGATGGCATAGCAGGAACAGCTGGGCGTGAATCTGCAGTGCTGCCCGATGAACGGGCTCAGCAGGAGACGGTAGGCCTGTATCAGCAGGATCAGGGGTTTGCGCATGGGGTGCTCAACCTTGCCCAGAATCGCTCCAGGGAGGCGCGGATCCGGGCGTTGTCCCAGCCGGTGACCGCCGGCCGGCACATGACCACCACGTCCACCGGGGCCAGGTGTTGTCTGTGCTGCCTGAATGTTTCCCGCACCAGGCGCTTGATGCGTTGCCGGTCCACGGCGCGCCGGGCGCATTTCTTGGAGATGGCCAGCCCGAGGCGGGCGCTGTCTCCATCGTTGTCCCGCACCAGCAGGGTGAAACCTGCGTCGCTGAGCTTGCGCGCGTCGCCGAAGACCTGCTTGTACTGCTCAGGTCGTGTCAACCGGACGGACCTGGGAAAGCCCTGGTCCACGGCCACGATCAGGATGGTGCTATCAGACTTTCGCAGCGATCAGGCGTCAGGGGCAAAGCCGGACGCGGCCCTTGGCACGACGTGCGGCCAGGACCTTGCGGCCGCCGCGGGTGGCCATGCGGGCACGGAAACCGTGGGTGCGCTTGCGCTTGAGGGTGCTGGGCTGGAATGTTCTTTTCATGGCGTTGGACCGTGTCTGGAGCGCCGGCAGGACACCCCCGCCAGGCCAAAGCCCGCT